>JAIEMG010000306.1 GCA_019752375.1 Gemmataceae bacterium | reverse complement strand
CGCCCCGGTTGAGCGACCAAAACCGGGGCGTTCACACGCCCCGCTCGCCTGGCGCCTGCCTATGTTAATGGCATTCAATGCCATTCCTTTACCGAGCGGCGGCAGGCGTGTGCCGGTGGCACGGACATTTCTGTCCGTGCGGACAAAGTGGTTGCACGGACAGAAATGTCCGTGCCACTCAGAATCCACCTTAAGTGAATGGCATTCGGGAGAGTACGTCGTTCGCTTCAAGAAACCAGGCTGAAGAACAGTTCCTCAAGATCGTGCTCCGCGTGTTTCTCGCGCAGCTCGAGCAGCGTGCCGCTCGTCAAGATGCGGCCGCGGTGCAGGATTGCCACGCGGTCGCACAACTTCTCGACCTCGCGCATGATGTGCGTCGAAAACAGAATGCACTTCCCGCTGGTGCGAAACTGCTGGATCGTCTGAAGCACCGTGCGAGCCACCAGCACGTCGAGGCCCGCCGTCGGTTCGTCAAAGATCAGGACCGGCGGATCGTGGATGATCGCCCGGGCGAACGACACCTTCTGCTTCATGCCGGTGCTCATACTGCCGCCCATCACGTCGCGGAAGTCGTTCATCTGCAGCAGGGTGAAGACTTCCTCCATGCGCGGCTTGAGCCGATCGGCCGCCATGCCGCCCAGCCGGCCGAAGAACTCCACCAGCTCCCACGCCGACATGCGATCGTAGACCCCCGTGGACGCCGACATGAAGCCGATGCGCCGCCGCACCTCGTTGGGCTGAGTGGAAACGTCGAATCCGGCGACGCGGGCCGTGCCGGTCGTCGGACGCAGCAGCGTGCTCAGGATGCGCAGTGCCGTCGTCTTGCCGGCGCCGTTGGGGCCGAGCAGGCCGAAGATTTCGCCTGGTTGGGCAGCGAACGAAATGCCGTCCACCGCCACGACCGGACCGCGGCCGACGTCGGGAAAGGACTTCGTTAAATGGTCGACTTCAACCATTGGGAAGTAGGGGGCAGGAGACAGGAATCAGGACTCAGGAGTCGCCAACACTGGTAGGCTGACTGTGCCTGTTTGTCCGCCGCCATTCGCGACCGAATTCCTGCTCTCTGGCTTCTGATTTCTGCCTCCTGATTCCTGATCCCTGACTCCTGCTGCCGGGTCGACGTATTCATAAAACACGTTGCGCTGTCGGGGCATGTAACCCGCCTCGCGGATGGCGCTTTTGATCTGCTCCAGCGACAGGTAGTAGACGGTGCCGGCCGAGGCGACGACGTTTTCCTCGATCATCAGGCTTCCCATGTCGTTGGCGCCGAAGTAGAGCGCCATCTGGCCGACCTTCGGGCCCTGCGTCACCCAAGACGACTGGATGTTCGGGATGTTGTCCAGGTAGAGACGGGCGATGGCCTGCGTCTTCAAGTACTCGTAGGCGCCCACCGGAGACACGTCGGCCATGGCCGTGTTCTCGGGCTGGAAGGTCCAGCAAATGAAGGCGGTGAACCCGCCGGTTTCGTCCTGCAGTTGCCGCAGGCGTTCCAGCGTCTCGATGCGTTCGGCCAGCGTTTCGATGTGGCCGAACATCATGGTGCAGGTCGATCGGCCGCCCAGCTGGTGCCAGACGCGATGCACTTCCAGCCATTCGTCGGTCAGGCACTTGTTGACGGTCATCGCCTTGCGAACGCGATCGACGAGGATCTCGCCGCCGCCGCCCGGAAGGCTGCCCATGCCGGCGTCCTTGAGGCGCTGCAGCACTTCGCGCAGCGGGATCTTGTTCAGCTTGTGGAAGAACCACAACTCGGGCGGGCTGAAGGCGTGCAGGTTGACCGTCGGAAAGCGCGACTTCAAGTCGCGCAGCAGCTCTTCGTACCATTCCAGCTTGAGCGTGGGATGCAGGCCGCCCTGCATGAGGATTTGGTCGCCGCCGAGCTGGATCGTCTCCTCGATCTTCTTGTACAGCTCCTCGCGCGGCAAGACGTAGGCGTCGGCGTCGTGGCTCTTGCGATAGAACGCGCAGAAGTCGCAGACGGCGGCGCAGATGTTCGTGTAGTTGACGTTGCGGTCGATGTTGTACGTGCGGTACGGCTCGGGATGCAGGCGACGGCAGACGGCATCCGCGGCACGGCCCAGCGCCATCAGGTCGCGGCACTCGAACAGCGCGACGCCTTCCTCGAAGGTCAGACGTTGGCCGTCAACGGCTTTCTGCAAGATGCGGTTGACCGTAGAATTCAAGGTTCACTCCTCGCCGCGCCAGGCCCAGCTCGCAGGCCAGCATGTAGTAGTGGTGCAGTCCCGCCTGCTCGCGCGGCCCCAGGTCAAAGTGAATGATCGACTGAAGGTAGCGCCGGCAAAAGCCCGCGTCCAGCCCCAGGCGCGGCGCCTCGTCATGGGCGATGCGGCCAATCCGCTCGCTTCCACGCTGCTTCGCCTCCGCGAACGCCGATTCCGCCGGTCCCAGGTCAACGCCCTCGCGCACGGCCCAGAACGCATAGACGAAGGGCAATCCCGTCCAATCCTGCCATTCCTGGCCCAAATCGAACGCATGGACGAACCCCGGCAGACATGCCCGCATGGCCCGATCCCCGATCAGCAGCACCGCGTCGGTGTCCACTTCCTCGGCCGCACGGTTCATCGGCAACGACACAATCTCGGGGTGGACGCCGTGCCGTTTGCGCAGGAGAATCTGTGCCAGCGCCGCACTGGTCCGCGAGCCTTCGTCCAGCGCCACCCGGCGAATGTTAGCCCAGGGCACCCGGCTGAACAGCGTGACGCTGAGCACCGGGCCGCGCGACGCGATGGAGATGCCGGGCACGATGCTGTAGTTGCCGGCGCGGAAGTACTCGACCACCGGGATCAGGCCCACGTCGAGCTCGCCTTCACGCAGCAGGTCGGCCAGCCGGCTGGGAACGTCGAGCATCAATTCGATGTTCGGCGCCAGTGCTTCCAGGTCGCAGATGAGCGGCTTGGTGTTCAGGTAATTGACCGCACCGACGCGAATCGGAGTTGGCATCGTTATCATCCTGCTCGATTCCCCGGGCAGCCGACGTTGGGCTAGGTTCTGTCTGCTGGTTCTTGCACGTCTGTAGCCGCAGGCTTCAGCCTGCGGAGACCGCGGCGATTCCTACAGACGTGGCAACAATCAACGGACAGGCCCTAGTATAGCAGATGTCCTCTGCTTTCAAAGAGTTCTGAAACCCCCTGACACTGCCCGAACGGCAACCAGAGACCTCGATCGTGGCCGACGAACCCACTGACTACGACTGTCTGACCTGCGGCGCCTGCTGTGCATCGATCTCACCGGGCGAAACCTACGTTTTGCTCGACGAAACGGACGTGGAGCGCCTCCACGGCACCGGCTTGCCAATTGTCCGCGTCGACGTGCAAGACGCCGACCCGCCCGAGCGGATACCGGCGTTGCCGACCAAGCGCGACCCGCACGGCACCAAGGTCTGCGCCGCACTGGGCGGTTGTGCCGGCGGCGTCAATGCCTGTAGCGTCTATCCGCAGCGTCCCGGTGTCTGCCGTACTTTCGCCGTCGGCAGCCTGTTCTGCCAGGAAGCTCGCCGGCGCTTCGGTCTACCGGTTTGATAACCGCCGATTCAAGACAGGGACAACAACTGCATTCCACCTGGAGACGTTTTCATGGCCAAGCCCCTCCCCGAGCCGATCGCACCGGAGTTGCTCGTCTCGCTCGCCCAGGCCGTGGTGCGGGCGGATCGCTTCCCGTACCTCGCCACCATCGACGGCGACCAGCCCCGTCTGCGTCCCGTCTCGCCGGTCAAGACCGACGGCTTCACCGTGTACGTGGCCAACCTGCGCAGCTATCACAAGACTGTCGAGATCGCGGCCAATCCACGCGTCGAACTGTGCTACCTGGATGACCAGCACGACCAGGTGCGCATCACCGGCATCGCGGAAGTGGTGACCGACCGCGTACTCCTTCAGGAAATCTGGGACAGCAATCCGCTGCTGCGCCAGTACCTGGGGAGCATCGACAATCCGCAGCTGGTCGTCTATCGCATCCAGCCGACTCAGGTTCGCTACATGAAGGAATGGGCGCTAGCGTACAGTAACGTACATTTTGAATCGGCGCAAACGTCTGCCAGTTAGCCAAAGCGGGCAACGCAGCGGCGGCCAGGCCGTCCAGAACCTGGGTCCGTCGCCTCTACTGCCCGCGCCGACGAATTTTCGCCGTCGACGAGTTCGTTGCATGTTTTCCTTGTTGCTTCGCCGGCCGTTCCGCCAGCGCCGTCGCCACTTCGGCCGCAAGGCGGGCGTTGGCGACGATCAGCGCCTGATTGGCGCGCAGCGTCTTGCCTGTGGTTAGCTCCGCCAGCCGGGCCAGCAGGAACGGCGTCACGGCGTTGCCGCGGACGTTGGTCTGACGTGCCAGCTCTTCGGCACGCAATAAGGCGGACGCGAATTCTTCTGTCTCCAGCGCGGACTCCACGGGCAGCGGCTGGGCCAGGATCACGCCTGCTCCATCCAGTGCCCAGTGTGCTGCCAGCAATGACGCGGCTTGCGCTGGCGTGTCGACGCGCGTCGTCAGTCGTTCACCGCTGCCGCGTACATAGAACGCGGGAAACTCACTGGTCGCGTAGCCGACGACGGGTACGCTGAGGCTCTCCAGGATTTCCAGCGTGCGCGGCAAGTCGAGGATGTTCTTGGCGCCGGCACAGACGACGGCGACCGGAACGCGGGCCAGTTCAAAGAGGTCCGCGGACACGTCCGCGGTGTCCCCACGATGGGCGCCGCCGATACCGCCGGTGGCAAAGAGCCGGATGCCCGCTCGATGAGCAAGAATCAGCGTTGCCGCCACGGTTGTCGCTGCCGTGCGCTGTTGGGAAACCGCCACCGCCAGGTCGCGACGGCTGGCCTTGAGCACATCGGGACTTCGCGCCAGTTCCTCCCGCTGCGAATCGTTGAGGCCAATGGTCGGCACGCCTTTCCAGACAGCAATGGTCGCCGGCGTGGCCCCGGCGGCGCGGACCGCTGCCTCCGCTTGTTGTGCTGTCTCCAGGTTGAGCGGCCAGGGCAGGCCGTGCGCAATCAATGTCGATTCCAGCGCCACGACCGGCAGGCCTGTGCGCAGGGCGGTCGCCACATCGGGATGCACGTCGAGTGTTGTAAGCGTCGTCATGGTTGACCGAATACCCTGGCTTCAAGTTGGCAGTCGCGAACTGGAACAGCAGAGTCGTTGGCGGGCTTTCCAACCGCTCGGACAACGCTCATCGATGTCCCTCGTTCATCCTGCATCGTCTGCTTGCCGATGACAAGTGGGGCGCGAGCACCCATAATGACGCTTGAATTGCCATCCGCCACCCGAACGTCGAGGGAGCGATGTCCGATCTCGCCATGCACCCGCTGGAAGAAGTGCTGCGCAGTTGTGCCGCGGCAGCGCCCGATCCGTGGTATCCGTTCGATCACGCGAAGGCCAAGGGCGTGACGCGCGACAGCCTCGACGACCCGCTGAACCGCCTGCGCATGGGCGGCCTGATCCAGCTGACGGACTGGGTGAAGGACCATGGCCAGGGCTACGTACTGACGCCGGAGGGCGCTCGGCTGCTCGAAAACCGTCGCGACCTGGAGCAGTTGAAGAGCGGCCGCTTGCCGCCGCGCCGCCTGGAAGAAACACCGCACGACGTCGGGCCGGCAACGCCCTGGGACCGGGGCGAAGAAGTCCGCGACGTTTTCCTTCAGCCGCGCGTCGCCGTGGTCAGCTACGTGCTGTTCGCGATCAATGTCCTCGTCTTCGTCAGCGGCATGGTCCTGGCCCAGCTGAACCATGTGCCGATCGGCCAGTACCTCAGTGGCGGGGCGGACAATCCCAACGACGACCGCGTCTGGGAAATCCAGCGGGCCACGGGAGCAATCAGCGGACTCGACATTGCCCGCGGGCAGTGGTGGCGGCTGCTGGCGTGCTGCTTCGTGCATCTCGGCTGGATCCATCTCGCCGTCAACATGTACACGCTCTACGCCGTGGGACCGATGCTGGAAAACATGTGGGGCCGCTGGCGGTACTTGCTCATCTATCTCCTCGCGGGCGTGGTCGGTAGTTGCGCCATGGTGTACATGACGCCAAAGGTGAGGGGCGCGGGCGCGTCGGGCGCGCTATGGGGCATCATTGCCTCCATGGCAGTCTGGATCCTGCTCAACCGGCAGTACCTGCCCGGCGCGCTGGCGTCCAGCCTGCTGCGGAATCTGGGCATCGTCTTTTTGATCAACGTGTACATCAGCACGCAACCCGGAATTAGCGCTGCGGCACACTTTGGCGGCGGCGGCGCCGGTGCCATCCTGGGCGTGCTTGTCCACTATCAACGCTTCGGCCCGTCCTCGCTGCGCTGGCTGGCGGGGCTGGGCATCGCTTTGGTGCCTGTGATTGCGATTGGTGCGGTCCGGGCGCAGATGGATACGAACCCGGCATGGAGTCCGATGCACGAATGGGTCGAAGCCGATGGCTTCCTCGATGCGTATGGCGCGCAGGTGAGCCAGCCGATGAACGCGATGCTGACGGTCTTTCAGGACCAGGCCCGGCCGCTGGCAATGTTGCCGCCCGCGGACCCTCGCGACCCCGCCGCCGTCAAGCAGGTCCGCGCTGCACTGGCGGAGAGCCGCAGTCAGCTCCAAAATGCCATTGCTTCTGTTGAGAAATCCGGTCCATTCCAGGGACAGAACGCCAACGTCATCCGGCTGGGCTGCCTGGAGTACCTTCGCGACGGGGTCGAACTCGCCGAGCTGGCGGAAGAAGCGGTCCAGGGCGGCAAGGCGACCCGCGACAGCAAGCGCGAGATGCTTCAGCAGGAGAGGAAAGTGCTGGAGCTTCGCAAACGACTCGCCAAGCGCTGGCCTTCGTTCCTTCCATAAGCCGACCGGAAGGACTTGGTTTTCCGAACTCTGTCCGCTGTGGGGCCGGCTTCCAGCTGGCCAAGGCGATCTGACCGGCTGGAAGCCGGCCCCACGTCCGACGCTGCCTATGGCAACACGGTCACGGTCCCCGTGCTGCCGTCGACGCGCAGCCGCTGCCCTGTCTTGATGCGGCGATGCACATCGGGCAAGCCGGCGACGGCGGGCAAATCGAACTCGCGCGCCACGATGGCCCCATGCGACAGCACGCCGCCCGTCTCCATCACCAGTGCCTTGGCATGGACGAACAACGGCACCCACGCCGGGTCGGTCGTCGGGCAGACGAGGATGTAGCCCTGCTGCTGGGGCGCATCGTCGGTTGGTTCGTGCAGCACCAGGGCTGGGCCTTCCGCGACACCGGCCGAGAGGGGCGTTCCCTGCAGCGTGTCGGCGCCGGTGATCTTCATCGGCCGGCCAATCGCTTCCAGGTCATCGCTGAAGAGCACTTGCGGCGCTTCCAGGCTCAGGGCCAGTTCCCGGCGTCGGCGCCGTTGCGCAATCAGGGCCGAGAGATCTTCGCCCTTTGCCAGGCGCGGCAATTCCTCGGGCGTCAAGAAGAAGATGCCGCCGTCGAGCTTGTAGCGGCGGTCCAGCTCGAGCAGGATCCGGCGAATGAGCGCATAGCCCTTCATCAGGTAGTGCTTGGAGGTTTCGCGCAGCGCCAGGTAGGTATGCAGCTGCCCGACTTCCGTTTCCAGTGCCGGACGTTCGGACAACACCTTGCGCACCTCGGCGGCGACGCGCTGGCGGAAGGACGTCGATTCGCGATTGCTCATCACCCGGGCGTGGCTCAGCCCCGACGACCCCTGGCGCGTCAATTGGTCGAGTGCGGCGGAGTCTTCCGCCCAGCGGGGCCGCGACAGCTCCATCTCCTGCGGCCCGCGATGGCCGAACTGGGCCAGGAACTTCTCGTGACCGAGATGGCCGGCCGTCAGGTCATGGACCGCGCTGGGCAGGTCGGCTTCCTCGTCCGGGCGCACGCCCATGATGAGCTGGCCCAGCGCCGAGCGCACCTTGGCGGTGGCCAGCGCCTTGTCGCGTTCGATCTCGGCATCGGTGGCAGTGACGGGAGGCGCTTCCGGACGCATCGCCTTGGTCAGGCCGCGTTCGATGTTGCCCATGCTCACCGCGGCCAGCGCCGTCGGCTTGAGGCCCTCGCGTGCGTAGTCGAATAGCGTGCGGCGAATCCAGGTTTCCAGGCGTTCCAGCAGTGCCGGCGTTTCGAGCTTGCTCAAATCGGTCGCGGCTTCCTTCGCAATCTCGGCCGAGAAGGCCGGGATGATCTGCTCGCGCAGGCGCTTGGCGCAAGTCTGGCTTTCGGATCGCATGTACGAGGCGGAGCGCAGTAGTTTCCAGACGACGACGGGCAGCGATACGCTGAACTTGACGAAGGACAGGAAACCGCCGCGCAGCGGATTGATGCGCGGCTGCGGATAGAGCGCTTTTTGCGGCGCCGCCTTGATCGCGCTGAACCGGTGCTCGAACGGCATCTGGCGAAACTGCATGCGCGGCTCGCGGCTCAGGTTGCAATAGGGCCGACCGCAGACGAGGTCGTAGATGCCCTGCTCGTCCAGCGCCGGATCGGGATCGAAACCCAGGTCGCGGTACATCAGGCCGAAGCCGCCCTGGCCCGACATGAAGCGGCGGACGATGGCCCAGGTCATCGGCGTCGGTTCGGGCAAGATCTCGGCGAGGTTGAAGCGCGCCCACACGGTGCCGCCCGGTTCCGCCAGCGCTCGCAGCGCGGCCATCTCCTCTTGCTTGACCCGGTCCTGCTCCGGGTCCGCTTTCTTGTCGGGCGTCTTGCCGTCCTCGACGCCCTTGATCCCGCGTGCCTGCAGCAGGTAGAAGCGCCCTTGCGACAAGGCCCACTCGATGTCGGACGGGCGCTGGTAATAGGCTTCCACGCGCAGGCCCAGCTCGGCGAGTTCCTTGAGCTGGACGTCGTTCAGCGAGGAACTGTCGCGTGTTCCGGTCTGGCCGTGGCCGTCCTGCGCCAGCGTCGCCACGATGTGCCGTTTGATGGCGATCGTCCGTTCCTTGATCCGCAGCGTTTTCTTGTCGATGACGAACGTGTCCGGGTCCACCTTGCCTAGCACCACCGCCTCGCCCAGGCCGAAGGAGGACTGGATGACGATGTCGTCCACCTTGCGGCTCACGGGATTTGCGGTGAACATGACGCCGGAGACTTCGGAAGGACACATCATCTGCACGGTGACCGCGGTGCCAAGCAAGCCATCGATGCGATGGTGCTTGCGATAGGTGATGGCGCGTTCGTTGTTCCAGGAGCCGAAGACCGCATTGATGGCCTGGCAGAGCATGTCCCACGGTGCCGTCGGCATGTCGCGGCCAGTATGCTGGCGGTAGGCGGCCAGGAAGCGATGACAGAGCGTCTCCATCTGGCCGGCATCGAGCTCGGCCTCGGCCTTCTTACCGGTTTCCTTCAGCATCGAGTCAATCAAGCCGGTGAAGACCGTTTCCTCGACGTTGCCGACGGTCTTGCCGAACATGATGAGGAAATGGCGATACGCCTCCCAGGCGCCGAGCCGATTACCGGTGCGCTGGGCCATGCCGCCGACGCATTCGGGATTGAGTCCGACATTGAGCACCGTGTCCATCATGCCGGGCATCGACTGCGCGGCCCCGGAGCGCACGGCGACGAGCAGCGGATTGTCGCCGCGGCCGAAGGGCCGGCCAGCGAGCTGCTCCAGCCGTTCCATGCCGGCGCGGACGTAGTCTTCGAGGCCTTGTGGCCAGGTGCGGTCGGACTTGTAGTAGAGATCGCAGCACTCGGCCGAGATGGTGAAACCTGGCGGCACGTTGAGCTGGGCTCTGGTCATGTCGGCGAGGCTGGCGCCCTTGCCGCCGACCAGGTGCTTGAGGTCGCTGCTTCCGTCGGCCTGGCCGTCGCCGAAGAAATAGATGAACCGCTGCTGCGTGCTGGTCGCGATCATTCGTGTCCGGCCCTGGTGCGAAAAAAGTGTCCAGCGGAAGGATACCGCAAAGCGGGGAGGCTTGCCAGGCGAGCGAGCTCGGCGAGCGGGGCCAGTCATGGCCCCGGTTCTTCGTCTAACCGGGGCCATGACTGGCCCCGCTCGCCAGGCATTTACCATTTTCCGTTCGCCACCGGCCAGCGATAGCAATCCTCCAGGCAGTACAGCGCCGGCGTCCAGATGTCGAGGTTGTCGAGGCCCGCGCCGAAGTAGATGCGTCGATACTCGTCCTTGCCGTCGCGGCGAATCTCCACGCGTGGCGACGACAGGAGCTGCGGCTTCATCTTCGATTGTGCCGCGACGTCGAACATCCAGAACTGCTTGCCGTCGTCGGGGTCGAGACAGTAGACGTGCCCCTCGCTGCCGATGGCATAGATGCTGTTGCTGTCGCCACAGGTCGGGCAAGTCACCAGGGCCGGTGCCGCGGCCACGGGGCTGCCGGTGTTGAACTTCCAGCGGAGCGTGCCATCGCGGCGATTCACGCAGTACATGTGTCCATCGGTGGATCCGAAGTAGACGTTGCGGCGATCGACGGCGGGCTTGGTGTGGACCGCGTCCTTCACGTCACGGTAAATCCACATCTCGGCACCGGTCTCGGCATTCAGGCAGGAGAGTGCGCCGGCGGGATTGTTGGTGTCGCGCTGCACCAGGTTGCCGGTGCCGCTGCCGAAGAACACCTGCTTGCCCAGCACGGTAGGCGAACCGAACACCGGCAGCTTGCTGGGCACCTCCCAGATGCGCTTGCCGGTCTTGGCGTCCAGGCAGAACATCACGAACTTGCCGTAGCCGCTGCCGCCGTAGAGCCGGCCGTCGACGACTGCGGGATTGGTGTCCACGTGCAGCCCCTGGTAGTGCCAGTGTTCCTTGCCGTCCTTGACGTCCAAGCAGTAGACGCCATCGTCGCCGGCGCCGAAGTAGACGCGATCGCCGACCACGCACGGACTGGATTCGGTGTGGCTCCCAGTCTGAAAATCCCAGATCAGGGCGCCTGTGTCGGGATTGATGCAGAAGAGCCGGCAGTTGTCGTTCTGGTGGTAGCCTTCGCCGATGTAGAGCCGGCCGTCCGCGATACAGGGTGTTGAGAACACCGGCTTCATCACTTCCTTCTCGCCGAAGGTCCACAGCACTTTGGACGTGGCGCGGTCGAGGCAGTAGAGCCGGCCATAGTTGCGCAGGCCGGCCCGGTGCGCCACGGCGGCGTAGACCTTGTCGCCAACGACCAACGGAGTCGAATCGAGTGAACCGGGGTCTTCACTCTTGAACACCCACTCAAGCTTCGCCTGCGTCGGCGGCTGGTCGTCGCGCGGCGTTGTGTCAGGCGGCGGTCCGGTGACGGTCGCGGCACTGCCCTGCGAGAAGAACGCGGTCACCATGAGGATGCAGGCGAGTGCCAGTGCACCCAGCATCACGCCTTCGAGCGGGATATTCGGTCGCGTGCCGGGATTGCGGCGTGCCGTCGAACGCAGGTACTGAATGCCCAGCGTGCCGGCCCAGATCGTCGTCCACATGGCGACCATTTCCAGCCACGGCTCGCGGGTATCGAAGAACTTACCGGTGCCCAGGGCATAGGCGGCGACCAGGAGGCCAGCATAGCTCAGAATCTGAAAGATCAGCCATTCGCCGCGCCTGGGCACCAGGCCATCGCCCTGGCCGGCCTTAACGGCGGTGCAGTAGCGGCGCCAGGCCCAGTAAGTTCCAACCAGCGTGACCACGGCCATGAACACCCACAGGGCGGGCTGGCTCGCCCACCAGCTGCCCTGGATTTCCTGGGCGAAATACGTGTGCAAGCCGAGGTGCAGCATGTATGCGAGACTGTTGATGCTGATGACGGTCAGGAGCGCGGAATAGCGTCTGAAGATGTCCTTGGGACTGCCGAACAGCGACGGAAACAGCACCGCGAGGATGGCCAGCGGACCACCGATGGCGACCGTGGGAATTACCGCGAAAACCGGACCACTGCCGCGGCGCATGCCCGACTTCTTGTCGTCCTTCAGTTCGGGACCGATGCCTGGCTTGGCGTTCTTGTCCACCGCAGGCGCCTTGCCGGTCTTGACCCAGTCGACGATCACCTTCTGCAAGGCGTCGGTTGGACCGCTGAAAGAACGATGCTGCACCGGCTCCAGGTTCTGGAACTGCCAGGGCTCCTTCTCCGGATCGGTCACCAGCAGAAAGAACCAGGTGCCGTTGGTGTAGACGAGGGCACGCTGCTTGTAGACCTTGTCATTGTTCTGATCGACGAAGACGATCAAGGGCTGGCCTTCGCGCAGACGCTTCAGCAGTTGCGGCAACTCCTTCTTGTCCTTCGACTGCTTGGTGCCTTCCAGCACGACCTTCATGTCCTTGAAGGGCGGTGCCGCGTCCTTCTTCTTGAGGTTCTCTTCGACCTTCAGCACCATCGTCGCTTTTTCGTCGCCGGGGTTGAGCTTCTCGACCTTGACCAGGAAGACATTGGGCGTGAATTTGAGCAGTTCGCCCATCGGCACGGGGTTGTCGATGAGCGCGTCGGCACGCTGAGCGATCAGGAACAGTCCCAGGCCGAGGAGCAGGCCGCCGAACCAGGTGCAACGTCGTGGCATCGCTATTTCCTCAAAACGAGATCGCGTCGGCAAGGAATCAACCGGCAGGCATGCGGGGCTGGATGGCGCAACGGGTCCGAAACGCAGGCGGGCGTTCGGACTCGGCATGGCAGTATGGTGGGCTGGCGATCACTCCGCCGGCAGACGGCATGGCCGCGGTCGCCCCGTGACCATTCCGGTAAGGACCGGAACTTCATGCCATCTTAATGCCCTAGACGCTGGGCGCAAAGGAATCCGTGTGACAATTTTGGTCATGCTGTCAGGATTCATCTGCCACAATGACAGATTCGGTCAGGACGCAGCTGAAATCGGAATCGGCAAACTGATGCAGGATATCCACTTACATCATCGCATTTTCGCGGCACAACGCTTGCTAGAGGGGAGTGCGAACTTCCTGAGAGATTCTCTGTTCCGCCCCGTGGGACGCCACCCGCGGGTTTGCGGACAGTCGAGCCAACCGAGTTGAAAGGAGATGCGTGGATGGGGGCGAAACAACTGGCCTATAGCGACGAAGCGCGTCAGAAGCTGCTGGAAGGTGCAAGCAAGCTCGCTCGCGCCGTGCGTGCCACCCTCGGGCCGCGCGGCCGTAATGCCGTACTCGACAAGGGCTGGGGCAGCCCAAATGTCACCAAGGACGGCGTCACCGTGGCCGAGGACATCGAGCTGTCCTGCCCCTACGAGAACATGGGCGCGCAGCTGATCAAGGAAGCGGCCAGCAAGACCAGCGACGTCGCCGGCGACGGCACCACCACCGCCACGGTCCTGGCCGAGTTCATCTATCGCGAAGGCCTCAAGGCCGTCTCCGCCGGCGCCGATCCGATGGCGCTGACCCGCGGCATCCAGAAGGCCGTCGACCGCGTCGTCGAGGATCTCGCCAAGCTGGCGGAAAAGATCGACGCCAAGGACGAGAAGGAAATCACCGAGGTGGCGACCATCGCCTCCAACAACAACGTCGAGATCGGCAAGAAGCTGGCCGAAGCGATGAAGAAGGTCGGCGCCGACGGCGTCATCACCATCGAAGAAGGCAAGACCGCCGATACCGAAGTCGTGGTTGTGCAGGGCATGCAGTTCGACCGCGGCTACCTGTCGCCGCACTTCGTCACCAACCAGGAATCGGTCATCGTCGAGCTGGATAACCCGTACATCCTCATCTACGAGGAAAAGATCAGCTCCGCGAAGAACCTGATTCCCCTGCTCGAGACCATCTCCAAGAAGAAAGAGCCTCTGCTCATTATCGCGGAAGACATCGAAGGCGAAGCGCTCGCCACGCTGGTGTTGAACAAGCTCAAGGGCATCCTCCAGGTCTGTGCGGTCAAGGCCCCGGGCTACGGCGATCGTCGCAAGGCCCAGCTGGAAGACATCGCTGCACTGACGGGCGGCAAGGCCATCTTCAAGGACCTTGGCATTCAGCTCGAGAACGTCAAGCTGAGCGACATGGGCCGCGCCAAGAAGGTCCGCATCGACGCCGAGAACACGACCATCACCGAAGGCGTGGGCGACAAGAAGGCTGTCGAAGGCCGTGTCACCATGATTCGCGCCGAGGTCGAGAAGACCGACAGCGAATACGACCGCGAGAAGCTCCAGGAACGCCTGGCCAAGCTGGCGGGCGGCGTGGCGCAGGTGAAAGTCGGCGCCGCGACCGAGACCGAGATGAAGGAACGCAAGGCGCTCTACGAAGACGCGCTGCACGCAACCCGCGCGGCGCTGGCGGAGGGTATCGTTCCTGGCGGCGGCGTCGCACTGCTGCAGGGCCGCAAGGCGCTGGAGAAGTTCACGCTCCCAGGCGACGAAGGCCATGGCGTTCAGGTGCTTTCGCGAGCCCTGGAAATGCCCTGTCGTCTGATCGCCGAGAACGCGGGCATGGACGGCACCGTCGTCGCTCACCGCATCAGCAAGAGCAAGGAAAAGAACTTCGGTTACAACGCCGACAAGGGCGAGTACGAAGACCTGCGCAAGGCGGGCGTTGTCGATCCGGTCAAGGTGACGCGTAGCGCTCTCCAGAACGGCGCCAGCGTCGCGTGCTTGCTGCTGACGACCGAATCGCTCATTGCCGACATCCCGAGCAAGGACAAGGACGACCACCACGACGATCATCACGGTGGCGGCGGCATGGGAGGGATGGGCGGCATGGGAGGAATGGGCGGCATGGGCGGCATGGGCGGCATGGGCGGCATGGGAATGGATATGTAACTGCTCCGGGCGAGCCGAGGAGCGTACGCTCCCGGATAACTCGACGAAGAATCGGGGAGCTTACGCTCCTCGGCTCGCCGGACTCACTTTTTTGAACAGGACTTTCATCATGGCCAAGGAAAAAGAAGTTCACCTGAAGGTGCGTCCGCTCGACGATCGCGTGGTTGTCGAAGGCCTGGAGGCAGAGGAAAAGACGGCGGGCGGCATCCTGCTGCCCGACACCGCCAAGCAGAAGCCGCAGCGCGGCCGCGTCCTCGCGGTCGGCCCCGGCAAGCTTCGCGACAGCGGCGACCGCAGCAAGCTGGCCGTCTCCGTCGGCGACGAGGTGCTGTTTGGCCGCTACGCCGGCAACACCATCGAGGTCAACGGCAAGGAACTGCAAATCATGCGCGAGAGCGACATTCTGGCGAAGGTCGTCAAGTAAATGACTAATTCCTAAGGCCTAATGACTAAGGAATGACCAATGACGAATGCCCAGCGCACTTCGCGGTCGTTTAAGGTCATTGGGAATTGGGCATTCCTTAGTCATTAGACATTAGTCATTAGACATTCATTTGGAGAATACCGGACGATGGCAAAGCAACTCCTCTATACCGACGAAGCCCGCAAGAAGCTCCTGGCGGGCGCCGACAAGCTGGCTCATGCCGTCGGCATCACGCTGGGGCCCACCGGCCGCAACGTCATCATCGAAAAGGTCTTTGGCGGCCCGTCGGTCACCAAGGACGGCGTCACCGTCAGCAAGGAAATCGACCTGCCCGATCCCTTTGAGAACATGGGCGCCAAGCTCGTCAACGCCGTCGCGCAGAAGACCAGCGACGTTGCCGGCGACGGCACCACCACCGCGACCATCCTGGCGCTGGCCGTCTACAGCGAAGGCCTCCGCAACATCACCGCCGGCGCCAACCCGATGGCCGTCAAGCGCGGCATCGACAAGGCCGTTGAAGCGGTCGTCAAGCACCTCGACACCATGTCGAAGCGGCTGACCAAGAAGGAAGAGATGGAGCAGGTCGCCAGCATCAGCGCCAACAACGACCCGACCATCGGCAAGCTCATGGCCGACGCCTTCGAGCGCGTCGGCAAGGACGGCGTCATCACCGTCGAGGAAGGCAAGACTTCCGACACGATCCTCGAGTTCGTCGAAGGCATGCAGTTCGACAAGGGCTACCTGTCGCCGTACTTCGTCACGAACCCGCAGGACATGAAGTGCGAGATGGAGGACGTCTACCTCCTCCTCTACGAAAAGAAGCTTTCCAACGTCCGCGACCTGCTGCCGTTGCTCGAGAAGATCAGCCAGTCGGCCAAGCCGCTCCTCATCGTCTGCGACGGCATCGAGAGCGAGGCGCTGGCGATGCTGGTCGTCAACAAGCTCCGCGGCATCCTGAACGTCTGCGCTGTCAACGCACCGGGCTTCGGCGATCGCCGCAAGGCCATGATGGGCGACATCGCGACCGTGACCGGCGGCACCTTCTTCTCGGAAGACCTCGGCATCAAGCTGGAAAACGTCGAGCTGAACCAGCTCGGCCGGGCGAAGGTTGTCCGCGTCGAGAAGGAAAGCACGACGATCATCAGCGGCCACGGCGAAAAGAAGGAAATCGAGAAGCGCATCCAGCAGATCCGCGCTCAGATGGACCAGACGGAGAGCGAGTACGACAAGGAAAAGTTCAGCGAGCGTCTGGCCAAGCTGACCGGCGGCGTGGCGATCATCCGGGTGGGCGCTGCCACGGAAGCCGACATGAAGCAGAAGAAGGGCCGCGTGGAAGACGCGTTGCACGCCACCCGTGCAGCCGTGGCCGAAGGCATCGTGCCCGGCGGCGGCGTGGCCCTGGTCCGCTGCCAGCAGGCGGCCTCGGACGCAGCCAAGCGGCTGAGCGAGGACGAGAAGCTCGGCTGCGAAATCGTGGCCCGCGCCCTCGAGAAGCCGATCCGCACGATTGCCGCCAATACCGGCGTCGACGGCGCGGTCATCGCGGACGAAGTTCGCCAGCAGAAGTCGACGTCGATCGGGTATAATGCCAATACGCGCGAGTACGTGGACATGTTCAAGGCCGGCATTGTCGATCCGACCAAGGTGACGCGGTCGGCGCTGCAAAACGCGGCAAGCATTGCCGGACTCATGCTCACGACGGAGGTGATGGTCACCCGCATTGACGAGGATGAGCCCAAGAACAAGGTTCAGGGCGCCATCCGCTGATCGCATGACAAGGTGACAAGGTGACAAGGTGACAAGGTGACCCTCGGGTATTCGGTCACCTTGTCACCGGGCCACCTTGTCACCTTGTCATGGAGGAACGGGGGCGTAATGGCCAGCGGCAAACGCGACTACTATGAAGTCCTCGGCGTCGCCAAGGAAGCCGACGACGACGAGATCAAGAAGGCCTACCGCAAGCTGGCGATGCAGTACCATCCGGACCGCAACGGCGGCGATGCGGAGGCGGACGAGAAGTTCAAGGAAGCGGCCGAAGCGTACGAAGTGCTGCGCGACAGCGAGAAGCGCCAGCGCTACGATCGCTACGGCCATGCCGGCTTGCAGGGGATGAATGTCCCCCATTTCAACGACGCCCAGTCCGTCTTCGATCTGTTCGGCGATCTCTTCGGCGACCTGTTCGGTCAGCGCGGCCGTAATGGCCCGCACGGCGGTCGCGACCTGGAATACACGATCGAGATCGATCTCCTCGAAGCAGCCCGCGGCACGACCAAGAACATCAACATCCCGCGCGAGGAGACCTGCGGCGATTGCTCCGGCAGCGGTGCCAAGCGCGGCACTCGCCCCGCCAAGTGCAAGCGTTGCGACGGCCACGGCGCGGTCCTGATGAGCCAGGGCTTCTTCCGCGTGCAGACCACCTGCCGGGCCTGCGGCGGCCGAGGCGACATCATTACCGATGCGTGCCCGGGCTGTCAGGGCCGTGGACGAGTCGTGCAGCGCCGGACGATCGACGTTGCCATTCCGGCTGGGATCGACACCGGCAACCGCATCCGCCTCAGCGGCGAAGGCGAGCCCGGCGACCGCGGTGGACCGCGCGGCGACCTGTACTGCTTGATCCGCGTTCGAGAACACACGTTCTTCAAGCGCGAAGGCACGACGCTGGTCTGCCAGGTGCCGATCACGTTCAGCCAGGCAGCCATCGGCGCCGAGATCGACATCCCAACGCTGGAAGGCCGGATCACGCACGAGTTGAAACGCGGCGCCCAGAGCGGCGATGTGTTGCGGGTACCGCAAAAGGGCATGCCCAACCTGCGCGGCGGCCGCGGCGGCGATCTGCTGGTTCAGCTCATCGTCGAGACGCCGCGGCAGCTCACCAAACGCCAAGAGGAACTATTCCGCGAGCTGGCGGAACTGGAAAAGAAGCACGTTTCGCCCCAGCGCAAGAGCTTCCTTGAAAAGCTGAAAGAATTCTTCACGCCGGAAACGCCCGCGGAAGACGCAAAGGAAGCAAAGTAAGCACTCACCACAAAGACACAAAGAAAGAAAAGCAATTGGCACGACATTGCGGCCAGCGTTTCTATGTCCGATTCAATTGTCTTAAGTTTGGCTTCCTTGGTGTTCTTTGTGCCTTGGTGGTGAATCACTGGAGAGGCACACCGTCATGAACAATTCCGAACATCCCACCGGCGAGACCAACGCCGTACTCGAAGACCTGGATACGCTCCGCACACGTCTGGACGCAGCCGAGAAGGACCGGGAGCAGTTTCGCGCCCTGGCCCTGCGCACGCAGGCCGATTTCGAAAACTATCAGAAGCGCGTTCGCCGCGACACGGAGCAGGAGCGCCGGTATTGGGATGGCCCGATAGTCCTCGACCTCCTGCCGGCGATGGACAACCTCGATCGCGCCACCGCAGCCGCGCGTCAGGCCGGTGATAACGGGGCCCTGGTCCAGGGCGTCGCGATGGTGCAGTCGCAGTTGCTCGATGCCCTGCGCCGGCATGGCATCACGCGCATCGACGCGGAGGGGCAGCCCTTCGACCCGAACCGCCACCAGGCCGTCATGCAGCAGCCCAGCGCCGACCAGGCGCCCAACACAGTCCTGCAGGTGCTCCAGCAGGGGTTCATGCTTCACGACCGCGTGCTGCGGCCGGCGTCGGTCATCGTGGCGGCACCGCTGCAGTAAGCGTCCATTCGGAAAAGCGGATGCGCGTCTGTAGCCGCAGGCTTCAGCCTGCGGAACGGCGTCCTGGCGGTGACCGATTCACTCCGCGGGCTAAAGCCTGCGGCTACCGACTTGAGCGATTCAACGATCGCAGGGGGAAAGAGCCAATGCCGACCTATGAGTACGAGTGCGACGCCTGTTCGCACCGTTTCGAAGAATTGCAAACCATGACTGAAGAACCGCTCAAGAAGTGCCCCAAGTGCAAGAAGGCGAAGTTACGGCGCCTGTTCGGCACCGGCGCGGGCGTCATCTTCAAGGGTTCCGGCTTTTACCAGACCGACTACCGCAGCGAATCGTACAAGTCGGCGGCCCAGGCGGACCAGCAAGGGGCCAAGGCGGCGTCCGAAAAACCCGCCACGACCGGCACAAGCGACACCGGCAGCAGTGGAACGAGCAGCGCGCCGGCCCAAGGCGGGGCAAAAAGTCCCAAGTCGGGAAGCTGAGCGACCGATGATAAACGTAACCTGCCCGGTCTGCGGCCGAAAGATGCAGGGCCAGACAATCGACGAGTGGCCGCAGTTCCCCATGTGCAGCCCGCGCTGCCGGCTCATCGACCTGGGTCGATGGCTGGGTGGAAACTACCGCATACCGTCCGAGTCCGAAGGGGAGGCTGACGAGACCACTGACAACATGGAAACCCCCTAAGCCGGCCGTCCCTTCGGCCGTTCCCCATAGAGAGAAGAGGCGTGGCGATGACCCACGCCTCTCTTTTTTTGTCCCCCTTGAACTGGCAGATCCGGCGGAAATGAGATGCTCCCGGTTCCGCTTCAGCCTGCGCGTTTGCGCCGCCGAAAGGCAACTCGACAGGGCGAGCGGGGTGCGATCCAAAAGGACGACTGGCTGGGCCGGACACGGGCGTCCAGCAACCGCAACTCGAACTCGCGAAGCAGCACACTCCAGATGACCTTGATCTCCAGGTAGGCGAAGGTCATGCCGGTGCAAACGTGTTTGCCGCCGCCGAAGCTGATGATGGAAAAGCGTGCCCGCCGCTGCTCGGCCCGCTCGGGAGCGAACCGATCCGGGTCGTAGCGGTGCGGGTCGGTAAAGAGCTCGGGCAGCAAGTGCGAGGCCCCCGGTGAAGCGATCGCCAGCCAGCCTGCCGGCACGGTGTAGTCGCGGTACTGGAAATCACGGAGGACTTTTCGCAGCAGGACCGGGACCGGGTGCAGCCGTTCGGCCTCTCGGACCGCCCTTTCCAGAACGACCATTGCATCAACCGCTTCCAGGGTGATCGCGCGGCCGTTGCCCAGAATTTCGTCCTGCTCGCGGAGGACTCGACGCAGATAGGCCGGGTGGCGCAGCAGTTCGACGCCAGTCCAAGCCCCTTGTGCGGCGGTCGTGTGCAGCCCGCTGAAAATCAGGGCGATCAAGTTGTTGGTGATGTGTTCGTCACTCAGGGAGGTGCCATCGGCGTACCGTGCAGTCATCAGGATGTGGAGGAAGTCCTTATCCACGGCGCCGCGCCGCCGACGGTCGGTGACGATTTGTGCGATGAAGGCGGCAACTTCACGTCGCGCCCGATCGCGGCGCCGAAGTGATGGCAGCGGCAGCCCGGGCAGCAAGATGGCGAGCGGATTGAGGCTGCCGGCCAGATCGCGATAAATGATACGTGCGAAGTCGGGGGAGAGGTGGCGGCGAAACTCGAGTCCGATCAAACAGCGGCTGGGGATGAAGACCGTCAATTCGCTCAGAAGCTGCATCAATTCAACCACGCCCTCTTTGGGCCAGACCTGGAGGTAGGTTTTGACTTCCTCCTCCATGAAACCCGCGTAAGCACTCAGCAGCGAGCGGTCGGTTAGCGCCAGGATTTCCCAGAGCGGACGAGTGCGGTCGAGCGGTCTGCTCGCCACCCGCGAGACGATTTCGCACAATTCCCGGAGGCCGCCCGGCCCGGCGGCTTGCAGACACTGGATCTGTCGGCGCGGATTGACGAAGCCATCGTTCGCCCACAGTGGATGGAACAGGGACAACGGGACCGGAACCAGGCGCCGGCGCAGCGGTTCCACTCGGGCAACTCGCTCCACGAGATAGTCGCGCAACCGCTCGAACGTGTAACCGTGACGACTCGTCGAAGGGTCCAGCACCAGCACCTTGATCGTGTGCATGGGCTGCGTCGGCATCTCGTTATAAAGGAAACGGGCGTCCGCGCCCCGTAGCCGCTGCATGGCCTGGCTCCCCTACGGATTCCGTGTGCGCGGTTCGCCCACTGAACCGCGCAAGCAGCCAAGCAAACTCCTAGCGAGTGCCTCCACGTGCTGGGTCACGGCGGTGATGTGGTTGCCCGGAACCGTCCGGAACTCGACGTCGGCGGCCACCTGCTGCCATGGCAACGGTCCCATGCCCTCGCTGGGCATGGATCCCAGCCCGAACCTGTGGTGCAGCACGTCCCAGGGGTTGACGAGTTGGTCTTCCATGGGCTGAATTACGCAGATCCGGCCCGCGTAATGTTGGACGGAATAACTCATCAGGGCCATCCCATAGCATTCGATGAGAGCGGGCCGAAATCGCTCCGGCGGCACCTCCGTCAGGTCGTGCGGAGGCATTCGGCCCGTGGGTTTGCTGGGCAGTGCGAAGCGCAAGTAGGAGATCAAGTAGGGCGGCTGAAAGTGAGTCATGGGCGGTGGAGCGATCAGCAGCAGATTATCCACCCGCTGTCCCTGGCGTCGCAGCTGCTGTGCCATTTCAAAGGCGATGAGCGCTCCATTGCAGTGGCCGCCCAGGTCATACGGCCCTTCGGGCTGGAAGGCACGCAGGGCATGGAGATGATCGGCGGCCATGTCCTCGATCATTCGCGGAATCAAGGACTCCATCAAGCCGTGCGGCTGCAGCGCATAGAACCCTTGGTCCGCGCCGAGATGGCGTGCCAGCGGAAGGCAATACAAACCGCCGCCGGTGTAGTCGCCGTGCAGGAAGAACAAACGTCGCTGGGGACGCCCCTCCTGGATCCCCACCAATCGTGACCGTGGTCCTCGACCAGCGTCGCGAAGGACCGTGCCGGCCAGTCGTTGCACCGAGGCGGAACCCAGCAGGGCGTCCGGCGAGACCTTTCTGCCAAGCAGTCGCTCGACTCCTGCGAGCATGTCGACCGCCAGGAGCGAATCCCCGCCCAGTTCGAAAAAATTGTCGCGGATGCCGACGGGCTTGACGTTCAGGCAAGCCTCCCACGCTTCCGTGAGCATCTGTTCCAACGGGTCTTCGGGGGGCACGTAAGGATTGGCGAGCGCGGGGCGAGCGGTTTCGGGAGCGGGGAGTGCCTGGCGATCGACCTTGTTGGTCGCCGTCATCGGCAGGGCGTCTAACAAGACAAACGCCGACGGCACCATGTAACCGGGCAATTGCTCTCGCAATGTCTTCCGCAAGGTGGCGACCGATGGGGCGCCAGAGCTTGCCGGGACCACATAAGCAACCAGTCGCCGGTCGCCGGTGCCGTCTTCCCGTCCTGCGACGACGGCTTGCTTCACCCCATCAATGTCGAGCAGGGCGGACTCCACTTCAGCCACCGCGACCCGCTGGCCCCGCACTTTTACCTGGAAATCCTTGCGTCCGCGGTATTCGACGCAGCCATCCGGCCGCAACAGGCCAAGGTCGCCCATGTGGTAAGCGCGCCCCCCTTCCTGGCCGGCATCGGGCCGGAACGTCCTTCGCGTCAGTTCCGGATCGCGCCAGTATTCCAGGGCCAGGTATGGGCTGCGGACCACGATCTCACCGACTTCATCGGCACCCACCTCTTGCCCGGCCTCGTCCACCAACACGACCTCCGAACCCGGCGCGGGATAGCCGAGCGGCACCCAGACGCCGCTCACCGGAGTCTCCTTATCCAGGAATTGTCCCAGGATGGTGAGAATCTCCGAGGCCGCCAGGCAAACCGGCGACACGGCCGTGGCATATCGGCCGGCGCCGTCTGTGCCATACGGCCGGCTTGGGGAGAGACGGATGGGGAGTTCATCGCAAGCTTCTTCATTTCCCCCAATGGCCGCCTATCTGCGCAACGAAAGCGGTGGGGCCGCCAGCGTCGGCCCCACCGGTTGGATTGTCACAAACGATGATTGTGGTGATACGTCACGAGCGGCGATGGTGCGTCGCCCGAAGCTCCGGAAGGGACATGGCTGCCGCAACTTGCAGACAGTTTCCAAGTCTGGTCTACGGCTTACTGTCCTTCGTGGCCACGATTGTACAAGGACCAGGACCGGCTGGTCCGCGGATGGTGCTACGTTCGCAGGATCAGCCCCTTGCGCTTTCCCTCGACGTTCAACAGGCGATAAAGGTGTTCGTGACACTGGTCAACCTTGCCCGCACCACGCAGCAGGTAGACATTCTCCGCGGGCGGCAGGTCCTGTAGCTGGCGCACAATGGCCTCCCATGCGCCATTCACGGCTGCGAAATCGCGCTGCAACTGTTGCTTGTCCGAGCCGCTCGAAACGCTGGTCTGCAACCGCTGGACCAAGCCAGTGAACTTCTTCAGGTCTGCCTCCAGGGTCCCACGACTTGGGCGATTCGCGAGTGCAAAGGCCGCGGATCGCTCCAGCTCTTGCGCTGCGCCAAGCAGCACCGCGACCTGGCGCCGAATCACGGTTTCCGTCCGTTCCGCGGAGCGGTCGCCCACAAACAGTGCATAATGCAGCTCATCTTGCAGCGCACGGACGCGCCCCGCGCTACGCTGGACCGCGCGCTGAGTCGGCCCCAGTTCGCCGACCGCCTTCAAGAGTTGCTGAAGCTGCTCGTCGAGCGCATCGAACTGCTTGGCCAGCGCTGCCCGCGATGTATCGGGAGTCAGTGCCAAAGCGAACTTGTCCGCCATCAGGATGACGCCTTCCGATTTTCGGAACAACTCACGTTCCTTTTTCTCGGTCACGTCAGCGGCAATATCTTTCTGCAAGTAATCGAGTTCATGGATGAGCTGCATCGTCACGCGTTCCACTCGGCTGAGCTGGGCGGCCTCGAGTGGTGGTTCCGCCGCCGTTGCCAGGGTCACGATCAGCAGTGCAGCAGTCATGTGGTTCTCCTTTCACGCGTCAACCGTCACGTTCGCCAGCCCGGCGCGAGCTAACACTACAGCGCAATGTTTAGCGGAACGATCTGCGCAACGTCTGTAGCCGCAGGCTTCAGCCCAATACCGTTCAATTAGGAGCAAGTGTTCAGTAACTGCCGGCCATGAAATAAGGACTTACGTCCGCGCCATGACCAGAATCGAGTGAACATTTGCTCCTAATTGAACGGTATTGGGCTAAAGCCTGCGGCTACAGACGGTTCCGGTGAATCGTGCTTTCAAACCAGCGCTGTAGTGCTAATCGGTCGTTGCCTCAGCCGCTTGAGTGGTCATGAGATGAATAAATGCAGCAAATCTCAGGCCGCGCGAGGAGTTCGAGAATCGAGAAAGCAAGCTGAGTCCCGCCGCTTAAGTCCGGGTCCCGAAAAAACGGTTCGCGTCTCCCAAGTTCCTGCTTGACGCCAACCGCCGCTCCGCGTCTAATCAACCGGTCCTACCCACTGCGGAGCCCCCCTTCGCAGCACTGCCTCGAAACGTATCAGCTCCGCCCCCTACCCACCGGCCGGTTCGCGAAAGGACACGCCATGTTGACCATCTCCGACGGAAAATCCGGGCTCAGCCGCCGCGATTTCCTGACCATTGGCTCTCTGGGTCTTGGCGGTCTTACGCTGTCATCGCTGCTTTCGGGGCGTGCCGGGGCGGCCAACGAGCCGCCGAGCCACGTCACCGGCAAGTCGGTAATTTTCCTGTTCCAGCAGGGTGGACCGAGCCAGTTCGAAACCTTCGACCCCAAGCCCGACGCGCCCGACGGTATCCGCACCGTCACCGGGACGGTCAAGACGTCGCTGCCGGGCGTCTACTTCGGCGACGCGATGTCTCAGCTGGCCAAGCTAGCGCACAAGTTCACCGTCGTTCGCTCGTTCCAGACCAATAACGCCGGGCATAACCTGGAACCGATCGTCAGCGCCGACACGCTTGGCGCCAATCTGGGCGGACTTTACTCCCGCGTCGTCGGCGCCACGCGGTCCGGCAGCGGGATGCCGACAAATGCCGTGCTGTTTCCGCAATCGGTATGCAATGACGTGGCCAAGGGCGGCGCTCGCGGCGACATCTCCGCGACGGGGTCGCTCGGGCAGATGTGCGCTCCGTTCATCCCGGGCGGCGGCGGCCAGCTCCAGAAAAACATGCGGCTGAACTTGCCGCGCGACCGCTTCGAAGACCGCAAGCGCCTCCTGTCCGCTTTCGACCAGCTGAAAGGCCAGGTCGAGCAGATGGAGACCATGCGCAGCGCCGACGAGATCCAGGGCCAGGCGTACGAGTTGCTCCTTGGCGCCAAGGTCGCCGATGCATTGGACCTGTCGAAGGAAGATGCTGCCGTCATCGCCCGGTACGACACCCGGGGCTATGCCCGTCCGGACGGCTGGAGCAAGGCGACGCGCGGCAAGAACGGCTACTACACCGGGCAGGCCAAGTCGATCGGCAAGTTGCTGCTGATGGCCCGTCGGCTGTGCGAAGCCGGCTGCGGCTTCGTCACCATCCACGCCGACTACGAAGGCGTCTGGGACATGCACGCCGACGGCAACAACCTGAACATGGTGGACGGCATGGAGGCGGTCGGCAAGCCCTTCGATCATGCCGTGGCCGCGTTCATCCAAGACATCGAAGCCCGTGGGCTGCAGGACAAGATCCTGCTGGTCTGCTGCGGCGAAATGGGCCGTACGCCGCGCCTGAATAAGACCGGCGGTCGCGACCACTGGGCCAAGCTCGCTCCCTTGCTGCTCTATGGCGGCGGCATCGGTCGCGGCAAGGTGATCGGCCAGTCCACCAAGGACGGCGGCGAACCGCAGGGAGACAACCTGACGCCGAAACACTTGATCTCGACCATCCTGCACACCGTCTTCGACGTCGGCCAGCTGCGGCTGGTGCCCAGCGTCTCGGCCGTGTCGCGCCTGGCCGAGATCGAACCCATTCCCGGCGCATTCTAGCGCGCCACCAATCCCGCTGGCCGATCACGATTCCTGTCGTGCGCCTCGTGCCACGACTTGATTGACAATTCGCTCCACTTCGGCTGGCGGCAGTCGGCTGCCGGCAATGCGCGGGCTGCCGCCAATCGTGTTGGCGCCGCCCCAGGAATCCGCGCTTGTGCCTTCAGCATCATTCAGTGCCCGGATGACGCCTGGCACGTCAAAGGTGTAGAACAGCGACATCTTGCCGACGGTATACGTCCAGTTCCCGTCGGGCCGGGGACGCACCGTGACATAGCAGCGCACACCATCGGCAAAGGCGCCGGTCTTCGCCTGAGCGCCGACCTCTTGGATCATGGCCCACGTCGGCCCGCCGCCAATGCGCCGATAGCGCGTGTCCAGCGCAAGCTGTCCCCCCTTGCCACTGATGTGCTCCAGCACCCGGCCCTCGATCGCCTCGACCACCCCAACAAAGGCGCTGGTTTGCCGGCGGTCCAGCTCGCCGCTGAGCCGGAAGGTGCGGTACGGCTCGAACACCCACGCCATTTCCTGGAGCATCGGCATATCCGAAGGAAAGGGATAGGCGCCGGCCGTGGCATCGAGCGTGTCTTCCATGGCGACAAGCCGATTCAGTGCAGGATTGATTGAATGCTGCGCCAGGCTGCCGTGCTTGAGCAGGAACCAGGACAGGCAAACGTCTTCATCGCAGTCGTTGGCGTAAACTTCGGCGTGAAATCCGCTCTCATCGCGAAAGCAGGCAGCCAGGCCTTGCCGCAACGCCATCAGCACCTGGGCACAGCTGGCGCGCGTCGCCATGCGATCAACTTCTTCGTGATGGTTGAGATTCAACCGCGGGCCGGTGGGATCGAAGCGCGGACCGGCACAGACGTAGCCGTCCACCGCAATGGCGAACGGTTCGCGCGTCGCGCAGAATTCCGCCCAGGACACGGGCGGGTCCTGAGGCCGCATGTGAAGCACCACCGCCATGCGCGATTCTCCGGCACATTACGACTACAGCGCCGATTTGCAATTCAGTCTTGAGGAGTAATGACGAAGGACGAATGCCTAAGGAATTAGTTCTACAACGCTACTTCGCTCCCCCCGCGTTGGGAGCAATGACGAATGACGAAATCCGAATGACGAATCAATCACCAATGACGAAGCTCCAACGGTTGTCTTCGGCGCCTGGCCCCTCGGTCATTGGGGTTTGGTCATTGCTTCGTCATTCGGGCTTCGGCATTCGTCATTCCGCGGCCGCTTGAACTGCAACGTAGCGTAGTAAAATTAGGCATTTGTGCCTTTCTCCTTCTCCTCGTCCGCCAGTTCCGGAAGCTTCGGCACTTCCAGCCCCAGGATGCCGCGTGCCGACAGGCAGGCGCGCATCAGGAACACGCGGGTGGCGCGCTGATCGGCCAGTACCTCCAGCGGAAGCACCTGCGGGTCGCTGACGGCGACGTCGATGCGGCGCCACCAGTCGGGCCGTTTGTTGACGGTCGGCCTGCCCTTGAAGTACGAGGTGTAGCTCCCGAACCCGCCTTCGATCCAGCAGACGACCACCGGCGTGTCGGGCCGCTCGCGCAGAATGTGCCAGACGCCTTGCCCGAAGTTCCACACCGAGGGCTCCGCCGCGCGTCGCAGCCGACCCTCCGGGAACAACGCCACTACCTCGCCCTGATTGAGCCAAGCGATCGCCTCTCGCAGTTCCGGGGCCTCGCGCCGGAAGGCGGATGCCTGCACGCGGATCGCCTGGACGACGTGACGCATGATCCAGCGCATCACCGGCAGATCGTAGAAATCGCTGGTCATCATGGGATGAAGGGCGTGGGGGAAAACCTTGCCCAGCCAGGCGGGATCGAACCAGGCGGTGTGATTGGCAATGACCAGCAAGGGACCGTGACGCGGTATCCGCTTGGACGCCGGACCGTGGCCGCGGATACGGTACATCGGCCACAGGACCAGCTCCAGGATCTGCTCGAAGCACTGGCGAAACAACACGCGCCAGGTCAGCGCAGCGCCACCCGCGGCGAGGAGGGCGAGCAGTCCGAGTTGTGCGACGGAATCGAGGTTGGCAAAGGACGCCAGGCCGAAAAACGCCAGCGACAGGAGACTCAACAGCCCGTAATAGAAGAAATTGGCGACCGCCATGCCGTTGCCGCGCGCGTCGGCCGGCACCGCGGCCTGGTATGTGGACCGCAACGGCACATTGACCATCCCGCCCATGAATCCCAGGACTGCACTGGGCCCGAGCAGGTCGCCAAACGCCGCCGCCCATGCGAGGGCTGCCAGCATGCCGGTAGCGCCGAGTGGCACCAGGCCGAGCACACGTCGCGGATGCCCCTGGAAGCTGGCGACGAGCGACCCAAGCGCTGCGCCCGCGCCAGCCAGAACCAGGGCATCCGCCAGCAACGCCCGATTGCCGTCGGCCTGGAGAACGCCGGTGTGCCCGAGCACCGCTCCCGTACCGACGACCACCAGCGAAAGGAAACCAGCCAGTGCCAGCATGCTGCCCCGCGTTTCCTTGCTCCGCAGGATGCGTCGCCCATCGCGGAAGAAGCCGCCCAGCGCCGGGGCCAGCGCTTCGGGACGCCAAACGTCGGTTTTGAAATATACAGGCACGGCTGCGAGCAGGCCGAGCGCATTGAGGCCGACGGCGGCCATGACCGCGGGCGGAAAGCCCGGTTGCGGCGAGTCGAGCCAGACGCCCAGCAGCAAGCCGAGCACCACCGCGGCCGCGCCACCCATTTCGATCCAGCCATTGACGCGCGACAGCGGAACGTCCGTTTCCTGTGCAGCCGCGGGCAACAGGGCGTAGCGGGTGGCGCTATACAACGCGCCGCCGACCATCAGGAGCGCGAGACCGACACACCAGCTTCCCGCGCTTTCATTGCCGAGCGCAAGGCCCAGCAAAATGCTGACAATCAGGGCAAAACCGCTGCTCCCGACCAGCACCGCACGTTTCGGCAAGCTATTGCTCAACGCACCATGAAGGGGAGCAAACAGCAGGAACGGCAGGATGAAGAACGGCGTGACCTGGAACCACGCAGCCCGGCTCTCCACGACTCCCGCGCGCGCGACGAGCAGGACGACAAACATGCGCAGGCAGTTGTCGGCCAGCACGCGGGCCACTTGCGACAGCCACAGGCTGGCGAGACGGAGTCGGGCAGGGAGCACGAGGATCTCCGGGGCAGAGGCGAGGCATCCAGGCGGCCTGTATCCTATTGAATGCGCGTCGAGGCCGTCCGGCTACATCGCGCCGGCTTCATTTGTGGGGCCCGCTTCCAGCCGATCTGTCTGGCCGGCTTCCAGCCGGCCCCACGCATTTGACCCGGAAAAGTCATTGGCGAGCACGCAAAACCGGCGGTACAACAGCGCCCGGAGCCATCTCACTCACGAGTCCTCTGCATGAAACCGACCGATCAGGAAATGCTGCGTCGCCTGGGCAGTGGTGAAACGATCGACACGCTGTGTACCGCCGCGGGCCTCTCCCGCGCCCAATTTGACGCCTGGTGGAAGGCCCAGGTCGAATCCCGTGTTCCGGCAGGAGATGGCACGCGGCGGGCGATGGTGCAGCGTGCCGTGTGCATCGAGCGCGACCGATGGGGTATTCCGCACGTCCGTGCCGAAAGCGACCGCGACCTTTTCTTTGGTTTCGGCTACGCGATGGCCCAGGACCGGCTCTTTCAGCTCGATTTCCTGCGTCGCCGCGGCGCGGGGCGTCTGGCCGCGGTACTGGGTGCGGACGGCACGGAGCTGGATGTGTTGGGTCGCACCGTGGGTTTTCGCAGCATCTTGGAGTTGGATGTCCTCGCACGCACCGTCGGCATTCGACGCATCGCCGAAGCCGAGTGGGGCAAGCTCGCCGAGGAGACACAGACACTTCTCAAGGCCTTTTCCGACGGTGTCAACGCCCTCATGGATGAGACCCGCGATCGGCTGCCGATCGAGTTCGACCTGCTGGACTACCGTCCGGAGCCGTGGTCGCCGATCGATTGCCTGGCCATCGAAGGCGAATTTCGCTGGTACCTGACCGGCCGCTTTCCGGTGATTGTGATGCCGGAACTGGCGCGACGCGCCCTCGGCGACGGCCCGCTCTTCCGCGCCTTCCTCACCGTCGAACGCGACGACGAGAGTATTTTGCCGCCGGGCTCGTACACGACTGAGCGCGGCGGCGCGCAGCCCGTAGGCGCCGCGGCCGGCGATCCCCAGGGGACGCACGGCAGCAACAACTGGGTCCTGGACGGGCGGCGCACGGCGACCGGCAAGCCGCTGGTCGCCAGCGATCCGCACATCTGGTTTGACGCGGTTTCTTGCTGGTACGAGGTGCATCTGAACGGCGGCTCGTTCCAGGTCGCGGGTATGAGTTACGTCGGCATTCCCGCGGTAATGTTCGGCCGCACCGAGCGCGTCGCCTGGGGCTGCACCAACAACATCTGCTCCCAGCGCGATCTCTACGAGGAGAAAACCGACACGGCCCATCCTGATTGCTTCCTGCACAACGACTGCTGGGAGCCCGCACGGACGCTGGAAGAAATCGTTCCCGTCCGCGGGGCGGAGCCGGAACGCCGAACGATTCGCTTCTCCCGCAACGGCCCGATCGTCAACGACGTGCTACCGCCCGTGGCGCGTGGCGGTGCCCCGGTCGCGCTGAAATGGCTGGGTGCTCACCAGGGCGGCTGGCTGACCGCACTGCTGGCCATGGACCGCGCTCGTTCCGCCGCGGAGTTCCGCGAGGCGACGCGGGCCTGGCACGTGCCGGCGTTCTCGCTGGTCTTTGGCGACGTGGATGGCGCCATCGGCTATCAATCGGTGGGCCGCATTCCCATCCGCAACGTCTGGCAGCGCGGCTATCGTCCCGGCTGGGACCCCCAGCACCAGTGGCAGGGCTTGATTCCCTTCGAGGGGATGCCGCGCTGGGCCGATCCGGAACGCGGCTGGATCGCCACCGCCAACAACCGACCGGCGCCGGAGGACTTTCCGTATCCGCTGTCCGGCACCTGGGCCGATTGCCTGCGCGCACTGCGCATCCGCCAGATGATCGAGGAGACGCCGAAGGTCAATTTCAACGACTGCATCGCCATGCATTACGACAGCCTGTCGCTGCGGGCGGTCCATTGTTTGCCGCACCTGCTGCCAATCCTGGGCAAGTGTGCCGATTCCCGTGTGCAGAAGGCGACGACGCACCTTGCCTCCTGGGACGGTCGGATGGAGCCCGATCGCGTCGGGGCAACGCTGTTCGATGTGTTCTTCCTGCACTGGACGCGTGCGGTGGCCCTGCACCGCTTCGACGCCGACACCGCGGCGCTTTTGGCCGGTGGAGCGGCAGGTTTGGCCGCCGCACTGCTGGAGGACGATCGCTGCGGCTGGTTCTCCGATGGCGTCCGCGAACGGTCGATTCACGAAGCCATGATTGCAGCGCTCGACTGGCTTACTCCGCAGCTCGGCCCGGACCTGAACCAGTGGACATGGGGCCGCTTGCACGTCGTTCCGCTGCGGCACGTGCTGAGCGGTCGCGGCGACCTCGGGCAGTTGCTGGACCACGGGGGCGTGCCGGTTCCAGGCGACGGCATCACGGTCTGCAATACCGGCCTGGGTCGGCGCTTCGAGGCGAATGCAGGCGCGAACTATCGACTGATCGCGGACCTGAGCACATCGCCGCCGGGGCTATGGGCAGTCGATTCGCAGAGCCAGTCGGGCCATCCGGGCAGCCCGCACTATGCCGACCAGCTGCCCGAATGGCTCCATGGCCGTTACCACTACCTGCCGCTGGATGGCGCCGAAGCCTCGGCCGCGGCGGTCAGCCGACTCACCTTGGAGCCACGCGGCATTATCTGAGGCAAACGGCAGCATGAAGTGTTCATGTGGCACGGACAGAAATGTCCGTGCCGCGGGGGGGACTCGTATCGGCTATTGG
>JAIEMG010000138.1 GCA_019752375.1 Gemmataceae bacterium | reverse complement strand
ATCCGTCCGGTTTTCTCTGGACGGATTGGAAATCCGTCCTACGTGCAATTGTTCAACTTATTGTTACGCGGCTCCTACGATCCGCATGGCCCAGCTGCCGCGCGCTCATCCGCTGCCACGTTGCAACGCCTCGGTAGCCCGTGGAGGTGTTGCCGCCGGACCTGCCAAGCGACGAGGCCGGAGCAGCCTCAATCCGTTGAAAATGACGACCAACGAGGCCCCCATGTCGGCCGCGATGGCCGCCCATAAGGAGGCGTAGCCGGCGAAAGTGAGCAGCACGAAGGCCGCCTTTACGGAAAGTGCGAAGCCGATGTTCTGCCGAACCACCCGAAGCGTGCGGCGAGAGTGGTGAATCAGCCAGGGGAGCTTGGCGAGGTCGTCCGCCATGAGGGCGATGTCCGCTGCCTCGATGGCCGCATCGCTGCCGATTGCTCCCATTGCAATGCCGAGGCCGGCGCGCGCGAGGGCGGGCGCATCGTTCACGCCGTCGCCGATCATCGCCACGCTGCCGTGGCGTGCGACCAGTTCTTCCACGGCCTGGACCTTGTCGGCCGGGAGCAGTTCGGCACGCACCTCGTCGACGCCCGTTTGCCGCCCGATCGCGTCGGCCGTGGCCGCGTTGTCCCCGGTCAGCAGGACCAACCGGCCCACCCCGGCGTCCCGCAACGCCTGAAGGGTCTGGCGTGCCTCCGGCCTGACGGCATCCGCGAGGCCGATCAAGCCGCAGACGTGACTTTCGTTTCCGACCGCGACAACGGTTCGGCCCGGCCCGGACATGGCCACCAGTTTTTCGTGGACGTCGGCGGTTTCCTGGCCGCGTTCCTCCAGGTAGCGATGCGAACCGAGCCAGAATTCCTTGCCGTCCAGTTGGGCCGTCGCTCCGCGGCCGGGTACGATTTCGAAGTCCGCGGCCGGCCGAATGGGTATGCCCCGCTCTTGGGCGTAGGCGACGATGGCCTTGCCGACGGGGTGCTCGCTGCGCGCCTCCAGGGCGGCGACCCGCTCCAGCAGCGCCGCTTCGTCGTGGCCGCCCAGGGGCACGACCTCCACGACGGCGGGCCGCCCCTCGGTCAATGTGCCCGTCTTGTCGAAGGCAATGGCACGCACATGGGCGGGCGCTTCGACGTAGGCGCCCCCCTTGATCAGCACGCCGTTGCGGGCGGCGGCGGCCAGCGCCGCCACGATAGTCACGGGCGTCGAGATGACAAGGGCGCAGGGGCACGCGATCACGAGCAGGACGAGCGCGCGATAGAACCAGTCCTGCCAGGCCCCGCCGAAAAAAACGGGTGGGACCAGAAACACGGCGAGAGCGAGGGCGAGGACGACCGGCGTGTAGACGCGGGCAAACTTCTCTACCCACTGTTCGGCAGGGGCACGCCGCGATTGGGCATCGCCGACCATGCGGATGATGTGCGCCAGCGTCGTATCTCCGGCCGGCTTCGTGGTGCGGACCTCCAGCGCCGCGTCGCCGTTGATCGTGCCGGCGAACACTTCGTCTCCCGGCTTCTTCGGCACCGGCACGCTCTCGCCGGTGATCGGCGCCTGGTTGACGTCGCTGCTGCCGCGGACGATCGTACCGTCCAGGGGAAAACGCTCTCCGGCCTTGATGAGGATCAACGCGCCCACGGGGACCTGACCGGCCGGTTGCTCGCGCTCGACGTTCGCGTCGGTCAGCACTCGAGCCGTTGGCGGCGTGAGGTCCAGAAGAGCTTCCACGGCGCGACGTGCACGACCGACGCTCCAGGATTCCAGCGCCAGCGACAGGGCAAAAAGGAAAGCGACTGTAGCTCCCTCGAACCACTCGCCAATGGCTACCGCTCCGACCGCCGCGATGGTCATCAACAAGTTCATGTCCGGCCGCAACTGACGCAATGCCAGCCATGCCTTGGGCAGAACAACCCATAAGCCGGCGAGGATGCCCGCTGCGTAGAGGCCCCGAGAAATCCAGGGGACGTGCTGCGCTGCGCCCATCCCTTCCGAGCCGATGGCCGCGCTCACGCCGCCGGCCAGGACGACATGGGTCAAGAATCCCGCGACGGCGAATGACCCGCTGGCCGTCGTCAGCAGCGTCCGTTCCCGGCGCCGCCAGTTCGGCTGGTCGGCCGTTGCGGTCGCTTCCGCCTGCCAGACTTCGGCCCGCATCCCGGTCCGTGCGACCGCGCGCAGGACGGTTTCCGGCGACAATTCGCCCGACGCGGCGACCGTCATTTTCCCGCTGAGAATGTCAAAGCGAAGGCGCCCTTCACCGCCGACGACCGGCCCGAGTTCCCGCTTGAGGACCGTCACCTCTTCGGCACAGTCCATGCCGTGAATCTTGAACTGGAGGTTCAATTGCGCTGAATTCATGAGACCATGCCCCGGTGGAAGGCGGCGACAGACCAACAACCCGGTCCTGGGGTCATTTCATGCCTCGGCTCGCCGTCTCCCTGTCATCCGACTAGGCACAGCCGGCAACGAGGATCACGGTCGCCACGAGGGCGCCGGGGTGCGCCTTCACAGTCCTCAGGTTCATCGGTACTCCTTCTTTCAGGCACGTGCCAGTTCTATCATAGGGGTCGAGGAGACGACGGAACCATTCCGCGACCGCTCCTCGGCGTCGTCCGCCTTCTCCTCGCGATCGTCTCGGACCAGCCGGGTCAACTGATCCGGTCGAATGCCCCAAAACCGTTTCATCCCTGAAGTAAACAAGTTCGCCGCCAAGTCGAACAGCGGCGAAATGAGCATGAAGCAGATGGCACCGCCGATGACCACGGTTGCCAGCGGCCGCCGTACCTCGTTCTTCGGTTTGGCCGTGAACGTCCCAGCCGGACTGTTCAGCTCGGTCGGCTTGAATCCTGACTGGTCCACCGCTTCCCACAAGGCCCGCGGGGAAGGCGCCTTCTGAGCTTGAGCGATGACGGTGACCGTGGCTGTGTCCACGTTGACCTGGACCGCTGCCACACCCGGCACTTGAGACAACTTGGTCACCACCTTTTTGACACAGCCTTGGCAGTCACCTCCCTCCACGAGCAGCGTCGTCGGCGCCGGTTCGGCCGCCCGGAGTCCACTGTCCAGTACGAGCACGCCCATCAGAGCTACCGCCAGCCTTGCACTTCGTATCCACATGGGTCACTTCCTCTTCAATTGGATTTGTCGCGGCGGAGGGTGAACTTGCCCTCCTGACCCTTCTTCCGCGATCCACGAGGAGTGTGACAGAACAACGTGCGGGCAGGATGGAACTGCTGGTGGCGCGCTCATTTGATGCCTCGTTTCGCCGCCTCCTTCGGGTCGATCTTCTTGAAGGCTTCGGCAGCCAGATGGCGTACTTCCGCGTCCTTGTCTTTCAAGGCATCGATGAGCCCGGGCAGGGCGGCCTTGGCTGGCGCACCGATCTCGGCCAGTTCCTCACACGCTTCGCGGCGGACTTTCACGTCCGGGGATTTGAGCCCTTCGATGAAAACGGGAACGACCCCGACGATCTGCTTCTCGATGTGCCACAAGGCGGAGGCGGCATGCACGCGCAGCCGCAGGTCTTTGTCCCGGAGGGCCTTGTACAGGGCCGGCGCGGCGGCCTTGGCGTCCGGACCGATCTCGGCCAGGGCATGCGCGGCGTCGATGCGGAGCAGGACGTTGGGGTGGCCGAGGCCCTCGATGAGCACGGGGATGGCGAGCTTGGCTTGCTTGTCGATCTCCCAGAGGCTCTCGGCGGCATGGACGCGGACGGCCAAGTCCTTGTCCTTGAGCGCCTCGATCAGGGCCGGCACCGCAGCCTTGGCGCCGGGGCCAATCTCGCCCAGGGCATGGGCGGCGTCGCCGCGTACGCCCGCATCCCGGTCCTTGAGCACCTTCACCAGGGCCGGGACCGCCTCCTTCGCCTCCGGTCCGATGTCCCCCAGCGCCCGCGCGACCTGGCCGCGCACGTCATCTTCGGGGTCCTTGAGGGCTTCGATCAAGGCTGGCACGGATGCCTTGGCGTCGGCGCCGATCTCGCCCAGGACGTGGGCGGCTTCCATGCGCAGCAGCGGGTTACGGTTTTGCAGGGCGTCGATCATTACCGGAATGACGGGTTTGGTTTGCTGGGCAATCTCCCACAGGCTGGCGGCGGCATGGATGCGCACGTCCTCGTCCGGGTCCTTGAGGAGCTTGGTGAGCTCGGGCACGGCCGCCTTGGCTTCCTCGCCGATTTCGCCGAGGGCATGGGCGGCTTCGCCCCGGACCTCGGCATCGTCGCTCTTGAGGCCGTCGATCAGGACCGGCACCAGGCCCTTCGCCTGCGGGTCGATCTTCCACAGGCTGGCGGCGGCATGGACGCGAACGCCGACGCTCTTGTCCTTGAGCGCCGCCGTCAGGCCTGGCACGGCGGTCTTGGCTGCCGGACCGATCTCGCCCAGGGCCTCGGCTGCCAGGGAGCGAACGCCCTCATCCGCGTCCTTCAAGGCCGTCGTTAGCGCCGGGACGGCCGCCTGGGCTTCCGCGCCGATGCGGCCCAGGGCCAGGGCGGCGTCCGCGCGGATTTCGGCTTCGTCGCTCTTGAGCAATTCGGCCAGGGCGGGGACGGCCACCTTGGCGTCCGGCCCGATAGCGCGCAGCGCGTCGGCGGCCGCCTGGTGCAGCATGTGATCGGGCCCCTTGAGCACCTCGACCAGCACCGGCACGACCACCTTGGCCTGCGCCGGATCGATCTTCCAGGCGCTCTCCGCCGCGCGGATGCGCACGATGCCTTCCTTGTCCTTGAGCGCTTCCAGCAGCGCGGGCAAGGCCGCTTTCGCGGGCGGGCCGATCTCTCCAAGGAGGCGGGCGATCAGCTCCCGCATGTCCGCGTTGCTTCCTTGCAGCTCCTTGATCAAGGCGGGGATGACGGTCTCGGCGTCCCGGTCGATCTTCCACAGGCTATCGGCGGCGCGGAGGCGGACGTTCTTGTCCTTATCCTTGAGAAACTCGATCAGCGCCGGCACCGCGCTTTTGGCGTCGGGTCCGATGGCCCCCAGGGCGACCAGGGCACCGCTACGAATGTCTTCGGCCGGATCTTTCAGTTTTTCGATCAGGGCCGGCACGGCGCTCTTGGCGGCCGGACCGATCTCCGTCAGGGTGGCGAGGGCCAGGATCCGCACCGTCTCGTCGGGGTCCTTGAGGGCCTCGGTCAGGGCTGGCACCGCGTCCTTGGCGTCCGAACCGATCTCGGCCAGGGCGCGCAGGACGTCCACGCGCAGGAGCGGGTCCTTGGTCTTTAGCCCGGCGACCAGTTCGGGGAGCGACGACTTGGCCTGACGGTCGATGCGCCATAGCGCCACGGCGGCCTGGAGGCGGACCGCTTCGTCCTTGTCTTTGAGGAACTTGGCGATGGTCGGAGATGCCTTCTTGGCCGGCGGGCCGATTTCGCCCAGCGCCTGGACCGCCTGCAAGCGAATGGCCGCGTCCTGGTCGTCCAGCGCCGCGATCAAGATCGGGATCCCCTCTTCCGCGTCTGGGCCCATGTCGTCGAGGATGCGGACGACCGCCTGGCGGACGGGGGCCTTGCCGTTCTTGTACGCCTCGGCCAGCACGGGGAGTGCGGCCTTGGTCTGCCGGTCGATCCGCCAGACGCTCTCGGCGGCCAGGAGGCGGACTCGGTCGTCCTTGTCCTTGAGCAGCTTGAGGATCGCGGGGACGGCCTCCTTGGCCGGCAAACCAATTTCGCCCAGGGCATGTGCGGAGAGCCCGCGGACCGCTTCGTCGGAGTCGGCGAGAGCCTCGGTCAGGGCCGGAACAGCGGCCTTGGCTTTGGCACCCGCGCCAATGCAGATGGTATCCAGTGCCTCGGCGGCCTGGCGCCGCGTGGCGACCTGCGTCGCTTTCAGCCCCGGCAGCCAGGCGGTCAGCGTTTTGCCCTTGTGGGAGGGTTCATCGGCGGCCACGGCCAACCCGGCCAGGGCGAGGCCGGCCATCGCGAGAAGCAGACAGCGGCGCATCATCACGGCAAGCTCCCTGACATGGACCTTGGGAAGAGGAAGAACGACGCAGGCGCACCCGGACACCGGCGGCGAGCCGGCCATCCGGGCGCGCCCGCAGGGGGCCTTACTGCTTGTTGAACAAGCCGGCCGCCCCTTGGGCCTTGCTGCGGATCAGCACCGCCGACACGGATTGACCGGGGACCGGAGGAATCGTGGTGGTGTTGCCGGCCTGGGCGCCGTACTGGTAGGACGACACGCGCACGGTCAATTCCTGGGTGGCGGAATTGGATTCGGACTTGACCACCTGGCCCGTCAGCTGCCCCGGCGTCGTCGGGGTTTTCGAGGGGGTGTCGCTGTCGACCTCCTTGACAATCGTCACGGTCACCGTCTGGCCCACGGCGACGTCTTCAATAGTGGCTTTCCTGCCCAGGGGCGTCAGCGAGCTGACCGACACGTTCTCGCCGAATTGCACTCGGTAGTCCTTGTAGACGAGCACCGGGGTGTAGGCCGGGTTGGGCATGCCGGGGTAAGCGCCGGGGAGGAAGCGATTCTGGTTCATCGCGTACGGATTGGGCCGTTGGAAGGCGTAGGGATTGGGACGCCGGAACGCGTTCATGCGGGACCGTTGCGCGGCCAGGGAGCGCGAGCGGTTCAGCTGCGCCAGCCGCTGGGTCTGGAGACGCCGTTGCTGAACGTTCCGCGCGTTGCGGGAGCGCGACGTCTGGTAGCGGGAAACCGCTGGACGGCGGCGGCGCGGGGCCGGCCGGCGCTGGGCGCCGCCGACCTGGGCGTCGGCGGTGGTCGCTTCGAAGACCGGCAGCGCGTCGGGCGCTGTCACCAGAACCAGCGAAAGCAACACGGCACAACGGAATGACATGGGTCGCATGGAGATGCTCCTCGTGATATTGGTCTGCACGTTGAGTGACGTTGGACTACCGTGGATTTCGGGGCGCGCGCAAGAAAGACTGGCGCTGGCGCGCAGGAAGGCTCGGAAAGTTCGGCCTAGATCAGGAGGGTGCGCAACGTCAGGTAGAGAGGTTGGCGGTCCGACGAAATGAGGGAACCCACGGACAAAACGGAGCGGACGGCCCCCGGGCAGGAAATGACGACTGAAGCCGGGCCGCTATCGATGGCCGGCAGCGGCGTCCACGTTTCCAACCACACGGATTGCACCACATCGACCTTCATGGTCGGACAGTTGGGCGCATGCTGCTCGGGGCCGAGGGGGGATTCGCAGTCACAGGCAAGCCGCGCTGAGGCCATTGCGTCTTGGTCGTCATCCCAGTCCGATGCGGATGAAGCACGGTCGTGACAGCACGAATGGGGTGCAGGGCACTCACATGTCCCGAGGACGGAAAAAGATCGGGCCGGGCATGCCGATCGGTGCACGTCACATGCGCAATACCCGGACGGGGTAAGTAAGGTGGCAACCAGGAGGAGTGAACATAAGGTCCGCATGAGCGACCTGAGGAGAAAAGGTAGTTAAAGAATTAGGCGCGAAGTCCTCACATTAGTCAAGCATTTTTTCATTTTTATCGCCGCCCTACCGCCCTGTATCGCCCTGCGGGCGTTGCTTCGTTGGGTCGCGGCCTTCGGCTTGGCCTCAAGCAACTGTGCCGGCGCCGCTTTTACCCCTCGCCCGTGCCAGCCGGAACGCTTTCGGATATGACCGGAGGATGCTCCGGCGGCGGCGAGACTGCCTCTCGGTCGATGGCCGGTGCGAACCAGGCGTAGATGGCCGGCAGCACCACGAGAGTGAGCAGGGTGGAAGTCATGACGCCGCCGATGACGACGGTGGCCAGCGGCCGCTGCACCTCGGCGCCCATGCCAGTCGACAAGGCCATCGGCACAAAGCCCAGGCTGGCCACCAGGGCCGTCATCAGCACCGGCCGCAGCCGCGTCAGCGCCGCCTGTTCGACCGCCGGACCTACTTCCTGTCCCCCCTCGCGCAGGTGGCGGATCTGCGACACCAGCACCAGCGAGTTCAATACGGAGACGCCCGACAGGGCGATGAAGCCGACGCCGGCCGAGATGGAGAACGGCAGGTCGCGCAGCCACAGGGCCAGCACGCCGCCGACCGCCGCCAGCGGCACGCCCGTGAAGATGAGCAGCGCGTCGCGGACGCTGCTGTAGGTGAAGTAGAGCAGGATGAAGATCAGGGCCAGGGCCAGCGGCACCACGATCAGCAGCCGCGTTTGGGCCCGCTCCAGGTTCTCGAACTGGCCGCCCCACTCGATGCGGTAGCGCCCCCCCTTGGGCAGCTCCACGCGCTCGGCGATCTTGCGCTGGGCCTCGGCGACAAAGCTGCCCATGTCGCGGCCGCGCACGTTCGCCTGCACGGTGATCCGCCGCTGGCTCCACTCGCGCGGGATCGTCGAGGGGCCCTCGACGATCTGGATGTCGGCGAGGCGCGACAGCGGCACGCGCCCGCCCGACGCCGTCGGCAACAGCATGTCGCCGATGGCCTGCGGGCTGGCCCGTTGCGCCTCCGGCAGGCGGACCGCCAGGGGAAAGCGGAACTGGCCGTCGTACACCTGCCCCAGCGGCAGGGTGCCGATGGATTCCACCAGGTCGAGCACCGTCCGCGCCGGGACGCCGTGGCGGGCCAGCTGGTCCTGCTTGACGCGGATGCGCAGCACCGGCTGCCCCGTGATTTGCTCGGTATACAGGTCGGCCGCGCCGTCGATGCCGCGCAGCACCTCCTCGATTTCGGCTGCCTTGGCGACCAGGACGTCCAGGTCGTCGCCGAACAGCTTGACCGCCACGTCGGCACGGACGCCCGAGACCATTTCGTTGATCCGCAGCTCGATGGGCTGCGAGAAGCTGATCGTCTGCCCCGGCAACCCTTCCAGCTTTTCCTGAAGGGCGGCCACCAGCTCGTCCTGCGATCGCGCCTTCGTCCAGCGGTCGCGCGGCCGGAGCGCGATGAACATGTCGGAAAGCTCGACCCCCATCGGGTCGGTGGCCACCTCGGCGGTGCCGACGCGGCTCCAGACGTGTTCGACCTCGTCGGGGAACGCTTCGCGAATGAGCTTCTCCATGCGCGTGTTGTAGCGGACCGACTCCTCCAAGGAGGTGCCCGGCAGCCGGGTAATGCCGACGACCAGCGCCCCCTCGGACAGTCGGGGGACGAACTCGGAACCCAGGCCGCGCGCGACGAGGGCGCCTGCGGCCAGGCCGGCGAGGGCCAGGCCGACGACCGCGAGCCGGTGCCGCAGCGCCGCGCGGAGCACCGGCGCGTACAGCCGCAAGGCCAGGCGGACCACGAACGGCTCGCGCTCCTGCATTCGCCGCGGCAGGAGCAGGCTACAGAGCACGGGCATCAGCGTCAGCGACAGCACCAGCGAGCCGAGCAGGGCGAAGATGACCGTCAGGGCCATGGGCCGGAACAGCTTGCCCTCGACGCCGACGAGGGTGAGGATGGGCAGGTAGACGATCATGATGATCAGCTCGCCGAACATGGTCGGCTTGCGCACCTCGACGGCCGCGTCGCGCACGACTTCCAGGTGGCTCCGCCGGTCCGCCTCGCCGTGCGACAGGTGGCGGACGACGTTCTCGACCATGACCACCGAGCTGTCCACCACGAGGCCGAAGTCCAGCGCCCCCAGGCTCAGGAGGCTGGCCGCGATGCCGAAGCGCCACATGCCGGCAAAGGCGAACAGCATCGACAGCGGGATGGCGGCGGCCACGACGAGACCGGCCCGCAAGTTTCCCAGGAAGACGAAGAGGACCGCGACGACCAGCAGGCCGCCCTCGAACAGGTTCTTGCGGACCGTGTCGATGACGTGGCCGACCAGTTCGGTGCGGTCGTAGACGGTTTCGACCTCGATCCCCGCAGGCAGGGTCTTCTTGACCTCGTCGAGCTTGTCCTTCATGCGCCAGGTCACGTCGTTGGGGTTCTCGCCCATGAGCATGAAGCCAAGGCCCAGGACCACCTCGCCCTTACCGTTGGCCGTCACCGCACCGCGGCGGATCTCGTGCCCGACCATCACGTCGGCCACGTCCCGGACGAGCACCGGCACGCCGTCCTGGGCAGTCACGACGATGTGGTCGATTTCCTCGACCGTGGGCGTGCGGGCGATGCCCTGCACGAGGAGCATTTCGCCGCCCTGCACGATATTGCCGCCGCCGACGTTCAGGTTGTTGGCGCGGATCGCCGCAGTCACCTGGTCGAAGGTCAAGTTGTACTTCACCAGCCGCTTCGGGTCGATGCGCACCTGGTACTGCCGCTCGTAGCCGCCCCAGCTATTGACCTCGGCCGTGCCCGGGACGGTCCGCAAAGGCGGTTTGATGACCCAGTCCTGAAGCGTGCGCACCTCGGTCGCGTCCGGACCCTGGCCGGTGACGACGTAGTGGAACACCTCGCCCAGGCCGGTCGCGACGGGGCCCATGCGCGGCCGCGGGTAGCCCTCTTCCAGCTCGACGGTGCCCAGGCGCTCCAGGATCTGCTGGCGGGCAAAGTAGATGTCGATGCCGTCCTCGAAGGTGACCACCACCTGGGACAGCCCGAACTTGGAGATGGAGCGGACCTGCGTGAGGCCCTTGAGGCCGCTGATCGCCTGCTCCACCGGGAAGGTGATCTGCCGCTCCACCTCCTCCGGGCCCAGGGCGGGCGCCACCGTGTTGATCTGCACCTGGACCGGGGTGATGTCGGGGAAGGCGTCGATGGCGATTTGCGTCAGGGCAAACACGCCGAGGACGATGAATCCGAACGCTCCCAGGAGGACCAGGAAGCGGTTGCGCAGCGACCAGTCGATGATGGCATTCAGCATGAGTGCCTCCGGTGCGGTCTCAGTCGGCGTGTCCGCCGAGGCGGCCCTTGAGGACTTCGGACTTCAACAAAAAGCTTCCGGTCGTGGCCACGACCTCGCCGGGCCGAACGCCTTCGAGGACCTCGGTAAGCCCGCCACTGGACACGCCGGCCCGGACCTGCCGGACCTGAAAGACCGTGTCGGTGAGGCGGACGAACACGAAGCGGCAACGCCCCTCGCGCTGGATCGCGTCGCCGGGGACCGTCACGGCCTTCGGCGCGTCCCGAATGGTGATTCGCGCCGTGCCGAAGGTGCGGGCGCGGAAGTGCTCCTTGGGGTTGTCCACGACGGCGCGGGCGCGCATGCTGCGCGTCTTTTCGTCCACGCTCGTGCTGATCCAGGAGAGTTTGCCGCGGAGCACCTCGTCGGGGTGGCCATCGGGCTGAAAGTCGACCGGCTGGCCCACGGCCAACCGGTCCGCGTCCTCGAGCCGCACGCCCATCACGATCCAGACGCGGCGGAGGTCCGCCACGACGAACAGGTTCCGGGTCGGATCGACCACCTCGCCGGGAGTCGCGGCGCGCTCGGCCACGAGTCCGTCGAAGGGGGCCGTCAGCGGCAGCAGGTTGCTTGTCGCGGTTTCCGGGTCGAGAGACTTCGCCACGGACTCGGGCAGGCCGAGAAAGCGAAGGCGAGTGGCCAGCGCTTCCTCGGAGAGCTTTTCGACGTCTTTTCCCTTGATGGGCAGCCCCAGGTTGACCAGGGCTTGCTCGGCGTTGAAGAGGCGGACGCGGCCGTCGCGCAGCGACGCCTCGGCCTCGCGGACCTGGCGGGCCGGCACGGCCCCGCCCGCCGCCTTGAGGTTCTCCAGCGTGGTGGTCCGGAGGTTGAGCTGGGTCAGGGCCTGCAGGAACTCGGCTTTGAGGTCGCCCACCCGCGCGGCGTCCAGCAGCGCCAGCACGTCGCCCTTGCGGACGCGCTCGCCCACCTCCTTCTCCACGCGCCACACCCGGCCGGTGACCGGGCTGGATAGCCGGGCCACCAGAGTGGGATCGTAATCGATTTCGCCCGGCGCACCGACGGTCGCGGTCATGGGCTGCTCCCGGACCGTCGCGACCTGCAGGCCGGCGCGGCCGAGGGCGTCGGCCGACGGGAACTCGATCCGCGTGCGGTCGAGGGGACAGTCCTTGGCGGGCGATTCGGGAGGGACGATGCGCGCGCCGCGATCGCCTGCTTCGTGTTCGCCGCCGCCTTTCGCTTCTCCGCCCGAACCATTGCTTCGGGAACCGGACAACCCCGGGATTTTCCATTCGGAGCGATAGCCCCAGTAGGCCACTCCCGCGAGGACGAGCAGGACCGCGATGGTGGGGCCATGCTCCTTGAGGGACTCGACGGCGCTCCGGGGACGGGCGCCCGCGCCTCCCGCGTCCGCTTCCACCGGGCTGGGTGACTTCGACATGGCGGTAAACCTCGATGGCGAATCGTCCGCCTCATCCTAGGGAGCGGAGGCGGCCCGGCCAATGCTGCAATCCCTGTGCCGGCCGGTGCGTTTCGTCCTCGACGCCCCGCGCGGACTGCTAGCGCCTTGCTCCCCGGCCCCGCCACCAGAGGTAGTCGGCCCCGATCCACAACGGCGTCGGGCAGGATTTGTCGCGATCGGGGCCTTCAAGGCACGCCGGCGCCTCCCAGATGGGGGCCCGCTGCCAGCCGTCGGGCAGAGCGGGCGGAAAGATGCTCGGGCCATGTTCCTGGACGGGCGCGGGACGCGCCGCCGGGGGGAGTTCGGCGCACCGCTGAATCGGCGAACTCAAGGCCGGGAGGAACGGCACCAGTTCCGGCGCGGACGCAAGCGCTGCCGCCGGTCTCACGATGGAACCCGGACCGGCGGATGCAGGCGCGGGCACTCGCGACGGTCCCGCGGGCTGCTCCGCCAACGCGGCGCCCAGCAGCAGCGTGCCCAGCGCGGCAAACCATTCGTTTCGCATGGGGAATCCCTCGTTTGGAAAGCTAGCCTCCGCTTCACTGCCCAACGGCTTCCCGCGGTTGCATCCGGGGCCGCGGGCGGGCCAGGCGGAAGCGCGCGTGCAGCGTGTCCCAATCCAGCACCAGCTTGCCGCCCGTCGCGTCGTGCTGTTTCTCCCAGTCCGTGAGCAGCGTCAAGCAGGCGTGGTCGATGTAACTCAGCCCCTTGAGGTCGACGTGCAAAGTGATGCTCGGCGGCAGCGACTCCAGCACCGCCGCCAGCCGCGGCAAACGCAGGAACGTCGCGGAGCCTTCGAGTACCAGCGTCATCCGCCCGCTCGCGGGGTCGCCCCGGCGGCGAATGCGCAGCCGGGAGAACGTGTAGAGCAGCTTCACGAGCGATAGCGCCACGCCCAGCATCACGCCGGCCAGCAAGTCCACGCCGACGACGGCGAGGGCGACGGCGACGCAGATCGTGCCCTCGCCCCGGCTCTGCTTCCCCAACTCGCGGATGGCGCGGAACTGGATCAGCTTGATGCCCGTCAGGACCAGGATCGCCGCCAGCGCCGCCGTCGGGATCAGCCGCAACAGTCCCGGCAGCAGCAGGACGAACGCCAGCATCCAGACGCCGTGCAGGACCGTGGCCCAGCGGGTCTTCGCGCCCGCCTGCACGTTGGTGGAGCTGCGGACGATCACGCTGGCCATCGGCAGCGCGCCGAGCAGCCCGCAGAGGGCGTTGCCGATGCCCTGGGCCGTCAGCTCCCGGTCGTAGCGGGTCCGTGGCCCGGTGTGCATCTGGTCCACCGCCGCTGCCGTCAGCAGCGTCTCGGCGCTGGCGACGATGGCGACCGTGACCGCCAGTCGCCAGACCATGGGGTCGCCCAGCAGCCCCGTGAGGGTCGTGACATCGAGCAGCTTCAACCCCGACGCGAGGCTGTCGAACTCGACCCGCTGGATGGGCAGGTCGAACACGCTGACGGCGACGGTCGCCACGATTACCGCCAAGAGGACACTGGGGATGGCCTTGAGTTTGTTCGGGGCCAGTGGCTTCCAGAGCAGCAGCACAACGAGCGTCAGAATCCCGATGAGGGCCGCGGGGAGGTGGCCGGGATGGCCGGGGTGGCCGTCGAAGACGTCCACGACGGCTTGAGGAATGTTGACCAGATTCATCAGCGGCGAGCGGGAGGGCGTATCATCGACGGTGACGTGGAATTGCTGCGTGAATAGCACGACCCCGATACCGGCCAACATCCCGAGGATCACCGCTGGCGACACGGCCCGAAACCACTGGCCGAGGCGAAGAACCCCAGCGGCGACCTGTATGAGTCCCGCCAAGAACACGACGATACCCAGCGAAGCAAGCCCCAGTTGGTCCCCGATGCCCAGCAGGATCGCGATCAGGCCCGCCGTCGGGCCGCTGACCTGTAACGGTCCACCACCCAGAAGGCCGACGAGGACGCCGCCGATGACGGCGGTGAGGATGCCGGCGGCAGTGGGGACGCCGCACGCCTTGGCGATGGCGACACAGAGCGGCAAGGCCACGGCGAAGACGACCAGCGAGGCCGGCACGTCGCTCTTGAGGGCCTGGAACCACTTGGGGCGAGCGGCGGGCGGCGGCGCGACCGGCTCGGCGCGATGGCCGGGATCGGGCAGCTTGCAGCAGTCGCCGGGCGCGTGGACGGCGGCGTGGACCGCGGGCATGGCCAGCAGCGGGCCGAACGATTGGGCGTACGGATCGTAGGCGACGACGTCGCCGGTCTCGAACCGGAGCACCCAGGCGTGCAAGCGCAGTGTCCCGGCGGCGAGTCCGGCGGCGACGACGGGGTGTCTCGCCAGGTGGCCCAGTTGCACCAGCACGTTCTGCTCGACCGCCTTGTCCCAGCGATCTTCGCCCTCGAGCAGGGGGAAGTCCCGATCCATCACCGACCGGGTCTCCCGGGCGTGGGCGAGCCAGAGGCTCACGGGAGTGGCTGTCGCCGGCGCCGCGTCGGCAGTGAGCAGGGCTTTCACCGCTCCGCAGCGGTAGTGACCGCAGACGATGATGTCCGTGACGCCCAGGGTGCCGACGGCGTACTCGATGGTGGCCGCTTCGCCGCCGGGCGTCTCGGGCGGCGGCACGAGGTTGCCGGCGTTGCGCGAGACAAACAGGTCGCCGGGGTCGGTCTGCATCAGCGTCTCGGGCAGCACGCGCGAGTCCGAGCAGGTGATGAGCAAGGCATGCGGCTTTTGCCCCTCGACGCTGCGCTCGAAAACCTCACGCCGCTCCCAGAAGAGGTTTTCCTGAAAGTGGCGCAATCCCTCGATCAACTTCTGCATGTTCGTGACCTCCATTCCAAGGACTGAGCGCGCATCCCGTACAGGCCGACGGGCGGCGATGTCGGTGCGATCGGTATTCGATGCCAGGGCGGAGTTCGCCGTTCGACGCCGGGTCGAGAGCGGGCCATTCCGCGCACGGGGCCCTTGGCGAGAACGGTCGCTGCTCTCCGGGCAGCAAACCGGCATCGCGCTGGCGGTCTGCCCGGCCCGGCGAATGCTTCGCCAGGCGCCGCGGAGCCAGGAGCTCGCTGGGTACGCGGACGGCGGCCGCTTGGCCACATACCCAATGCGACGATTCAGGATTGTCTTGTTGGGACAAAGATCGCGGCCACGGCCCCGCGCGGGGCGGGCGCGAACTAGAAGCGGGGTGGGCGAATCATGTCCGAGCAGGGAACGGGAGGATAGATGAGGGAGGCCTCCGCGAGGTCCGCGGTCAGCACGGGGCTGGGCAGCAGACAGACGGGGGGCGGGGCGCAGCAGGGCGCCTTGGCGACGCTGCACCAGCAGCAACCGTCGGGGCAGCCCGGACAGCATGGGCAACTGCCACGACAAGGCCGGGTCGGCTCGCCTTCCGAGCTTGGCTCAGGCAGGCGGGTGTCGTCCACTGGGTCCTCGTGCAAACTACAGTTCTGGCAGCCACAAGTCTGACTCCGCACCACGTCCTGCCTGGTGTCTGAGCCAACCGGCGCGTCCTCGCTTCGACTGGCGCACGAGATAGGGCAGGCACCGACCGGCCCGGATGCCTTGCAACGCAGGACCGATGTCCCGCCCGGCGTGCTCGTCAGGAGGAACGCCGCGAGGCTGACAGAGACAATCAGACGTCGCCATTGCCGGAGCATCGTGCTGTGCGGACTCCCAACGCCTCGGGGGCGAGCCAGGGGCGGACTTCGGACGTCGCGCCTGATAGCTCATTCGGCTCGATCGGTCAATCGCGATTAATGAATTCGGGCGAGCGGCTCGGATTTGCTCTTCGTTCAGAAATTCGGTTCGTTTTTCCTCTGGCCGGGACGTTCGATTTGAATGGTGGAATGGTCGATCTTGAACTTGTCCTGGAGGGCCGCGGCGGCCCGATCCACCACTCCCGCCGCGGTCTGCGGCTGCACATCGTCCGCCAGCACGAGGTGAGCGCTCAGGGCTTCAATGCCCGAGGTGATGGTCCAGGCATGCAGATCGTGGACCGCGGCCACCCCCTCGACCGCGAGCAGTGCCTGCTCCACGGCGGCGAGGCTGATGTGGGCGGGGGTGGCTTCCAGCAGCACGTCCACGGCCTGGAGCATCAGCTTCCAGGTCCTGGGCAGGATGAACAGGCCAATAACGACGCTGAACAGCGGATCGGCATAATACCAGCCGGTCGTCCACATGATCGCGCCGGCCACGATGACGCCGATGGAGCCCAGCAGGTCGCTGACGACCTCGAGGAAGGCGCCCTGCATGTTCAGGCTTTCCGCCGCCGACGCGCGCAGCATCCAGATGCCGATCAAGTTCACCACCAGCCCGACCGCGGCGACGGCCAGCATCGGCAGGCTTTGCACGTCGGGCGGATCCTGAAACCGGCGGTAGGCTTCGTAGAGGATGTAGAACGACACCAGGAAAAGCACGACGGCGTTGGCCAGGGCCGCCAGGATTTCCACCCGGTAGTAGCCGTAAGTCTTGGTGGGCGTGGCAGGCTTGGTGGACATCCAGGCGGCAAACAGGGCCAGCCCCAGGCCGCCGACGTCGGTCAGCATGTGGGCGGCGTCCGCGAGCAACGCGAGACTGTTGGTCAGGAGCCCGCCGATGACCTCCACGAGGAAGTACGTGAAGGTCAGCCCAAAGGTGATCCACAGCCGGCGGCGGTTCCGGGCGGTAACGGACAACTGTTCCATCGCAGGGCCTCCTCGGGGGTGCCAGACAGCTCACTATTCGCTTTCCGAATCGAAGCACATGACGACCAGGGTGTAGTCGTCCGTCGGTGGGCCGCCGTCCCGGTGGCGTTGCACGGCGCCATCCATTGCCGCCAGCAGCTGCTCGGGCTGGACTTCGCGGGCGCTATCGATCAGCGCGTTCAGGCGCTCCCGACCGAACGGCTGGCCGTCCCGATTCATCGTCTCGCTCACCCCGTCCGTCAAACACACCAGGACCGCCCCCGCGGCGAGCGGGATGGAACGGGATTCCCACAGGTCGCCCTCGCCCAGCCCCAGCAGCGGCCCGGTGGCAGTCAGCAGCGCGGTCGGCTGCGGGCCGCACCGCAGCAGGCCGGGCTCATGCCCGGCACTGGCGTAGCAAAGGACATGCCGGCTGGGCTCCCAGCGGAACACCAGCAGCGAGGCGAAGTCTTCGGGTAATGCGACCGCCGTGAAGCGGCTGTTGACGTGCCGGATCACGTGCCCCGGAATCGGATCGAGTTCGGCGGCGTCCAGGAGGAGGACTTTGAGGATCGCCGCCACCATCGCCGCCGGCACGCCGTGCCCGACCACATCGGCCACGCAGCACAGGACCGATCCGTCGGGCAAGGCGAGCACGTCGTAGAAGTCGCCGGCGACCGCCTCGACCGGTCGATGGATGGCCGCCACGGAAACGCCGGGCAGGACCTGGCCGGGCCGCGGCAACAAGTTTTCCTGAACGCGCCGGGCTTTATCGAGCACGAGTCGCCGCCGCTCGGCGTCGTCGGCCAGTTGCCGGCTCATCTCGTTGATGGCCAGCGCCAGCCGATCCAATTCGTTGCTGTGGAACTGCCCGGTCTGCGTTCCCAGCTCGCCGGCCCGGATGGCGTCAATGGCCCGCACCAGCCGGTGCAGCGGCCGGGCCACGAGCCGGTGGATGATGACGTTGACCGCGGCTGCCAGCACGATCCCGAAGACGGCGAGGCCCAGCGACCGCAGGAGGACTTGCTCCTGCACCTCGGCGCGAATGTTCTCCAGTTGCTCCGCGACGTAAACGGTGACGTCGCCTTCCTGGTGGACGCCGGTGACGATCGCCGACCCGCGATGGACGACGCGGCGGTCGGGCGCCGCGGCCGCGGCCCGAATCGCCTGGACGATCTCGTCGGAGTCGCGCTGATGCGATCGGGACTGCACCACCCGGCCTTCGGTCTCGACGAGGATGTGGTGGCCCGGCGACGCTTCCTCGCTCATCCGGGCGCAGACCTTATCGACCAGCGCCTGGACGTGCTCCGGATTCGTTTTACCGAGGGGAGCGAGGGCCTGGTGCAGCGTCATCGCTTCGTCATCGAGGGCCGACATCTTCTCCTTGACGCGCTGTTGCTCTTCCCGTAAATAGTCGACCGCGATGAAGGCGGCGACCCCGACCAGCAAGACCAGATCGACCGCGAGGGCGGTCCGGAAGCCGATGCCCCGAGTTCGAGACGTCCACGGCTGCATGCCAACCTCCGTTCCAAGGACTGAGCGCACCCCGAGCGTGCCGACCAGTGTCAGTGTCGGTGCCATCGGTCGTCGCGGCAAGTCCGCCCTAGCCGTTCGGCGGCGCCGGGTCAGGCGCGGGCTGCACCGCGCAGGGCGCCCCGGGCGCGGGCGGCCACTGCTCTTCGAGCAGGAAGCCGGCAATCTGGCTGGCGGCGCGCCAGGCCTCGGCGAGGGCCTGGTTGTAGCTCAGGTTGGCTTCCGCCAGGGTCCGTTGCGCCTGCAGCACGGTCAGGTACGCGAACTGGCCGCCCCGGTACGCTTGAAGTGCCAGCTTGTAAGATTCCCGCGCCGTCGGCAGGATCGACGTCCGATAGCGTTCGACACGTTCGCGCGCGGCGGCGTATTGCCCGAAGGCCGCGGCCAGGCGTGCCGTCAAATCGTTGGCCACGCGGGCCACTTGCTGGTTGGCCTGGCCGAGCTCCGCCTCGGCGGCTCGGATATTGCCCTGGTTGCGGTTGAAGACCGGCACCGGCAGGCCCACTTCGAAACGCCACTCGTTGCCGCGCACGATGTTGTCGCGCGTGTAGCTGCCCAGGACCGTGACGTTGGGGATCGGCTCGGCCCGCGCGCGTTTCAGCGCCAGCTCCGCCCGTTCGATTCCGACACGGGCCGACAGGACGTCGGGGTACTCGGCCAGGATGAAGTCGCGAGCCACGCAGTAGTCGTAATTCGGCAAATCGGCGTCCAGCGCGCCCGTCAGGGTGGCGCAGGCGAGTTGCGGAGCGCCGATGTTCGCCGCCAGCCGCTTCCAGGCCGCGATCCGTTCGTGCTGGGCCGCGGCTTGCTCGGCGCGGAAGCGGTCGCGCTCGACTTCCAACTGGAGAAGATCGAGCCTGGCCACCTGGCCGGCCTTGAGGAGCTTCTGGGTGGTCAGGTATGACTGGTTGGCCAGATGAACGAGGTCGTTATAGATTTCCACGCGCCGCTGGGCGGCCAGCACTTCGAAGTAACCCTGGCGCACCATGGTATACAGGTCGAACCGCTCGCGCAGCAGCGCCAGCGTGGCCTGGTCCACTTCCTTGCGGGCGACGGCGCGGCTGAGACGGAGCTTGCCGCCCGTCACGAATTCCTGCGACAGCTGGGGCACGGAGATGAGCCCGCCAACGCCGCCGGGGTGATTCAGCTCCTCGCCCATGACGCCGATCGTCGGGTTCGGATACAGCCCGGCCTGCGTGGCGCGGCCGAGGGCCACGTCCACTTGTAGGGCCGCTTGCCGCAAGGCGGGGTTGGCGTCGAGGCTGATCCGGAGCAGGTCCGGCAAGGTGACGACCGATGGCGGTCCCTCGGTTGGAGGAGGTGGCGCCTCCTCCGCCGGGCGCGGCGGCGGCAGCGACTGGACTTGCCCTCGGCACAGGGCGGCCGCGGACAACACAACGGCCAGCGCCGCGGCGGCCGCCAGGCCCCGCGCCCCGTTCTTCTTCAAGCGATTCCCATCCATGGTATCCCCCGTGACGGACGATTTTGCCGTCCCCCCAGTCCTTGGCTTCTGGCATGAATCCGTTCCGGTCCGAGCCCCACTTGGCGCGGGGCTCGGACCGATGGCCGGCATTGCCGGTTTGACAACCACCTACATCCCGCCGCGTTCGACGATGACCTTGGCCAGGTGTGTGCTGGGGCTGCTCTTGGCAGCCTCGGCGCACTCCGGGCAACAGGCGAAGAACGACATCGTCTGTTGCTGCGGCGTTTTCGACTGCAGGCCCATCTTCTGCCAGAGCGTGGGCTTCTGGGGCACCGCGATCGACCAATCGACGCTGACCGGCTCCCCCCGCGCGCCCAGCCCCGCCCCGCACACCGGGCAGCGTTTCTGCCCGCGATACGGTTCGGCGGGGCGGGTCATGGCCGAATCGTCCGATCCACCGACCGCGTAACGGGGCGGCGTGGCGGCCGACGAGCCTCGAGACGGCGAACTGCCGCCTCCGCAGCCGTTTCAGGCGCGGCCGGGGTCCACGAGGGCGAGGACCGCTACCGCCGCGAGCGTCACCAGCCCGAGCGAAGACCAGTACATTCTCGTGAAGGCCATCCGATTCTCCTTTCATCGCCGCGAGTCGGGACCGGCTTTGGGCCAGTCCCGACTCGCCCGCGGTGGCGATCACGATTGGGGTTTCGCGGTAAACGTGCCGGTCGGCCCTTCGAGCTTCGCCGGCTTCTCGCCGGCCTTTTCCACCGCTTCCCACATGAGGCGCGGCGACGGTAAGGCGGTCTGCTGCGGCACGATCGTCACCGTCCGCGCCGCCAGGTCGGCTTGCACCTGGGCGACGCCGGGCACCGCCTGCATTTGGGCCGTGATCTTCTTGACGCAGCCGTTGCAGCACATGCCTGGCACGGTGATTCGGGTCATCGCTGGCCCGGTCGCCCACACCAGGTGGTTCAGGGCCAGGACCACCACGGCCGCCAGGGCGAGACTCCGCTTCGTTCGGTTCTGCATGCGTCTACTCCTTTAGGGGGACAGAGAACGTGCCATGAACGATCCGCTGCTCACGGCCTTTGATCGGTCAGGCGGGTCGCGGCCCCATCGGTCGCGAGCCACGCCTGACGCTTGCAAGACAACTGGGCGAGGCCCGCCACGAAGGTCTACACGTGCCGCAAGGACGCCACGATCTCGGCCCGCGCGGCTTGCCAGGCCGGCACCAGTCCGGCCAGCATTCCGACCGCCGCCGACACCGCCAACCCGGTCCCCGCCAGGCCCACCGATGCGGTGAAGGCGATGTTCACCCCCTCGGTACCGACGGCCATGCCACTGAAACTCAGGACGACGATTGCCAGGCCAATGCCCAGTACGCCGCCCACCAGGCTGACGATCAAGCTTTCGGTCATGACCAGGCTGAAGATGCGATAGCAGGAAAAGCCGAGCGTTTGCAAGACGGCATGCTCGCGGACGCGGTCCTGCACCGCCATGACCGTCGTGGTGGCGACCAGCGCCAGGACCAGGCCCACGCAGGCGTAGCCCAGATAGTTGGCGAAGCCGATCAGCTCCACCAGGTCGCCCACGGCCTTGGCCTGGAACACGCCCTTGGAGCGGGTGTCGGTCACGATCGGGCCGCCGCGGAACTGCTCGTCGATGGCCTTGGCCACCGCCTGCGGCTCGGCCCCTTCCGCCAGCTTGACATCGAACTGAGTGACCGTGCCGACCGAGTTCAAACCGCGCGTGCGCTGCAAGAAATCCAGGTGCGTGTAGATGTAGTTCTCCTCGGTCGCTGACGAGGCAAACACGCCGGCCACGGTGACCGTCACTTCGCCGATGGTGAACTTGCTGCCGGACGCCAGGCCGCGGCGCTGGGCGACGGCCCGGCCGACCAGCGCCCCGTCCTGGCGCTTCTCGAACTCGCCCCAGTCGCCGGCGACGAGCTTCAGGTCGCGCGCCGAGCGCAGCTTGTCCTGCGGCAGGCCGTGGAAGACGACCAGGTCAAGGCTGGCGCGGCAGTTGTTCATGAACACCTTGATCGGCACCACGTCGGCCACGCCCGGCAGCTTGGCGATCGTGCGGCCGTAATCCTGCGGCAGGCGGCTGGTGCTGGGGCAGAAGCGGTTCGCCTGGAAGACGACCAGGGTGCGCTCCGCCTGCTGGCCGCGGGTCAGTCCCGCCAGGCCCTCTTGCACCGAGCCGACGAAGCAGAAGACGAACAGGGCGACGGCGGCGCCGCTGACGGTCAGCGCCGTCCGCGCCCGGTGGCGCCACAGGCTCTTGAGGACGTAGGGCAGGAAGCGGATGAAACGCGGCATGGCTCAGGCCCTCTGGAGTTCGCGCTTGAGGATCGGCGCCCCGGCTTCCACCAGTTCGCCCTTCTCCAGCCGGATGCGGCGGCGGGCGATGGCGGCGGTCTTGGGATCGTGCGTGACGATGATGAGCGTCGTGCCCAGCTCCTTGTTCAACCGCTGCAACAGGAGCAGGATCTGCTCGGTGCTCTCGGCGTCCAGGTCGCCGGTGGGCTCGTCGCCGACGACCACGGCCGGGTCGGCGACGATGGCGCGGGCGATGCCGACGCGCTGCTCCTGGCCGCCGGACAGTTGCCGCGGGTAGTGGTCGGCGCGGTCGGCCAGCCCGACCGCGTCCAGAGCGATCTCGATCCGCTTGCGCCGTTCGGCCGACGACAGCGGCAGCAGCAACAGCGGCATTTCCACGTTCTCGTAAGCGGTCAGCACCGGGATCAGGTTGTGCATCTGGAAGATGTAGCCGACGTGCTGCGCCCGCCAGGCGGCGAGCTTCGAGCGCGACATCCGTGTGATGTCGGTGCCGTCCACGACGACGTTGCCGGTCGTGGGGCGGTCGATGCCGGCGATCATGTTCAAGAGCGTGCTCTTGCCGGAGCCGCTGGCGCCCATGAGGGACACCAGGTCGCCGCGCTCCACGTCCAGGTGGGCGTCCTTGAGGGGCGTGATTTTCTGATCGCCCTTGCTGTACTCCTTGGTCAAGGCCCGTACTTCGACCAGTGGCATGACGTTGCACTCCTATTCGTGTGATTGCTCGATCGGCCGGGCGTTACTTCGCCTTCGGGCTCGCCTCGCCAGGGAGCATTCGCTTCACTTTTTTCGTGCCGGCGCCGCTTCCGGCCCCTGCGGGGGCGACGCCGGTCGCGTCTTCACCCGTGACGGTAATCCGGGCGCCGTCCTGGAGTCCCTCGCGGCCCGAGGCGATCAGTTTGTCCGTCTCGGCCAGGCCCTCGACGACCTCGATCCAGTCGCCGCTGGAAGCCTGCCCCAGCTTGACGGTGCGGGAGCGGGCGACGCCGGCGGCCTGGTCGGCCAGCCAGACGCGGGTGCCGCCCTCGCCGTTCTCCACGAGCTGCCGCGGCACCAGCATCCGCAAGTGCTCGGTCTTCTCCGCTTTGGCCGCGGGATTGGGCGGCGCGAGGAACGTCAGCCGCACGAGCATGTCGGGCTTGAGGTCGGCGGGCGGCGACTTGACGGCGACCTTGACCTGCAGCGTGTTCTTTTGCATGTCCGCCTGCGCGGTCTTGAACAGCACTTCGCCTTCCAGCACGCCGCCCGGCACGGCGTCGGTCTCGATGCGGGCCGGCTGGCCCGGCAACACGCGCGTCACCTGGTCGAACGGCACGTCCGCCCGGACCTGCAGCGACTGGGGATCGTAGAGCGTGATGATGGTGCTGGAGTCCTGCATGGTGCCCGAGGTCAGGCCCACGACCCGCGTGCCCGGCCGGGCGACCAGGGACAGGACGCGCCCGCCCTGCGGCGCTCGGATGGTCATGCGTTCCAGGCGCAGCCTGGCCACGTCGACCCCGGTGCGGGCATGCGACAGTCGGGCCTCGGCGGCCTGCACGTTAGCCTCGGTTTCCCCGAGCTGCCGCAGCTCCTCGGTCTTGAGCTCGAGCTGCCGGCGCAGGACGTCGCGCTTGTTCCGCAGCGCCTCGGCCTGCTGCTCCAGGCTCGCTTTGCGGGCCTTGAACTCCTCCACCAGCGCCGTCGCCACGTCCATCTCGCTCTGGGCCTGGTTGATGACGTGGCCGGCCACGGCATGGACGACGGCCGTCTTGCCGTCCAGGTCTTGTTTCGCCAGGCGCTGGCGGGCCTCGGTGACGCGGAGCTGATAGGGCAGATTGGCCAGCTCCGCCTCGGCCTTGGCGAGGAGGGCGTTCGCGTCGGCGTGGGCCGCCTGCAGCTGGACCGGGTCGGCCACCCGCGTCTGGGCCGCTTTTAGGTTCGCCCGGGCACTGGCCAACTCCGCCTCTCGCAGCCGCAGGTCGGCCTCGGCCGTACAGAGAATCAGGCGGGCATCGGTGTCGAGCAGCCGGGCCAACGCGTCGCCAGCCTTGACCTCCTGGCCTTCGACGACGAGCAGCTGCTCGACCACGCCTTCGGCCAAGGCCGTGACCAGCGAGGGCACCGGCCGGGGCTCGACCCAGCCCGCGGCCTGGAACAAGGGCGTCCCGGCCTGCTGGATTTCCGCCCGGCTGGTCAGCACCGGCGTCACCGTGACGGCCCGCGCGGGCAACAGGCTGCCGCGCGCCGACCAGGCGAGGATTCCCAGGAAGCCCAGCAGGACGGCGCCGGGCACCACGTAGCGCGTCAACAGCTGGCGGCGCCGGGCCGGCGAACGAGGCGGCGAACCGCTCGTGCCGCTCTCGCGCCGGACGGCCAGCTGGCTGAGGTCCACGTTCGCGTTCATCTTCGTCGTCTCCTTCCGCCAAGCCGCGAAGGATGGGGGCCTCGGCCCCGAGGGGTGGAGGGTACGGAGCACGTCGGCCCCCATCGAACCGGAACCGTTCCGGTCAAGGTTTGACGTAGATCCCACTGGCGACAATCGCCGTGAAGTTGCCGTCGTCGTCGCGCACGGCGCGGCCGCGCACCACCACCGTGCTCCACTCCTTGATGCCGAGCAGCGACCGGGCGTCCTGGGCCACGGTCTTGCCTTGCTCGTCCACGCACTTGACCATGACCATGGCCGGGATCAACTCCTCTTTCGGCGTGCAGCAGTACACCCAGGGGCGCTCGTCCTCGCATGGCTCCAGCGACAGGTCGACGATGGTGAACGCCGCGCGGCCAGCGATGATCGGTTCCTTGCTGCCCGCCACGTGGCCGACAACGACGACCTCCTGGTCATCCTTGGCTTCCTTGCGGACGGCGATGACGCCCTTGGCCGCGGCCGGTTCCTCGCTGAGCCGGTAAGAGCGCGGCGCTGCTTCGGTACGGGGCGCCGCGGCCGGTGGGGGACCGTCCGCCGGCCCTTGCTCGCCACAGCCGGTCGCCAGCGCCGCGCTCAGGAAAACGATCGGCCAGCCCTTCGTGTACTTGGTCATGTTCGATTCCTTTCGGGAAGTGGAAGTTTTCAGACCGCCTTGAGCCCCTCGATGATCGGCATGCGCAGGGCCTTGAAGGCGGGCGGCAGCGCGCCGACGAAACCGAGCATCAGGCCCGTGCCACAGCCAATCAGGAGGGCCACGCTATCGATGCGGAGGACAAACGCGCCGGAGGTAAAGCGCACGGCCGCGCCGTTGATGAGCAGCAGGGCAATGACCGCGGCCACCACGGCGCCGGCGGCGGCGAGCAAGGTGGCTTCCTGGATCAGGCCGATGGTGATGGCCCGGCGGCTGAAGCCGACGGTCTGCAGCGTGGCCAGCTCGCGGATGCGGCCGACCACGGAACCGTACATGGTGTTCAGTCCCGCGAAGACGCCCGCGCCCGCGACCAGGCACATCATCAGCCAGGCCAGGGTACGGACCGGCTTGTAGTGCTTTTGCAGCGACGCGTAATAGCCCGTCTCCGGCGTCGCGGCCAGCTCCAGATCGAGTCGCTCCTTGCAGAACTCGTCGATGACGCCGGCATCCAGACCCGGCGCCAACGTGACGGCGACCAGGCTGATGTCCTGGCGCTTCATCGCCCGCTGCAAGTCCTCCAGCGGGCACCACAGCTCCGCCTCCAGCGCCGAGCCCGTGGCGGCGAAATGGCCGCTGACGCGCCAGCTTTGACCCTCGATGGCGAGGGTGCGACCCACCGCCAGGGCCGCCGCGCCGCGGCCGAGCTTGGCGCTCGCCAGACGGCCGACCAGTACTTCCCCGGCCTTTGGCCAGGCCCCCTCGATGACCTGGACACGGCGGCGAACCAGGATGGCCGCCGGCGTGATCCCGCGAACGGCCCCCATGGCCGGCTCGGCGTCGCCTTCGGTGCTCACGTTCGTGCCGAGGAACAGTTCGGGGGACGCGTAGGCGGTCCCCTGGCGGCGCTGGACCCCTTCCAGGCTGGCCGACAGGAGGGCGGCGCTGCGTGCGGGGATCGACGAATTCTCCAGGTTGTCACCGCCGCCCAGCGAATGGATCAGGACCACGCGCGGGTCGCCGCTGACCGCCAGCGACGTCTCCAGGCCCCGGACAAAACCGACGACGACGAAAACCAGCAGCACGACCAGCGTCAAGCCTCCCAGCGTCAGCACGCTACGGCCCGGGCGGCGAAACAGGTTGCGCACCCCGTACTCCCACGGCAGCAGTCGGAATCCGAGCACAATGCACCTCCTGCCGGGTGGGCCGTCGCTACGGACCGCCTGCCCGATAATGGATGTCGCTTGGGAATGGTTGGACTTTGGCCGCTTGGCTTCGCACCAACGCGACGGTCCGTTGCAGTCGTTGTTTATCGGAAGCAAGAGAGCGTCACGTCCCCACGCATGGCGGGACGGGCGCGAACGAACTAGGAGCGGGGTGGCCGAATCATGTCCGAGCAGAGAGCGGAAGGATAGATGAGGGAGGCCTCGGCGAGGTCCGCGATCAGCACGGGGCTGGGCAGCAGACAGACGGGGGGCGGGGCGCAGCAGGGCGCCTTGGCGACGCTGCACCAGCAGCAACCGTCGGGGCAACCCGGGCAGCACGGGCAGTCGCGGCGGCAAGGTTCCTTCGGCCCGCCCTCCGAGACCTGCTCGGCAGGTGAGGCCTCGACCGCCGGAGTGGCTTCCGAACAACAGTCCTGGCAGCCGCAGGTCTTCGCCGGCGTCGCACCCGGAGCGGTGGTACAACGAGGCGAGTTGTCCTCGGTACGACAGGCGCAGGAGGCAGGACAGGGGTTGTCGGTAGGGCCGGAAGCCGGGCGCCGCAGGCAGCCCTTCCCAACCGGCGTGCTCGTTAAGAGGAACGCCGTCAGGCTAAGACAGGCAATCAGAAGTCGCCATTCCCGAAACATCGTGCTTTGCGAACTCCCAGCGTCTCGTGGGCAAGTCCGGGGCGGTCTTCGGACGTCGCAGCCAATACTTCATTCGGCCCAAGCGGTCAATCGCGCTTAATGATTCTGATGGTGGTCGGGTTGGTGGACGACGCGGGCGGCAAGCGCGAGTTCGTGAAGACTTTGGCTGCCTGGAGGGCTTGTCGCTACCTTCCTCCCAGCGGAAGGACGAGGATCGGCGCGGTTCCCACCTTCGACCCCAGCTCGAGCCGGGACACTTCCACCAACAGCTAGAACGTGGCCATCGTGTCTCGATCTCGGCGGTCGATGGAGAATCAGTACCCGTTGTAGCAGATGCTGACGTGGGCGCACGGCGGGGGCTTCTTGCCATGGGCCGAGTACACCTCGAACAGGCCGCCCAATACTTGGTCCCAGTCGAAGACCCGTCCGTCCGGCTCGACGGTCCGCGAGGCAATGCCGCACACGACGTGGCTGGGCGGCCCCGCGGTAGCTGCCGATGGGGCCGGCGGCGCTGGTGAAGAACGGGACGGCCCTCAACCCGGCGACGATCTCCTGCTGCTGAGCAATGGCGGAAATCGACAGGCTGCTGGGGGAATCCGTGTAGCGCAGGCGGACGATGTTCAGCAGGAGCTGTTGTTCGGTGGTGGTCTTGATCGCCTCATTGTATTGGAGTCGCGTCCGTTCCAGTGAGCTGGGCCCGAGGGCGCAGCCCGCCACGCAGCCAATCAGCAGTGCGGCCAGCCACCATTTCGCGCGGCGGACGCGGGAAAACCGCGGCTTGAAACGGGCGCGCATGCCGATAGTATCGGTTGGCGCGTTTGCAAGGATTAGTACCTGACTGATTTTCCACGCCGGCGCAAGTAAGAACTCATCCCAGACCAAATTCGTGGGACGGATTGGAAATCCGTCCCACGAAATCCACGAACTCTTTTTTTGGATGACTCCTCAGGAACGAGCACCCCGCGTCTGTCACCCGCTACCAATGTTACTTATCCTTTTTGTCGTCTTTCTTGTCGTCCTTCTTGGCCATGTTGTCCTCGGGTTCCGGCGGCTCCTTGCCGAACTTGTCCCGATACTTCTGGGCGTAGACTTCGCGCTGCTTGGGGTTGCAGATGAAGCACTGGGACATGGCAATCTTGTGCTCCTTGCACCAGTCGCCCTTGTCCTTGAACGCCTTGGCGACCTTGGAGCTGCACTTGCTGCACTCGCCTTCGGGGATGCCGTGCTCGTCGCACCACCAGCCGTCGTGCTTGGTGTCCTTGTCCTTGGGGTCCTTCTTGTCCTTGTTGTCGACCAAGCCGCCCTTGTCCTTGTCGGTGGTATTCTTGGCCTTACCGGTCTTGTCCTCCGACTTGGTACAGCCGGCAACGAGGATGGCGGCCGCCACGAGGGGCACCAGGGTGCGCGTCCACAGTCTCAGGTTCATCGGTACTCCTTCTTTCAGGCATGTGCCTGTTCTGCCACTGGAGCCGAGGGAGAGGCGGAACCATTCCGCGACCCGTCCTCGACTTCTTCGTCCGTCTTCTCCTCCCGATAGTCTCCGACCAGCCAGGCCAGCTGCTCCGGCCGAATGCCCAAAAACCGCTCCATCGCCCAGACGAAGCTGTTGGCCGCCGAGTCGAACAGCAAGTACAGGACGCGGATCACCAGCAGGGACATGAGCATGGCGCTGATGACGCCGCCGATGACCACGGTGGCCAGCGGCCGCTGCACTTCAGCGCCCATGCCGGTGCTGAACGCCATTGGCATGAAGCCCAGGGCGGCCACCAGGGTCGTCATGAGCACCGGCCGCAAGCGCGTGATGGCGGCCATGCGCACGGCGTCGTCGCGCGGCATCCCCTTCTTGCGGAGCTGGCGGATGTAGGACACCAGGATCATGTCGTCCAGCACGGCCACGCCCGACATGGCGATAAAGCCGATGGCGGCCGAGATCGAGAACGGCATGTCGCGCAGCCACAAGGCGACGATGCCCCCCACCCAGCCCAGCGGCACGCCGGTGAACACGCGCAGGGCGTCCACGACGTTCTGATACGTCAGGAACAACAGCGCGAAGATGGAAACGATCGCCAGCGGAATCACGATCGTCAGCCGCGCGCGGGCGCTTTCGTAGTGCTCGAACTGGCCGCCGAACTCGATGTGATAGCGGCCCGGCGGCAACTCCACTTCTTTGCCGATCTGGCTTTTCGCTTCCTCCACGAAGCCCACCATGTCCCGCCCGCGCACGTTGCAAGTGACCGAGACGCGCCGCTGGCCCCATTCGCGGGTAATGGTGGAGAAGCCCTTTTCCTCTTCCACGCTCGCCAGGCGCGACAGCGGCAAGCGTTCGCCGGACGGCGTGGCGATCAGGATGGCCTCGATGCTCTCCTTGCTGGCCCGGTGCTTCTCCGGCAGCCGCACGACCAGGGGAAAGCGCAGCTGGCCTTCCACCACCTCGCCCAGCGGCTTGCTGCCGATCGACTCCACGATGTCCAGCACGGACTTGGCCGGCACGCCATAGCGGGCCAGCTCATCCTGCTTGATCTTGATGCGCAAGACCGGCTGGCCGGTGGTGGGCTCGACCGCCACGTCGGCGTTGCCGGGGATTTGGCCCAGCACCTTGGCCACGTCGCCGGCCTTCTTGACCAGGAGGTCCAGGTCGTCGCCGAAGACCTTGATGCCCACGTCCGAGCGCACGCCGGAGATCATCTCGTTGATGCGCAGCTCGATGGGCTGCGTGTACGAAAGCTTCTGCCCCGGCAAGTCGCGCAGCTTCTCCTCGATCCTGGCGGTCAGCTGCGCCTGCGTGGCGGCTTTCTTCCACTGGTTGCGCGGCTTGAGGCTGATGAACATGTCGGTCAGCTCGACGCCCATCGGGTCGGTGGCGATCTCGGCCATGCCGATGCGGCTCCAGACGTGATTGATCTCGTCGGGAAACTCCGCCCGCAGCGCCTTTTCCATCTGGGTGTTGAGGCGGACACACTCGTCCAGGTCGGTGCCGGCCAGGCGGACGACGTTGATGGCGACGGCCCCTTCGGACAGGCGCGGCACGAACTCGGCGCCCAGGTGCGGGGCGATCATGCCGAAGGCGACGATCAGCACGCCGGCCGCGATGCCGAGGACGACCCACTTGTGATCCATGCAGATGCGCAGGATCGGGTTGTGGATCATGTGGGCGACACGCATCATCAGCGGCTCGCGCTCCTCGATCTTCCTGGGCAGCAGGATGCTCGCCAGCACGGGCATGAAGGTCAGCGACAGCACCATCGAACCGAGCAGGGCGAAGATGACCGTCAGCGCCATCGGCCGGAACAGCTTGCCCTCGATCCCCTCCAGCGTCAGGATCGGCAGGTAGACGATCATGATGATGAGCTCGCCGAACATGGTTGGCTTGCGCACTTCCACCGCGGCGTCGCGAACGACTTCGGCGAGGCTGCGCCGCCGCGAGTCGCCGTGGGCGATGTGGCGCACGCAGTTCTCGACCATGACGACCGAGCTGTCGACCACCATGCCGAAGTCGATCGCGCCTAAACTTAGCAGGCTGGCGGCGATGCCGAAGCGCAGCATGCCGGTGAAGGCGAACAGCATGGACAACGGAATGGCCAGCGCGACGATGGCGGCCGCGCGCAGGTTGCCCAGGAACAAGAAGAGCACGGCGACAACCAGCAGGCCGCCCTCGAACAGGTTCTTGCGCACGGTGTCGATGACGAAGTCGACCAGTTCCGTGCGGTCGTAGGCGGTCTCCACCTGAACGTCCGGAGGCAGGTTGGTGCGGATCTCGTCCATGCGCGCCTTCATGGCACGGGTGACTTCGTGGCTGTTCTGGCCCATGAGCATGAAGCCCAGGCCGAGCACCACCTCGCCCTTGCCGTCCGCCGTGACGGCACCCCGGCGGATCTCGTGGCCGACCTGCACGTCCGCCACGTCCTTGACGTGCACCGGCACGCCGTCCTTGGCGGTCACGACGATGCCCTGGATCTGCTCCACGTTCACGGTACGGCCAATGCCGTGGACCAGCAATGCCTCGGTCCCTTTCTTGATGTAGCCGCCGCCGACGTTGGCGTTGTTCTTGTCCACCGCCTCGACGACCTGGTCGAACGTCAGGCCGTGCTTGATGAGGCGGTCGGGATCGATGCGGACCTGATACTGCTTCTCGTAGCCGCCCCAGCTGTTGACCTCGGCCACGCCTTTGACGGTGCGCAGCTTCGGCTTGATGACCCAGTCGTGGGCGGTGCGCAGCTCGGCCAGCTTCTTGACTCGTTCCTCCTCGGGCAGGGTCGAGAAGTCGTAGCCCTTGCTGGTGACAAAGTAGTGGTAGACTTCGCCGAGCCCCGTGGCGACCGGCCCGAGGGTCGGCCGGGCGATGCCGCGCGGCAGCTCGACCCCGGTGAGCCGTTCGTTAATCAGCTGCCGGGCGAAGTAGATCGGCGTGCCGTCCTCGAACGTGACGACGACCTGCGACAGCCCGAACTTGCTGACGGAGCGAATCTTCTCCAGACCCGGCAATCCGCTGAGGACCTGCTCGATCGGAAACGTGATTTGTTGCTCGATCTCTTCCGGCCCCAGGGCCGGCGCCACCACGTTGATCTGGACCTGCACCGGCGTCGTGTCGGGGAAGGCGTCGATGTCGATGTGGCGCATCGACACGACGCCCACGGCGGCGAAAACCAGTACCGCGCCGATCACCAGCGCGCGGTGACGGAGCGAGAAATCGATGATCCAGTTCAGCATCTCGTCTTGACTCCAGGCGACCCGAGTGGGTAAGGGAGAGGGCCATTCCTCTCCCTCCCCGTTGTCGCGCGAGGGTTGATTCCCTCGATTTACCGGCG
>JAIEMG010000216.1 GCA_019752375.1 Gemmataceae bacterium | reverse complement strand
GTGCGTGACCGGGCAGAGCCCGGTCACGAGGGCGAGGGCTTCGACCAAGCAGGTCGCGCAGAAACGGGTTTGCACCCGAAAGATGACCTCATGAGGCTGCTGGATTCCCGGCCGCACACCGGTTAGCATTACCTGCTTGCGTACCGACCACCACCTCAAGTATCTGCGGCCCAACCAAGGAGCACCGACGTGAACCGAGCTCTCCTGGCGATTTTCCTGCTCGCGCCCGCCAGTACGGCTTGGGCCGAGAAGCATTTCTACGTCGCCGACCACGAGGTCCGCAAGGTCCTCAAGATCAAGGAAGACGGCACGCTGTTATGGGAAATCCCCAACGGCAATGGGCACGACGTGCAGGTCCTTCCCAACGGCAATGTCCTCCTGAACAACGGCGCTGCTGTCCAGGAGGTCTCGTCCGACAAGAAGGTCGTCTGGGAGGTCGGTAAGCCGCTCGTCCAGTCGGCCGAATCGGTGCAGCGCCTGCCGAATGGCAACACGCTGATCGCGGACAACGGGCCGATGAGAGTCATCGAGATCGACAAGGACAAAAAGGTCGTCTGGGAGTTCGCGGTTCCCAATGACAACAAGCGCAAGACCCCAACGATGCGCCAGGTCCGCCGGCTGGCCAATGGAAACACCCTGATTGCCGCCAGCACCGAGGACAAGGTGATCGAGGTTTCACCAGAGAAGAAGGTGGTCTGGGAATATAAGGTGCCATTCCCTTACCTGGCGACTCGGCTGACTAACGGGAACACGTTGATCAGCAGCGGCGACGGCTACGGCAGCCCGCGCGGGTTCTTCGTCGTCGAGGTGGACAAGGAAGGCAAGACCGTCTGGAAATACGGCGGCGCCGACGCTCCGGAAGAGCAGAAACTGAACTGGCCAAGCGGTCACGTGCGGCTGGCCAATGGCAACACGCTGATTGCGGAGGCCCGTGGCGGCGTCATCCGCGAGGTGTCGCCGGACAAGAAACCGGTGCGCGTCATCAAGAGCGCGGCAATGAAGCACCCTGCCACGTTTGTGGTTGTAGACGAATGAGGATCGCTGCCCGGAAACCCGTATGTACGCAGCGCATCTTCGCCCTTCTGACAGAGATGCCGAAAGTCCGGGAACCGGCTCGGCCAGGAACACGTCCAAAGCGAAAGCGGGCTGACCGCGGGTCTGCTCGAACACGTCCGAGGTCGTGCTATTCTTGTCTCAATGCACGACTGGGCCATGGGGCTGGCTGGCTGGGCTGAAAATCCGCAACGTCCACAGGACCAAGGGAAGCGTGGATCTACTACGACCGGACAACCTGGGCAAAGTGTACCGTCAGCGTATGCTGAAAGTCCTCAGTGCGGCGGTGGAGCACGAGCAGGAGCGTCTGCGGCAAGCCGTCGAAGGTGTGATCGCTGCACGGCGGACGCGCGACCAGAGACAGATCACCGCGGCAGCGCGGCACTACCACTTGCTGCGCGAAATCCTCAATGGACTGAACTCGGTCCGCCTCAAGATCGAGCAACGGAAGGTGACCAATGACCCTCACGTCGAGAATGGCCGCTACGATGCGATGATCCGCGAACTGCTCCGCGAAACCGGCAGCATGCAGGGCTTGCAGGAGCTGAAGGAGTTTGTCCGGCGGCCGCCCCAGGACATGGTCCTTATCCACGACTTCCAGGTCGCGGAGCAACGCGAGCGCGCGGCGGAGGAAGCGGCCCGACAGCGCTAACGCAAATGCCGCTGCCGTCCATTTCGACGGGCTGGATCTCTCGCTACTCGCAAAACGCTCATGGAGTTGCCATCGGTTGCGTGTTCTGACGCAGCCGGTTGGAAGCGTAGGCATCTATCAGCTGATGGAGAAGTTGAATGTCGGCCCGGATCTCGGCGCCGCATTCCGTCTGGGACACGCGGCGCTCCTTCGGCCACTGGCGAATGACCGTGGTTGTCGGGATGATGTCCACTCCGTCGCGCACCGCTGCTTCGACCGATTCGAAGTGATAATGCTTGGCCAGAAAGGTGCGGCCCGCTTCCAGCACCAGCGTGTAACCGTGATCGCCATAGGCCGACGAAAAGGCACCGTCGATCGTGATACACTTGCCGCTGCGCTTCAGCGGGTTTTCGCCTTTGTCGATCTTCACCGGCACATGGCCGTTGACGATCAGGCCGCGCTCGGGATTGACGTCGAATTCCCTCATCACCTTGTCGCAGAATGGAACTTCGTGAATCAGGTTGAAGTAAGGGTTCTTTGTTTCGACATGCGTTCTCGGGTCGGCAACCAGGTCGTTCTCCAGGGTGGTGATGCGGTCCTTGCCGAAGAGCGGCGAAAGGGGGCCGCACCAGAGATACCAGAGCAAGTCGCAGCCCTTGTTGGTCGGTTGGTCGATGGTGCGGACCACCACCCTTTCGATGGCCTCGAAAAGTTCCCGGCCACGCAGTGCTTTGCCCTCGACCACGAGGGGCAGGAACTCGCCTTTCTCATCGACCGGGACGCAGCCGTGGAAGATCAGATGATCGTCGCGCACCAAGTGCATCGCGCCGCGCTGTTTCAGAAAGACGACGTGGTCCCACAGTTTCTGGCTGGCTGGCTGGCTGTGAATGACTTGCGCAATCGGTCCATGCAAGATCGCTCTGCTGCCGACAGTTCGTAGGGATTGCCCGGGTCGATGGTTGGGAAATGCTTGTCGCGCAACGGCCATGCCACGCCGTCGATTTCGATGGTGCCGGCCTTGTGGTCGATGCGATGCAGCAAACGGCGTGCGTCCAGGCCCCATTCCGGGTTGCGCTGGATGGTCTGCCCTTCGAGCTTGAACTGCACGATCGCAGCGGCTTTCTGCATCCGGGCCATCTGGATCGTTTCGCGAAGTCCGTGTCCTTTGGGGACGTAGCACTCTGCCGGGTCGTCGGCGTAGACCTCGCGCACCAGGTGCTCCAGCGGCTGAAGGGTGATGCCGTAACCTTCCTCCCGCTGGGAAAAGCGCCGGTAGCGAGCGGAGATGCGCAGGACGTGCGCGATCAGCGCCTCCTGGCCCAGGCAGGCCCCCATCCACGCCGCATCGTGGTTGCCCCAGGTGAGAGCGACAGTTGGTTGCCGCATCAGATAGTCGACCACTCGATCGCCGCGCGGGCCGCGGTCCCAGAAATCGCCGGCAATGATCAATTCCGAGATGGCCAGGTTCCGTACCACCCGCACCGTCAGGCGAATCAGATGGAATGCCTGTCCCTGGGTTGCCAGTGCGTCCACGACGGCGTTGACATAGCTGTCGTCATCCATCGCTTGCTCGGACAGCAATTCCTGGAGCAGATGGCGATAGTCGGACGGCAACAGCTGCTGCACGTACTGCAAACTGAACTGCCGCGCCAGATGGCGGACCAGCGAAAAGAGCGCTTGCAGCGCTTGACGGGCGAACGCGATTTGTGCCGCCGAGTCGCGTAGGTTCGGCTGGATTCTCTCCAACATCTCCTTGGGATAGAAAATCAGCTTGATGAGCTCTTGCAGTTTCTCGGCCGAAAGGTGGTGCGCGAATAGCCTTTCCACCCTGGTACGAAGCGTGCCCGAGGCGTTGTTGATGACATGTCGCAACTTGACGTCGTCACCATGGACGTCGCTGATAATGTGAATGGTCCCCTTGGGCAGCGTCAGCTCCGCCGAGAGTCGGGCGATTTCGGCGGACGCCGCGTCGATATTGGGGAACCGCTGGCTCAGAGGCCGCAAAACGGCAAGTTCCAATGGTGGATCGCCGGTTTGGGAAGGATTGATGCTGTTCATGCTCGAGCGCCTCACACGGGAACAGGAATGGAACGACCGACCCTCGTGCCGGACGGGAGTACTCTACCGTCAGGCTCCGTTTGATGCCATCGGCGCCGATCCGTTTGAAACCCAGCGGTGTATCATGAGGTATTAACCGAAGGTATTCTCCATCCAGGCAGCTGTCGATCGAGGAAGGGCCATGCAGCGCATGCGAATGAGCTTCTCTCTGGTGCTCGTCACTTCCGCGATCCTGTCCATGCTGATCGCTGGGCGGTCCCGGACCGATCCGGCGCCGGCCGGCAAGAAGATCGACAATTTTTCGCTGAAAGACTCGACGGGGAAGGCTTTCGCACTTGCCGACTTCAAGGACAAGAAGGCCATCGTTGTCCTCTTCATCGGGACCGAATGCCCCATCAACAACAACTACATGCCGCGCCTGGCGGAATTACACAAGGAATACGCCGAAAAGGGAGTTCAGTTCCTCGCGGTCAATGCCAACACCCAGGACAACGTCGAGCGAATCGCCAAGCACGCCAAAGAGTACGACCTGCCGTTTCCGGTGCTGAAGGACGAGACCGCCGCGGTCGCCGATCGATTCGGCGCCCAGCGGACGCCGGAGGTCTTTGTTCTCGACGGCGGCCGCGTCGTTCGTTACCAGGGGCGGATCGACGACCAGTTCGGGATCGGCTTCCAGCGGCCCAAGGCGAACCGCCGCGACCTGGCCGAGGCGCTGGATAGCGTGCTTGCCGGGAAGCCAGTCGAGAAGCCGACGACCCCCGTGGCCGGATGCTTGATCGGACGGCCGGTAAAGCCGAAGAGCGACGGCAAGGTCGTGTTCGCCAAACATGTCGCGCCCATCCTGCAGAGGCACTGCCAGGAATGCCATCGCCCCGGCATGATCGGCCCGATGTCCCTGCTTTCGTACGATGATGCGTCAGCCTGGTCCGCCACGATTCAGGAGGTGGTGCAGGAACGGCGAATGCCACCGTGGCACGCGGACCCGAAGGTGGGCAAGTTTGCCAACGACCGCAGCCTGCCCAAGGAGGACCGCGACACGTTACTGGCGTGGATCGAGCAAGGCTGTGCACAGGGAGACGCCAAGGACCTGCCGCCGGCCCGGCAGTTCGCCAGCAACGAGTGGACCATCGGCAAGCCGGACCTGGTCGTCGAGATGCCGACAAGCTTCAAGGTGCCGGCCAAGGCGGGGAAGGGGGGCGTTCCTTACAAGTACTTCATCGTGCCGACCAACTTCAAGGAAGATCGCTGGGTGCAGGCCGTGGAAGCCAAGCCAGGCAACCGAGCCGTCGTCCATCACATCATTGTTTACGCGCGTACGTTGGCGAAGGAAAATCCCCGAGACGGGATCGGCGACGGCATGCTTGCCGCCCAGGCTCCGGGAGAACTGCCCACTGTCCTGCCCATGGGTTCCGCGAAGAAGATTCCCAAGGGTGCGGCCTTCGTCTTCCAGATGCACTACACGCCCAATGGTACCGAGCAGACGGACCGTTCCTCCGTGGGCATTATCTTCGCCAAGGAGCCGCCCAAGAACGAGATCCGAACGCGTGCCATCGCCACGCGGCAATTCTCGATCCCGCCGGGCGATGCCAGTTACAAGACCGTCTCCACCAGCAACTTCGCGCAGGACACCATGCTGTTCAGCTTCCTGCCGCACATGCATCTGCGCGGCAAGAGCTTCGAGTACAAAGCGCATTACCCCGATGGCAAATCGGAGACACTGCTCTCCGTGCCCCGCTACGAATTCGGCTGGCAGGCCACGTACCGGCTGCAGACGCCGCTAAAGCTCCCCGCCGGAACGCGCATCGAATGCACTGCATTCTTCGACAACTCCGCGGACAATCCGAACAATCCCGACGCGACCGCTACGGTCCGCTGGGGCGAACAGACCTGGCAGGAGATGATGATCGGATTCGTGGACTACGCCATCGCGAACGATGGTAAGTAAGTCGAGTTTCGTGCAATCACTCTGGACAGCCTCCTGAGCGCCTCCGTCGTAGCGCTGGCAGCGTAGTACTACAGGTCTGAATCCATCCAAGGATCCGCCCACCTTCTGTAGCCGCAGGCTTCAGCCTGCGGAATGGCGTCGCAGGTACGCGGCACATTCACTCCGCAGGCGAAAGCCCGCGGCTACAAACACTCCTGCATTTGCCATTCTGTAGCCGCAGGCTTCAGCCTGCGGAGTGGCGTCGCAGGTGCCGTACATTTACTCCGCAGGCCGAAGCCTGCGGCTACAGACTGTTCCGGAATCGTGCTTTCAAAACCTTGGTGGGATTAGGCACGCACCATGCGGTTGCCACACAGGAGTCCCTACTGCTTGATCTTGAGCAGTTCCACCTCGAAGATCAGCTCGGCATCGGGAGGGATCACGTCGCCGAACCCGCGTTTACCGTAGGCCAGTTCGGAAGGAATGATCAACTTCCGTTTGCCGCCTTCCTTCATCCCAGCCACGCCTTCATCCCAACCCTTGATGACCCTGCCCGCACCGAGCTTGAAGCTCAGGGGTTCGCCGCGATCCAGGCTGCTGTCGAATTTCTTGCCGTCCTTTTTGAGCCAGCCGGTGTAGTGGACTTCGACGACGTCACCCGCCTTGGCGGTGCCTCCAGTACCCGCTTTCAGGTCCTGATACTTGAGTCCGGAGTTCGTGGTAACGACTTTGGGCTCTTCTTTCTTGTCCTCCGCGAAAACTCCCGGGACAACTGCCCAGAGCAGGTTGACAAACAGGACTGCAAGGATGCCCGGTGTGAATTTCATGGCGCGCCAGCCTATTCCGAGAGTAAGGGTGCCTGGAGGAAAACACGCTGGCATTATAGAGAATTGCGCCTGGCGGCGGCGGTGTCACTCACGGAGGAGAATTCTCCCGGCACCTGTGAATCCAGTTGCCTATCGCTTTTTTGCGCTGGTCTGGTTGCCGGCTTCAGCCGGTTCCCCGTCTGCCACCACCTTCAGGTGGTGGAAACCAGGCCGCCTCGGATCCCTCGACTTGCTTGGACCGTCTGTTTTGAGTTACGGCAAGTAGACGCCCTGGGCGCGGTGAAGGGTATCTTCACTCTTCCGTCGCTCCAAGGCCGTGCGATGCTTGTCGCCGCGAAAGAGCACGAGCGATTGCCAGTCTTCGAACACCACATCCGTGTGTTGCCGCAGAAAAACACCCACGTCGCGGTCGTTGAGCACCTCGTGTCGTTCGGGCTGGACCAGGACCCAGACGCGCGGATGCCGCGCGAAGATGTCTTGCAGGCTCTCCAGACTGGCCACCATGCGCGTGCCGTCGCGCCGGTCGAGCGGAAGAGTGCGGCAATCGTCGATCGTTGCCGGGAAGCGCAGGGCGGTGGACATCCAGAAGTTCGTGCGATATTCGGGCCGCCCAGTCAAGCGCACCAGGTGGTTGATGTGAAACGGGTCGGTCGCCAGAACGATGTCGCCTTCGGCCATGTGTTCGCTCACATAGCGCGCCGGGCCTTCGAAATTGGGGAACTTGTAGACTGTCACGCCGTAGCCTTCCACCCGTACCTGGCGAATCTCGGCCAGCTCGATCGTCATGCCGCTCGCGAGGGCGACAACGGCAATCACGCCCGCGACACCCACGGCGCGAGGGTAGAGCCCCCAGCCCAGCGGTAGCGCGCGGTTCCGGCTCAGGCGCGCCAGATGGTGCACGACGGCGGCGATCGTCACCGAGGCGAGCAAGATTGATAGCGGCACCAGGTGGTGGATGTAGCGCCACGCCAATCCAGGCAACGTCATCGACATGAACAGACACGTGCCGAGATAAATCGTCAGCAGAAACCGAAGCCGAGTCCGCCAGGGATGCCGGACCGCCAAGGCAATCGCACCGAACAGGCCAACGATCGGCAGCAGCGCATCCTGCGTCCAGCTTGCTTCGAGGACGTAATACCAGGGTTGCAAGCCCGGATAGCGCCACATGGGCTTGAGTGACAAGTCGCTCAGGCTGGTGCCGTACCAGAGGAATTGCGTCTTGACCAGCAGTGCGTGGCAATACTGTAACAGCACGGCCGAACCGACCAGAAGGACCGCGAGCCAGACAGAACGATTCACCAGCATGGTGTGCAGCCGTCCTCGCCGCTGGAAGAGGCCAGCCGGGACCATGGCCAGGGCAATGAATGCCGCCCCTTCCCAGCTGAAGAACGTGATGATGAAGCTTACCGCGGTTAGCCAAAGCGCACGACAGTTGATGGGGCCGCAGCCGCGCAGCGTCAGCCAGAAGAAATAGAAGGTGAGCAGCGTGAAGAACTGCACCTGGGAGAAATAGCGGCCAAAGCTGGCCATGCCGATGCAAACGGGCGAAAAGGTGTACAGGATCGCGGCGACCACTCCGACCAAGGAATCGAACATGCGCCGACCCACCAGGTAAATCAGGCCTATGCCCAGCGTGCTGAAGCAAACCATCGGAAAGCGGACGATGTAGCGATCGTCCTCGAAGAACAGCGAAGCCAGGGCCATCGGCGGGAACTGCGCCTCGCTGGTGTGAATGAGCAATGGCGGCAAGTCGTCGTGAACGCGCAGCGATGGAAATCCGGTCGCCAGCATGTTCCGCGTCGCGTTGTAGTTTTCCACCTCATCCCATTGACGAACGCTTTCAATGTCCTGCATGCGCAACCACATGCCGACCGCCATCAGGAGCAGGACCAGCAGCGTGGTGGGCGACAGGGGAGATCGCAGCCAGTTTCCGCACCGCCACTGACGGTTTACTGCGCGGCCGCAAGCCAGCACCGCAAGCAGGGCCCACTGCAAAAGGACCGAGCCAATAGCGATGGAGACCCAGAGCGTGCGGTAGACTTCTTGAAGGGCGACGCGTGGGTCGTGGCTGGCCAGCACGCCGCCGACAATGCCGATGGTGGCCGGGACGAGAGCGAGCACGACGAGACCTTCCGTTGCGGTCGGGTCGATATCGCGGTGCAGAGCGTGCAGGCAGTGCGTCCAGAACCGGCACGCGAGAAAGGTGAAGAAGGCAATGATGACCATCACGCCCAGTTCGCCGGCGGCATTGGTCAGGAATACCGACCAGGGCGTATCGAGCTGCACGTCCTGCCGCTGTGGCATCCAGGGTGCGATTCCAAGGTCGCCGGATGCCACCTGGCAGGGCTCCCAATCAGCCGACCGCGCCCTCTTCGCCATCCAGTCATTGGCGAGGCAGTTTCGGCTGAGCCACCGATCGTCGGTGCCCAGCGTGACGCGATGGCCCTCGCTATCCTCGACCTCCAGGTCGGCCAGCAGGTGGGGCGGTCCGACGGCACTCGTGACCGCCACGCAGACGGTATTGCGTCCAGCCCGCATCACGGGCGTGACGTCATAGCTTCGCTGGATCGGCGGCGTGGGCAGCATGGTGCCGAGCTGCTCCTCCTGTTCATCGAGCAACAGGCCATTGATGGCAAGCCGGTAGGCCGAAGTCGTGGTCACGCGCAGCCAGGCCTGGTCGGGCCGCACAGGCACGTCGAAAGTACGACGAAAGCTTGTGCTGCTCGCGCTGCCGTCGGGAGAACTGATCCAGTCGCCAACGCAGCGCGCGGTGGCCACGCGCTGCGGGCGCTTGATCTTGCCGCGCATGGTCGTGCGGACTTGTTGCGGGATCGCCCAGTGTCCGTCGTCGAATTCCGGCTCGAACCACCAGTCGGAACCGCGTTCGAAGAACGTATTGCAACGCCAACCGACATCCACGGTCAGCGCGTGCTCGCCATCCAGGAGCTCGTAGCCGCCTTCCACCGCGACCAGTGGCGGACAGTCGGTGCTCGATTGTCGCGCCACGATACCGATCACATTCCGGCCAGGTTTGAGAAAGGGAGTCACGTCCGCCACGATGGCCACCGGGAATCCATCGAGGATCTGCTCGCTCACGAAGCGGCTGTTGACGTACAGCCGAATCCGATCTCGGCCCACGACCTGAATCCAAGCGTGCTGAGGGTATTGAGTCAGGTAGAACTTGCGACGGAGGTACAGTTGCTTGGCGTCCGCATCCGGTCCCGCCAGTGCGATGACCTCTCCGCCAACCATATGTTCCGGGGCTGGAGGCGGCCCAAGCCACGCGTGCCAGATCAGGTGCCCCAGCGCGGCGGCAAAGGCGACGATTACCAGCCAGGAGACGACCCAGCGTGCCATTTACAGTCCTCCAAGCTTCTTCTGGGCGCGAATGTTGGGACGCTTGGGCAGGCTGAAGGTGTCGTGCGACTGGGCGAAGTAACTCCGCGCCTCCAGCATCCGGCCGGCTTCCCAGTAGGCGTCCCCCAGCAGGTCGAGGATCTCGGCGCGCAGCGGCCGGTCGGCCAGGCCGATCAGCATGGGCTCGAGCGTGGCCGCAACGAGGTCCGGACGGTCGCGATTGATGCGTGCCTGAGCCACGCCCAGATAGAATGCGCAGTCGCGCTTGCCCGGAACGATGTTTACGGCATGCTGCCAGGCAGTCTGGGCGGTGGTCAGGCGACGGTCGTAGGTGAAGTAGTTGTAATCGGAATCCGTGAGGACGGGCCGATCCAGGTACACCTGCAGTCCGCGATCGGTCCAAAAACGGGCCGCCTGGTTGCGCACGGCGGGTTGGGTGTCTCCGACCTCGGCAGCCAGTTCATCCATCAAGCGCAGGGCACGCAGGTGTTCCCGGCTAAGGGCCAGCCGGTGGTCGGCGATATTCGCCATCCGCAGCGATGCCAGGCGTTCCTGCGAGTAAGGTGTCCCAGTCTCCGCGGAGTTTGGCTTCTCTGCAAAGTAGAATCCCGCGGGACCGGTGGTAAGCCCGGTGCGATAATCGCCTGTTTTCTTGATCGTCCAAGGTAAGTCTTGCGCGTAGGCGACCGCGCGGGGCACTCCCTTGTCGCGATGATACTGATAGGCTCGAAAGAAGCGTTCGCGCAGGCTGGCCTCGCCAAGTTGGTAATCGATCTTGCCGCCAAGCAGCCAGGTGCGTTCGAGCTGCTCGAGCTCCGGAAACAGTGCCACGGCATGATCCAGTGCCGCGCTCGCTCCCGCGAAGTCGCCTTCGCCCTCGAGATCGAGCGCCTGGTCCCAGTACAGCTCCGCGTGCAGTCGCCGATGGCAAAAGACGCCGGCGAGTGCAGCTCCGACCAGCCCCCACGCCAGCACCTGGCGGCCGCGCCGCAGCAGAGTGCCGCGTCCGCCGAACACGATGCCCAGCACCGCCCAAAGGATGAGCCACTGGCCGTAGAGGAGGTAAACGCCGCCGCGCACCACATCGCCACGCTGCTCGTCTTCAGTCAATGCACCGTGCCCGCCGATCCGGCCGTTGTGCGGGTTTGCCATCGCCTTCTTTTCCGGCGACTTGATGATCAAGCTGGCCACCTGCCGACGTTGTTCGAACTCGATGTCCATCAGCTCGATAAGCGCGGGATGATTGAGTGCCGCCGCCGCATTGGTCGCCAGGGCACTGCACAGGAGGACGCCCGCGACCGTCTCCACGTGCACAGGCCGCCAGAGGATGGCGACGGCTCCCGCCGCAACCAATGCCAGCAACAACACGCCGATACTGTCGAAGACCAAGCGACGTGGGCCGATGAGGATCTCCTCGGGCTCCGGACTCGTCGTGGACCAGATTGCGAGCGGAATGTGGTAACTGCGGACGTCCGGACTCAGGGCGGGACGAAGCCAGCACGCCGTGGCCAGGAACGTCGCCCCTGCAAGGAACACCAAGGGCAGTGCGCGCTGCGAGATGGCCTGGTGTGGAATCAGCGCCAGGCAACGGGCCCGCAGCCCGCGCACGAACGAAAAGAGGAAGCGTAATTTCATGGTGTCATTCACGGCGCGTCCATTTTCTCCAGTCCACGTCGACTGGGTCATTGTCCTGGAGGTACGCGTTCTGGCTGACCAGCGCGCCGCCATGACGATAGAAGTTCGAGTGGAACACCACGACTTCATCCCCCGGATCGAGCCCGGCACGCACTTCGACAAGGCCGGATTCGACGAGCGGCCCCGTGGTCAGCTCGCGAAGGCGCGCCCGGCCGTCCTCAATCTTGAAAGCGATGGCCTTGCCGCCCCGCTCGATGACCGCAAGCGATGGCACCGTTCGCGCCGTGCGGTTCACGCGCAGGCGAACGAACCCGCTAATGCCCGGTTTGATGCGGTAGTTGGGATTTTTCAACTCGACGATGACCGGCATCACCCGCACGTCCGGCTTCACTTGCGGCAACAGACGAATGACCTTGCCTGAAAATGTTTCCTTGGGGAAGCTGTCGAGCACCACTTCGGCTCTCTGACCGATCGCCACTTCGTCGATGCGCTCCTGAGGGAAATCCATGCGCACGTGGATCGGATCGAAATCGAGCACGGTCGTCAAAGGATTGCTGACGGATGCGACGACTCCGGGCACCGCGTCCACCTTGGTGATGAAGCCGTCGATGGGGCTCTTGATCTGGCAACGATCGACGTCATGCCGGGCGACCTCGTGGTCAATGCGCGCCACTTCAAAGTCATTGGTGGCCTTGGCCAGGTCGCGATGGTCCATGAGCAGGCCGAGCCCAACCTGATTCTTGGCCAACTGGAGGTTCAGCTCCGCGGTGCTAAACTCGTACCGCGCCTGGGAGAGCTTGGACCGTGCCTCGAAATACTCGAAGTCCTGGGCGGCCTTGTTGCGGTTGAGTTTCTCCAGAACGTCCAGCTCCGATTTACGAGTGTTCAAATCCTCTTGACGGAAACGGATACCCGCCTCGGCCTGCGTCAGCGTCAGCTCGCGGGCGCGCTCGTTGAGGCGGTTGGCCTGCCGGACCCGTTCCAGTTCGGCGCGGGCCGTCGCCAGCGCGGCCTGGCGCTGGAGCATGATCTGCCGGAAAACGTCGTCCTCCAGTTCGAAGAGCACCTGGCCGCGACGAACCCATTCACCGTCATAGGCGCGCACAGCTTTGATGACGATGTCGGACTCCGGGGCGCTGACGTTCAGGCCGCGGCTGGCGCCAATGCGGATCGGTGCCGTCCTTGACGCGATCGTGACGCCGGTGGCACCAATCACTTGCTCTACCTCGGATTGTGCGACCAAAGCCGTACGCACTGGAATTGGCCGTCCGGCCTTGCGCGCCCGGATCGGGTCAACCATGTCCTTGGCATGGTTCGCATTGGAATAAAGCGCGAGCACCGCGAACACACCCGCAATGATGAAACTGCCGCACACCCAGCGGGGATAAGCACGAAGCAGGGCGAGACAAGCCAGCCCCCGCCGGCGCCAATTGCCACCGGTCACCGTCGACAGGCCGACAGCCTGCGCGGTGACGGGCGGGGGGCTTACCGGGGGCGAACCGACGGGAGGCGGCGAGGCGTGCTTTCTATTTCTTGACACTGGTCGCAAGCTCCTTGAGGGTGGGATGGAGTTGAGCGTTCACTGCATCGGCCTTCCAGACTTCGAAGTAACGTGCGCCCCAGCCCATGCCTTGATCGACGGCGCCCTTGAGGCCGCCCTGGAAACGCTCGGACTGGTTGGTCTCGTTGCCGATCATCTGGAAACCGGCAAAACTGAGCTTTCCGTACTTCTGTGCGAGGCCGTGCATGCCGGCGTGGTGCCGATCCTTGTCCGCGCCCTTGCCGCTGAGCCAGCCGGCGAAGACACCAAACCGCTTGCCGAGCTTACTGTAACCGTAGGCCGCCACGTCCTCGGCGACCTTGTCGGTCCCGACGACCGGATGAATGTCGATATCGAGCGGCGTCTGCGGAAATGCCTGGGCGAAGGTATCGATGATGCGCTTCCATGCGGCGATGACCTTGTCGGGGGTGAAGCCGGCCTTCATCCATTCGGGTCGATCGCGCGGCGACGCGGGGAGCTGCATTTCCAGGCCATTTTCGGTAGCGCCGCTGATGTGGACCAGCACGATGGTCTTTTCGCTTCCGTAGCGCTTGCCCAGTGCGCTGACCAGGGCCGTCCATTTGCGGAGATAGACGTCGTCCCAGATCAGCGGGATGCGGGCTTCCTCGGACTCGCGGAAGCGGCCGCCCCAGGTATAACGGAAATCGCGGGCGCCGGCCTTGTAGACCCACGGAGGCGTTTGGGGGCCGCCCAGCACCATGAGCGTGATCTTCTTCTGCAATCGCTTGGCCAGGGCGATTTCGGCGTCGATGTAGGCCCACTCGTACTTCCCTTCCTCAGGCTCGACCCTGTCCCAGCCGGGACGCACCAGCCAGCCGTCGATGAACGGGAAGTTCACTTCGCGCTCGGGCGTCGGCGCCGGTCCCCGGCAAACGAAGATCCCGCGCGGCACAACCACGTTTGGCGCGACCGGTTCGGCCAGCGCGGCGTAGCGGTCGCGCTGTGGCTCTGAGCGCGCGCCGGTGCCATCGCTGCCAATGGAGAGTGCCGCGGTCCCCAGCACCAGGCATTGCATCATCTGCGAATAGCTATGCATGACAGGCCTCCGAAGACTTGTTGAACGTCGCGCACTTCTACTTGCGGCGCAGCAGGAGCACGACCACTTCGCTGAGGTAGCGCAGTTCGTATGCCACGTTCGCAATGGCGAACCCCGCCGTTGACATTCGCTGTTCCAGTTCGCTCCACGGCGGCAGCGCCCGCGGCATCGGCATGCCGAGAGCGCATTTCAAGTACGGTGTGTAACGATACAGCGACGACGAAAACGACAGGTTCAGCACGACGAAGCGCCGGCTCACCCGTGCCAGTTCCTGGAGGATGCGTTCCTGCTCTGCAGCGCCGATGTGGTTGAACAGGCGAATGCAGGTGATCAGGTCGAAGCTTTGGTCGGGCAAGTCAAGCCGTTCGAGGTCGAGGTGCTTGAAGCGGACGCGGTCGCCCAGCTTGGCCTGGGCTGCCTCAATCATGGCCAGCGAGATGTCGCCGCCCGTGACTGCGAGACCTTGCTCGAGCAGCAATTCCGTAATTCGGCCGGTGCCGCACGGCACGTCCAGGACGGCCGGCGCGGGCAGCTCCGCGAGGGCCGTGCGCAGGACCTTGCGGATCGCGCGCTTTTCCAGGGCGTCGATGGTGCGGCCGATCGGTCCGTGGAACCGGATCAGGTCGTAACGCTTGACGACTTCTTCATCCTGATAGCGTTGTTTGACGTGCGTGGCAGTCATGATGTCCCTCGGTGATATGGGCGTGCTCATTCGCCCGGCCAAAGCGGGCCGCCAGGAGTCGGTCAAGATTCGCCAGAAGCTCTGGACCTCTTCCGGGCGTAAGGCGCCTAACCAGACGCAGAACAAGAAGTAGATTCCCGAAGAAAGGGCGGCGGCGATAAAGAGAAGCAGGTCGCTGAATCCCCGAGCCAGCCAGAGCAGGCCCGCCATGATGACCGCAGCCACCGCGGCGCCCAGCATCGCCTTGACGTCAATGCGGCCGACCCCCAGGCGACGACAGATCGCCAGGCCGAGGACCACGAACAGGACCTCGCCGATCATGGTCCCCGCACAGGCGCCGAAATAGCTCCAGCGCTGGATCAAGAACCATTGCAACACTCCCTCCACGGCCAAGACACCAACGACCAACACGATGTAAATTCGCTGGCGGCCCAGGGCGGCGAACAGAAAGCGAAACTGAAACGAGACGTACGACAGAGCCGCGATCCAGATGAGGATCCGCATCGGCGCCACCGCTTCCAGGTACTGGTCCCCGGCCAGCAGAGTGACGATCGGCTCGGCACAGGCGTTGATCGAGACGGCGATGGGCAAGCTGATGATCCAGAGCAGCCGAAGGCTGGTCGCGGATGCCCGATCCAGTCCCGCACGATCGCTTTCGGCCATGCGGGCAAAGGATGGAAAAGCAGCGATCAGCACGGCGCGTGGCAGCCAGTTGAGCGGCCCCAGCGGTCGGTACGCGACGCTGTAAATTCCCACCACCGCGGCCGGCTGCAGGATCCCCAGCAGAAGCGTGTCGATTTGCCAGGTCAAGCCGCGGACGACGTCGCCCATTCCAAGCGGCACCGCTTCGGCCAACCAGTCCTTCAAGCGGTGGACACTCAGACGCCAGGTCAGGCACCCCCAACTCCGTTGCAAGCGGACAAGCAGGAATACCGCGGCAAGCACCTGGCTCGCAGCGAGCATGGCCAGGACACTCGCCAGGTCCATCAAACCTGCGGTCACCGCGAGAATGACCAGCAATGCGTACAGCATGCCTTGAAGGATCTTGGCGGTGTTTTCCAGGCCGAACAGCTCGAATGCGTGCAGGATGCCGGTGCAGTACCGTTGCACCTGGATGGCCGCGCACGCCACCCCCGCTGCCACAAAGCACGGAAGCAACGCTGCGTTCCCGTGCCACCACGCCCAGGCGCCGCCCAGGGCGAGAAAGACGGCCGCGGAGGCAACGGCGATCACTCCGAAGATCCCCGCGGCCTCCGCCGCCGTTTCACGCCACCGCTCTGGCGCCTGGGCGATGCGACAGGTCAAGACCGTGCTGACTCCGACCTCCAAAATGAGCTGCACGGTCAGGATCAGCGCGAAGAACATGTAGTACTGGCCGAAAACATCCTTTTCCAGGGCGTGGGCCAGCGCGAAAACAACCACCAGATGAAACGTGGCGTACAGCGCTTGAGCGGTCAGGTTAAAGGCGCTGTTGCGAACGATTCGCTGCCCTGCGGCGGGAGTGTTGTGGTTCGACTGCCAGCCCTCCGCGCGCGACCTGTCCGGGTTTAGCGTCTGCTCGATCATTGCCTGAGTCATGGCAGAACGACCCTCACCGAGTTCCGGCCCCTAAATCAAAGCGTCAGCGTTGAATCACAGCTCGTGGTACACACGATGCAGTCGCTTGGTGATCTTGGCGCCGGCCGCGTTACCCTGACGGGTCAGGCTCGAGATCATCGTGCCTCGTTCGGGCAAGGGCGGCCGCGCGACTGTAGCCAGGATCTCGTACAGGATGCGGCCATCCATGTCCTCGGGCACCTGGACGCCGAGCAAGGCGAGAATGGTCGGTGCCAGGTCGATGATGCGCGCGCCAACCACCTTGTCGCCGACGCAGATGTCCGGCCCCTGACCGACAAAGATTCCGTGATCGCGATGGCTGCTGAACTTCCGAGGGAAGAGCGGATCGTCGGGGTTGCCGGTATCTACCTTGGCGAACCACTTGCCGTCGCGGGACTTCGAGCTGAGGCGGAACCCCAGGTTATGCCCGCGATCCAGCGCCCACTTGGGCACGACGTCGGCCGCCTCTTCCAGGCAGGCGCCGGAGTAGATCTCCTCCCGTCGATAGGCTTTCTCGACCAGGCGCTGGCCGGTCTCGGGGTGACGCCAGTCTTCCAGTTCTTGAATGAGTCGGTCGCGCACGGCCTCATACTCGCGGCCCGGGGCAACAATGCCGTGAGGACGCGTGCCCTGCGCATTGACGCGGACGACCGGGAAGTACGGATTTTCGTCGAAGTATGCCGTGGTACGCGACCAGTCGATGATGCCGTACCGCGCCCGTGCCTCGAAGCGCCCCAGGGCACGCCAGGCCGAGCGGTACAGCAGACGCTGCAGCCACGAAGGCAGTTTGGCCACGCCCCAGTGCTTGAGCACTTCCCGGACGCGCGACAACAGGTGCGTGGAGCGGCCGCGGAAGTGCAGGAAACCCTTCTGCTGCAGCCAGCGATTGGGGAACAGCACCGCGTCACTCACGCCGCCGCTGCCGTGATCCGACAGCACGAAGATGTTGGCCTCCGCCGGCACGAGGGCCAGCAGCTCGCCCATTTGCCGGTCGAGCTCCTGATAGACGCGCAGCATGCTGTCGGCCAAGCCGCTGGGCTGCTCCACGAAGAACGGGCAGGTCGGGTCGCAGTATTGCCAGAAATAATGCGACACGCCGTCCGATTCCCCGAACACGGTCATGAAGCAGTCCCACGGTCGGTGCGTCAGCAGGTATTTAGCGGTGGCAGCCTGCTGGCGAATGGTCTCCAGGATGCGGTCCAGGGCGACATGGACCTGGCCGTTCTTGAGGTCCTTGAGGATGGGCGCATCGATCGGATGCCGGCCGACGTTGCACAGCAATTCATCGTGGAATTCCGGCGGATACATGCCCTTGGCATCCACGAAGGAGCCGGGGCCTTCGCCGGGGAAATCGAACCCGCTGATCATCACGCCGTTAACAGGGTCGGGCGGGTAGGTGCCCGGAATGCTGATCGAGACCACGCGCCGGCCGGCCTGGCTGAGTACCTCCCAGAACGTGTCGCCGCCCCTGCGATGGTCGGCGTTGACGAATTCCAGGTCGTAGGTGCCCGGCGGCGTGCGAAAGAAGTCGTAGATGCCATGCTGGCCTGGATTCTTCCCGGTCAGAAAGCTGCTCCACGCCTGGAAGCTCCACGGCGGGATGGTGGAGCGAAGCGGCCCATGCACGCCGCGCCGCATCAGCGACGCCAAGTTGGGGAGTTTGCCCTGTTCGACCCACGGACGCAGCAGATCAAACGTAGCGCCGTCCCAGCCAATCATAAATACGCGGTTCATGTGTTCCTCGTTTCGTCAAAGGACCCAATCGTTGGAGGTCGAATGCTCCGGGACGACCAGGCAGCGGTCGTCCGCCAGCGCAGTCTGCCGACGGCCCGTCACACGGGCGGACCGTTGAGGAGAGAGATTCGGCCGGCCCGTGGGCAGGGGAGGCCGGCCGAAGGCTGCCAGGACCCGAAAGTAAGTGGCACAGACTTGTGCCGCGATGCCACGCCGGTCGTGATGCGCACGAACGAACCGGTGACCGTTCCGTGCCAGCCGCTCGCGCAACGCGCCGTCGCGCAGCACTTCGAGAATCCCTTCGGCAAGTCCATCGCTCGTATCGTTGGCAATTAATCGGACATTCTCGCCATCGACCAAGCCCTGGCTGGCCGAGCTGGCGAACAGCACGCAGGGCCGGCTTGCCGCCATATAGTTGAGGAGCTTGATCGGAAAGCCAGGCGCCTGGGGCCGAGGCACCACGGCCACGTCGCAGGTCTGGAGTAGGTCGCGGACGGCGGTAAGCGGCTGTGGTTCGGTACAAATCACGCGGTCTGCGATTCCCAGTTCACCGGCATTCCGGCGAATGTCCGCCAGGTGTCCTGGATGCTGGATGGTCGTGACGATCAGAAGCCTGGCACTCGGCTCCTGTCGGCAGACGTGTGCCGTCGCTGCGAGCAGCAGATCGATTCGCTGGAATTGATCGAGTACGCCGCTGTAAACGATCACGGGCCCGCCGCCCAATCCGTGCCGTTCGCGCAGACCGGCTCCATCGCCGCGGGTCATCCAATCGACGTCGATGCCGAAGTTGACGACCGGATCGGTGCGGCCCCCGAGCCCCTGCTGGTGCAGGAACCTCGCGATGTTCGAGCTGTGAGGCAGACACCGGTCTGCAAGGCGCGGCACAAAGGCATCAAGGAGTCGAGCGAGTCCCTGCGCGAGCCAGCGCGGCCGGATGACCCGGTAGCTAGCTAGCTCGTCGCCCATCGTGTTGTGCCCGCTATAGACAGTGGGCAATCCGGTCACGGTCCGACACAACCAGGCTGCAAGGGCCGCCTCGTAGCCGTGGGCATGGATCACGTCCGGACGATGATCGCGGATGACTTCCAGCGTCTTGAAGACCAGCTGCAGATCGTAAAGCGGGCGACGGATCGTCGGTCCGACGACGACCCCCGTTTCACGAGTCAGTGGGGTGATCCGGTGCAGCTGTGGACCGTGCACCGGAATCGCCTGGCCGATGTGATAAGTGACAATGTGGACTTCATGGCCGCGTTCGACAATGGCCTCCGCCATCTCGCGGATCGAACCGGGCGTGCCATGGTTGGCCGGGAACGGACAGGCTGCAAGCATGCAGATTTTCAGCGCTGGTTCGCCGTCGCCGAATTGTTCGCCCGGCGTGACATCTGTCCAAGGCGGTGTTGCAAGAATCATGATGACTCACCTGTTTGTCCGCGGAAATCATCCAGCATTGGCCGCATCGGTCCCGGCCCGATCACTCGTTCTGGGGCGTCGGATAGCCGTCCAGATTGAAGTCGTAGCCGGAGGGCAACAGGATCGGCTGCGGGGTCTGCTCGAGGTTTGGCGCAGGCGTCGGAGTGAATTCGGGGACCGGCCTCTCTTCACGGACGAGCAATGCCGTCGGCTTCCGACGGTATTTCCACAGGTGCGGCAGTTCGCGGAAGGCGCGGAGGATGACACGGAAGGCAGCCCCCGTCGGGGCGCCTTGATAGCGCGGATAATGGGCAACCGGGACCTCGCGAATGCGCACGCCGCTATGGACGCACTGGGCCAGGATCTCGGCATTGACGGCCGCGCCGCGCGAGGTCAGCTCGATCCGCTCGATCAATTCGCGACGGAACAGCTTGAAGGCACAATCCAGATCGCGAACGCGCACGCCCAGGAACATACGAACGAGCCGGTTCCAGCCCCAGGCGTTGAAGCGGCGGTGCCAGGGATCCGCACGGCAAAAGCGGTAGCCGATGACGGCGTCGCAGCTCTGCAACTGGACGATGAACTGCGGTAAATCGAGCAAACTGAATTGGCCATCCGCATCGGTGAAGAAAATGAGATCGCCCTTGGCGGCACGGAGACCACTGCTCACCGCCGCACCATAGCCTCGATTGGTTTCGTGGCGGATCAAGCGCACGCGCGAATCGCGTTGTGCATATTCGGCCACCAATTCGCCCGTGCCGTCACGCGAGCCATCGTCCACGACCACAATTTCAAAGCGGGCAAGAAACTCCGGCAACATGGCGCAGGCGGCGTCGAGGGTATCGACGATATTGCTGCGCTCGTTGTACGCCGGCAGGCAAACCGATAGGGATGCCCCAAATGGAAACGCGCCCGCTCCCAGGTCGCCGCGCAGCGCCCTGGCCACCCAGCGTGCCTGGAGTCGAAGCACCTGGCCAATTTGCTCGCGTGTGATCAGACCGCGGGCGAGCATGACCTGCCCCAGTCCCAATCGGCCGCACAATTGCCGTTGCTGTTCAAGGCAAGACTCCAGGTCTTTGCTATGGACCCTGACGACTTGCCGGACCAACTGACCAAACAGGGGGCGTTCCAGCTCGAGCAGCGAAGTCACTCTCCTTGCTGATCCGTTCCGCATCGCGCACCTCCCAAGGAACGCAGGAGAATTGGATGCCTGGCCGGCGACGGCGCACCTGGTTCCGAGTCCGCGCGCACGTCGGACGCCCGGCCAGAAAGGCTGCGCTATCAGCTCAGCGGCAGAATGTAGGACGCAGTGGAGCCCAATGGCAAAGTCGGCGTTTCAATCGCCGATTGTGCCATTACACTCGGGCAAACATGGGGCGCGGACGGGTTTGGGCAAAAGGCTGAGTTGGGCTAGGGGGCACGGCTCAGCTGGAGTGGAGATAGGAACGAGTGCTTCCAGCGGGTCCGATAGAGGGAGCCTAGAATAGATATGTTCCGCTGTCAACTGAAACTTCATACTTGAGCATCGAGTTGTAGGTGAATTGGCGCTCTGTTGGGGAGATATTGGCTTCCATATCATTCGGTGCGATAGGTTTGTTCTACCGCATATGGACTGCCCGCGTGGCTCGCGTTTCGGCAGCGTCTTGAGTGACTTGCCATCATTCGCATCACGCCCACCAGATGCCGAGTGGTGTCTTCCCCAATTCGACAACCAAAGCGCTCGTCGACTCCGACGTTTTAGTTTAGTACTACAGCGCTGGTTTGGAAGCACGATTCACCGGAACGATCTGTAGCTGCAGGCTTTAGCCTGCGGAGTGAATGGACGGCACCTGCGACGCCACTCCGCAGGCTGAAGCCTGCGGCTACAGAATGGCAAATGCATGAGTGTTTGTAGCCGCAGGCTTTAGCCTGCGGAGTGAATGTACGACACCTGCGACGCCCTTCCGCAGGCTGAAGCCTGCGGCTACAGACGTTGCGCGGATCGTTCCGCGGAATGTAACGCTGTAGTATAAGGCCGAGTAGGTCGTGTCCGGAGCAGTGACGACGAAGAACAACTGAGCGATTATCCTGGCGCAGGTCTGGAAACTCGGCGCAGCGGCGGCGCCACAGCGGCGGAACGAGTGTTCCGAACCAAGCGGTTCAGCGCTGCGATGGCGGCTCGTGCAGAAAGCCCCGCGCCTTCATCAACTCGACGATGCAGCGAACGCTCTCCTCGACGCTGATCTGGTCGGTCTGCAGCAACAGATCGGACGATTTCGGCTCCTCGAAAGCCGCCGTCACGCCGGGCATCTGCGCGATCTTGCCCTCGTCGGCCAGGCGATACGCCCCGCTCTGGTCGCGCGCCCGCAGCACGTCCATCGGCGCCGTGCAGTACACCTCCAGAACGCGGTTTCGTCCGATCACCTGCTTTACCTTCTCGCGCACCGCCTCGTGCGGCGCCACGAACGCCGCGATGGTGATGACGCCCGCGTCGTTCAGCAACCGCGCCACCTCGGCGGACCGGCGCAGGTTCTCGGAACGATCATCGGCGGTGAAACCCAGGTCGCGGTTCAGCCCCTGCCGCATGTTCTGGCCGTACAGCACCGTCACCGCCCGGCCCTCGTCCCACAGGTGGCGCTCCAGCCCGTAGGCGATCCGACTCTTACCGCTCCCCGTCAGCCCGACCAGCAGCACCGTCACCGGCACCTGCCCATAGCGCTGCTCGCGCTCGGCTGGCGCGATCAGGCTCTCGCGCACCTTCAGGCGCGTCGCCGGCTCCGCCGCCCAAACATCGCCCTTCGCCCGGCCGCTACCCGCCTCGAGGATCATCCCCGCCCCGATCGTATTGTTCGTCAATCGGTCGATGAGGATGAAAGACCCCGTCTCGGCGTTGGTGCGGTACGGATCACACGCCAGCGCCTGCGTCAGGCTGAGCTGGACATGCCCGATCTCGTTCAGCCCCAGCCGCGCGATGGCCCGGTGTTCCAGGGTGTTGACATCGACGCCGTAGCGGAACGACGCCACCTCCGCCGCCACCTGCCGCGTGGTGTGTTTCAGCGTGTAGGTTCGGCCAGGGACGAGCGGTTGCTCGGCCATCCACACCACCATCGCCTCGATCTGGCTGCTGACGAGCGGCGGGCTATCGGGCCGCACCAGCATGTCCCCGCGGCTGACGTCCACCTCGTCGGTCAGAGTCACCGTCACCGCCTGCGGCGCGAACGCCTCTTCGAGCTCGCCGTCGTACGTCACGATCGACTTCACCCGGCTGCGCTTGCCCGACGGCAGCACCATGACCTCGTCGCCCTTGCGGACGATGCCGGACGCCACCGTACCGGAGAAGCCGCGAAAGTTGAGGTTAGGGCGAAGGACGTATTGCACCGGGAAGCGCAGGTCGGTCAGGTTGCGGTCGCTGGCGATGTGTACCGTCTCCAGATGATCGAGGAGCGGCGAGCCCGTGTACCACGGCATCGCGTCGCTTCTCGACACGACGTTGTCTCCCTTCAGCGCCGACATGGGGATGAAGGTGATGTCGGGCAGATCGAGCTTCGCGACGAACCCGGTGTAGTCGGCCTTGATCCGCGCGAAGACCTCCTTCGAGTGGCCGACGAGGTCCATCTTGTTGACCGCGACGACGACGTGCCGGATGCCCAGCAGCGACACGATGAACGAGTGCCGGCGGGTCTGCGTCTGCACGCCGTGGCGCGCGTCGATGAGGATGATGGCCAGTTGGCAGGTCGAGGCGCCAGTCGCCATGTTGCGCGTATACTGCTCGTGGCCGGGCGTATCGGCGATGATGAACTTGCGGCGATCGGTCGAGAAGTAGCGATACGCCACATCGATCGTGATCCCCTGCTCGCGCTCGGCCTTGAGGCCGTCGGTCAAGAGCGCGAGGTCGATCTCGCCCGCGCCCGTGGTGCCGACTTTTTCACTGTCGCGCTTCACGGCGGAGAGCTGGTCCTCGTAGATCATCTTGGTGTCGTGCAGCAACCGGCCGATGAGCGTGCTCTTGCCGTCATCGACGCTGCCGCAGGTGAGGAATCGCAGCAACTCCTTCCGCTGGTGGCGGGCTAGATAGGTGTGGATGTCTTCTTTGCTTAGATCAACAGTCTGCATTTTCGTGGTTCTCGGTGGTTTCTTTCAGTCTAGCTGAGAACCGGCGACTGACAATCCACCGTGGCTCGCCGTCAACAGTCGGCAGTTACGGCGGCGCTGCCGGCGCGCGACTACAATGCAGCCCAGGTGTTTGAGTTTCCAGGCACGTTGCATTACGCTGGGTGCAGCCCGAACCCGATGGCACTCGTCTGCAATGAATCACCACAAAGGCATAAAGAACACAAAGGAAATTCCCAGATGACCCGGAAGCTGAAGTTCGTTCTCTTTACCGTCCTTTTTGGCCTTCCTTTGTGCTCTTTGTGCCTCTGTGGTGATGCTCTTCATTCCGCCCCGAAGCCGACGGTGTTCGCGATTCGCGATGCCCGTGTGGTGACCGAGCCGGGCAAAATCCTGCCGAAAGCGACGGTCGTCATTCGCGACGGCGTCATCGAAGCCGTCGGCGCGGACGCGAAGGCGCCCGCCGATGCGATCGTCATCGACGGGACCAACCTGACGGTCTACGCCGGCTTTGTCGATGCGCTCAGCCACTGGGGGTACGATACGACCCTGCGTCGTTCCGAAGGCGGGCCGCCGGAACCGGTTGATATTGCCAGCGAAGCGTTGGCGGCGACGCGCCCGGACAATCGCAAGGGGCTGACCCCGGAATTCGTCGTTGCCACGGCGCTCAAGGCCGACAGCGATCAGACCGATTCCTGGCGGCGCCAGGGTGTCACCGCTCACTTGATCGCGCCGGACGGCGGCATCTTTGTCGGCCAGAGCGCCCTGGTGAGCCTCAGTGGTGCGCCGCCGCGCGACGCAATGTTGAAGTCGCCCGTGGCCCAGCACGCCGCGTTTCGCGCTACCGGCGCCGAGTATCCCCGAGCTCTGATGGGCATCGTGGCTCATAGCCGGCAAGCGCTGCTCGATGCGGGGCTCTACAAGCGTCAGTGGGCCGCCCACGAAAAGAGTGGCCGGGTGGGTCGCCGGCCGCCGACCGACTCCGCGATGGAAGCGCTCGGCAATGCCCTGGAACGCAAGGTGCCGATGGTCTTTGAGGCCGATTCGCGCGATGCCATCGAGCGCGCACTTGACTTCGCCGGTGAATTTCGGTTGCGGCCGATCATCTACGGCGGCCGCGACGCCTGGAAGTCGGCCGACCGGCTGCGCGAGAAGCAGGTGCCGGTGATCCTGCGCCTCGACACCTCCGATACGCCGACGCCGGAATCGGAGCAGGCCGTTCCGGCGCGGGTGAAGGAGGACCGCCAGCGCCGCCAGAAGGACGCGCTGGCCAACGCGGGCCGCCTGGAGAAAGCCGGCATCGCCTTCGCCTGGAGCAGTCAGGGACTTGCCGGTCCGGACAAGTTCCGCGAGCAGCTCCGCAAGATGATCGGCGAGGGACTTTCCGCCGATGCAGCGCTGCGGGCCCTGACGATCGATGCAGCCCAAATGCTGGGCGTCGAAAAGCAGCTCGGCACCGTCGCGGCGGGTAAGGCGGCTCATCTCGTGGTCACCGACGGCGACTTCCATCTCGCCGAAACACAGGTACGCTACGCCTTCGTTGACGGCGTGCGCTTCGAGTACGAGGCCAAGCCGAAGAAGAAGCCCGATCCGGAGCCCAAGAAGGAGGAGCCGAAGAAGCCCGCGACCGAGCAGGCGACCGAGCTGGAAGCCGACCGCAAGCCGAGCCTCCGCACTGGCGGCAACGTGCTGCTCCGCGGCGCCACGGTGTTGACCGTCGCCAATGGCACGCTGCCGAAGACCGACGTGCTGGTGAAGGACGGCAAGATCGCGAAGATCGGCGCGGGCCTTGCCGCTCCCGATGGCGTCGTCGTCATCGATGCGGCGGGGCTGTTCGTCATGCCGGGGATCATCGACACGCATTCGCACTTCGCCATCGCCGGCGGCGTCAACGAGTTCTCGCTTTCGATGGTGCCCGAAGTCCGTGTCCGCGACGTGATCGACAGCGAGGACGTGCAGATCTACCGCTCCCTGGGCGGCGGTGTCACCACGGCTCGCCTGCTGCATGGCAGTGCCAACGTGATCGGCGGACAGGATGCGGTCATCAAGCTCAAGTACGGCAAATCCGCCGGCGAACTCGTGATCGCCGACGCGCCTCGCGGCGTCAAGTTCGCGCTGGGCGAGAACGTCAAGCGCACCGATGGACGCTTCCCCAACACGCGGCTCGGCGTCGAGGCCGTCTTGATCCGCGCTTTCTCCGAAGCGCGGGCCTATCGCAAGGGCTGGGAGGACTACGCCAAGGCGCAGGCAGCTGGCCGCACGGCGACCGAACCGCGCCGGGACTTGCGCCTGGAGGCCCTGGTGGACGTGCTCAAGAGCGACCTGCGCGTTCATTGCCATTGCTATCGCTCCGACGAGATCCTCATGCTCCTGCGCACGGCCGATCGCTTCGGCTTCAAGGTGAAATCGCTGCAACACGTCCTGGAAGGCTACAAGATCGCCCCGGAGATCGCCGAGCACGGCGCCAGTTGCTCCACCTTCTCTGACTGGTGGGCCTACAAGATCGAGGCCTACGACGCCATTCCTTTCAACAGCGCCCTGCTGCACGAAGCCGGCGCCACCGTTTGCCTGAAGTCGGACAGCAATGAGCTGGTGCGCCATCTCTACCAGGAAGCCGCCAAGTGCATCAAGTACGGTGGCATGAGCGAGACCGAGGCGCTCAAGACCATCACGCTGAACGGCGCGAAGCAGCTCGGCCTGGACAAGCGCATCGGCTCGATCGAAGTGGGCAAGGACGCGGACCTGGCGATCTTCAGTGGCCATCCGCTCAACAGCTACGCACGGGTCGAAATGACGCTGGTGGAAGGCGAAGTCTATTTCCAGCGCACGGAGAAGCTGACCGCCGTCGCGTCCGCTGCACCCGCGCCGGCCAAGCCGGTGGCGGACTTCAAGCCGATTCCGCGCAATCCGAATGGCCGCTACGTCATCGTCAATGCCACGGTCCACGTGCCCCAGGGCGGGCCGCAGAAGTTTGGCGCGGTCGTCATCGAGGACGGCAAGATCAAGCAGCTCGTCAAGGACGTGCCGAATGGTTTTCTGCCTTCCGCTCAGCACACGAAGGTTGACGGCACTGGCCTGCACCTCTACCCCGGCATGATCGACGCCGGCACCATCATCGGCCTGACCGAGCTGGGCTCCGCACGCGAGACACACGACTTTGCCGAGGGCGGCGACTTCCAGCCGGACCTGCGTGCCAGCGTGGCGATCAACCCCGATTCGGAGCTGATCCCGGTCACGCGGGCCAACGGCGTCACCAGCGTGGTCACTCGGCCCATCGGCAACATCGTCGCCGGTCAAAGCTGCCTGATCAATCTGGCCGGCTGGGTGCCGAAGGAAATGGCCGTCATCGATCCGCTGGCGCTGCACATCGATTTCCCGGCGCCGTTCCCCGTCATCACCGGCGATCCGACCATGCCGCGTGTCGGCCGGGCCATCGCCAAGAAGCAGCGCGAAGAAAAGGTCCGTCGGATGAAGGAGTTGTTCGAGCAGGCGCTGGCCCACGACGACGCACGCAAGCAGTCGCCCGACCGTCCGGCCAATCCGCGCCTGGAAGCACTGGTGCCCTATGCCCGCGGACTCAAGCCGGTCATCATTCAGGCGCACCGCAAGCCGGAGATCGTCGAGGCACTCAAGCTTGCTGAAGAGCTCAAGCTCAAGGTGGTCCTCTCTGGAGCGATCGACGCCTGGAAAGTGGTCGATGAACTGAAGAAGCGCGACGTGCCGGTCATCCTCGGCCCGGTGCTGACGATGCCGCAAGAGAGCTACGATCCCTACGATTCGCCATTCAGCTGCGCCGCCAAGTTGCACGAAGCCGGCGTCCGCTTCTGCATCCGCTCTTCCGGCGGCAGCAACACCCGCAACGTGCCGTACGAAGCGGCAATGGCGGTTTCTTACGGCTTGCCGCCGGAAATCGGCATCAAGGCCGTGACGCTCTTCCCCGCCCAGATCCTGGGCGTGGCCGATCAGCTCGGCAGCATCGAGACCGGCAAACGCGCCAACCTGGTTCTGGCAAATGGCGACATCCTGCAAGCCTCCACGCAAGTATTGTCCGTCTTCATCGACGGCCGGCCGCTGGAGCCGGCGAGCAAGCAATCTCGGCTTTACGATCGCTGCCTGGAACGATTAAAAGAGGTCAAGGAAGGCCGCGCACCCTTGGGGACCAAGTGATGGACAACCGCAAGTGCGTCATTCTCGTTCCGGTGCATTACAACATCGAGCCGCATTGCGAACTCTCGTTGCGCCAGCTCGAGACGCGAGGCTACGCCGTCCGCCGGCATTTTGGCTCGCCCGCGGTGGACCGTGCCCGCAACCGTATGGCCACCGAAGCGTTGGCGGCCGGTTTCGAAGAGTTGATGTGGATCGACGGCGACGTTGCCTTCGAGCCGGCCTCCGTCGATCGCCTGCGCTCGCATGGCTTGCCGATTGTCTGCGGGATGTACCCCACCAAGGTGCATCGGAACCTGTCGTCCTTGGTTTTCCCCGAGACGAAGCAGCTCGTCTTCGGCAAGGAGGGCGGCCTGCTGGAGATTCGCTATGCCGCCACCGGCTTCCTGCTGACGCATCGTCAGGTTTACCTGGACGTGCAGAAGCATGAAGAACTGCCGACGTGCGACCAGGAGAACCGGCTGGTCGTGCCCTACTTCCTGCCGATGCTCGTGCCGGAGGAAAATCGTCCGCCCCGCTATCTGGGATGCGATTATGCGTTTTGCGAGCGGGCAAGACGGAGCGGGTACAAGATCGTCGCCGACACGACGATCCGGCTGCAGCACATCGGCGTCTACGGGTATAGCTGGGAAGACCTGGGCGAGCGCGTGGGCAAGCACGAGACGTATACACTCACGTTTGCTCCACCCAGCGGGAGTCCGGCCGGTGGATAACGCACGCTGCATCATCCTGGTGCCGATTCATCATAACGTCGAGCCGCATTGCGAGCTGGCGTTGCGGCAACTGGAAACGAATGGCTACACGGTTCGCCGCTACTATGGGCAAGCGGCGGTCGATCAGGCGCGTAATCGGCTGGCGACCGATGCCGTCAACGAGGGCTTCGAAGAGCTGATGTGGATCGATGGATCGAGCTGGGCCAGTAACGCTCGACCGTGGTGTAACACCGGTCCTCGACGACGGAGCGTTCCACGAAATGCTCCGCTCGCTGGATGGCCTGAACCCGATGGCACGGGTGTGAAATTGGTGGGCCGACGCAAGCGGCCGTTCTTCCGATCTTCAAGGGAATCGCGGTGGACATGCTACCCCGATCCGGCGACCATGCCCGTGTCCTGTTCCGTTGTCGACCACCGTCGTCCCGCAACCTGATTGGATGCCCATGGACTGGACCTTCTTCCTCCATTGCCTGCGCCGGCGACGTGATGTATCTTCCCCCCCCCTACACGTAATTCGTCCGCCTGCCCGGCTGAAAAGCCGCTCCTACCGGCCGGGGTTTGAACGACTCGAGGCGCGCGACGTGCCGGCCATCATCGTGCCGCCCTCGAACCAGCCGCCAAATCTCGCTGCCATCGCCAACCAGGCGATGGACGAGTCCAGCCAGATCACCATCATTACCCGGGCGACCGACCCCGACCCGGGGCAGACGTTGACCTACACCCTCGTCGGCGCGCCCGCCTGGGCCAGCATCGGCAGCGGTGACGGCGCGATTGCCCTGGCGCCCGGCGAAGCCGAAGGCCCCGGCGTCTACACGTTCAGCGTGCAGGTGACCGACAGTGGGTCGCCAGCCCTGTCGGACCAGGAATCGGTGACCGTCACGGTCTACGAGGTCAATGGGACGCCGGTCCTGGGCGCGGTCGCGGACCGGAACGTCGATGAGGGCGGTACGCTCCGCTTCACTGTCACGGCGACCGACACCGACGTGCCGGCGAACGGCTTGACCTACAGCCTCGACGCGGGGGCGCCGGCGGGAGCGGCGATTGACGCCGCCAGCGGCGTCTTCACGTTCGCGCCGACGGAGGCGCAAGGGCCGGGGGTGTACGCGATTACCGTGCGCGTGACGGATGACGGCTCGCCCGCCCTGAGCGCGAGTCAGACGTTCGCGGTGACGGTCCGAGAAGTGAACGCGGCGCCGGTGCTCGATCCGATTGCGGACCAGACGGTGGCGGTGGGGCAGACGCTGAGCTTCACGGCGACGGCGAGCGATCCAGATTTGCCGGCCAACGGATTGACGTTCAGCCTGGATGGGAATGCGCCGGTGGGGGCGTCCATCGGGGCGACGAGCGGTATGTTCGCGTGGACGCCGACACCGGATCAAGCGCCCGGCACGTTTGGCGTGACGGTGCGTGTCGCGGATGACAGGAACCCGAACCTGTTCGACGAGCAAATTTTCACAGTCACGGTGAGTGGACCAAACCAGGGACCCGTGGCGAAGGATGACGAGTACGTGCTCGTCAAGAATCAGACGCTGACGATCTCCCTGACATCCCAAGGGGTTCTGGCCAATGATTTCGATCCGGAGGGCGATGCGCTCCGTGCGGAGGTAGCGGCGCAAGATGCAGAGCCCCTCCTTCCGGCCCACGGCACCCTTGTTTTCTTGCCCGACGGAACCTTCACGTACACGCCAAAACAGGGCTACAAGGGGCCGGACTCGTTCACCTACGAAGTTCGAGACACCAATTCGGGAAAAACCACGCTAGCTACGGTCCTGTTGATGGTAATGGACAAGGCGCGCCAGGAGGTCGAGTTCACTCAAGGACCCGGCTTCGATCGGGGTAACAACGATACGACGGGCGTCGTCCCCGGCAACTCGCGCTACGACTATGCGGTGTTCTTCGATAGCATTCCTGGTGGTGTTGACCCGCAGCAGGTCACGGGAGTCAAGTGGCTGATCGATGACCCCTCCGGTGTCGCTACGGCAGGGAAGGAAAGCCGTTGGCTTCACCCGACTCTTGCAAATAAGCAGATCGGATTTGGTATCGATGTGGACTTTGCCAACAAGCCCGGCGTGGTAATCCTTCGCGCGCAATACAGCATCAAGATGATGGAGAACGGTAAAGAAATCGTCAAGGAATTCATTTCCAAGCCGTTTTCGATCTACGTCGTTCAAGTCGATGTAAAGACCCCGGCGGCAGCGAGGCCCGCGGATCAGTTAACCAACGCTTTTGATGCTGGCGTGGCCATCAAACCGGGTACTCCAACCGACGCTGCAACGAAGCTGGAACCTCTCATCGTCGATGGTGAGGGGTTTAAGAGCGCTCCCGCCAAGCTAATTCTCTCGGGAAGTGGTCAACAGAACGCCAATCGGACAAAATTCTTGTCCCCAGGACTGGAGTGGCGTGCCCTTGTGACACTTGTTGGCCCTACCGTAAATGGCAAGGCCAACACCGGAGTGGAGTACATCCATGTGGGCTTTATCCAACATGTGGACGTGGTCCAAATGCAAGGTCAATACGACAGCAAGCCCAAACAAATCCTCATTAACGATGTGGACTCACGCAAAGACGTCCTGGACAATAACGGAAATGGGCAGCCGTTTTACACGGTGAGCGATACTTCTACCTTTTTCAACGCGACTGCAGAGAAGAACTCAAAGGAGATCGCCGATCAGGACGAGCCCAGAGTGGGATTCCACGCAGAATTCGCGGGCGGCATCCTGGACAAGGTCGAAATTAAGCTCAATTTCACTTTGGACGTGGCTGCACGCACGACCGACGATCAGCCGCGTAACGCCAACGACGTGCGGTACTTCAGGGAGGCCACGGTCAATTGGGTATTCAATGGCTCAGGAACATTCGATACCTCAAAAGCCAATCTCCCTTGGACGCCTAGTCGCGATGCCCAGAGGATTGCGGTCCCTAACGGATGGGATGCGACGATCCGCTCACCTGTGCAGGAGAACATTAAGGGCTCTACCTATAACGAACTGATAACGCAAAACAAGTTTAGGTCGCGCAAGGGATGAGATAAATAAAGTGGCAGGTCGGCTGTCGATTTTGTAGCGGCTTGTGTAGGCAGACACAAGCGGTATCAGGAGCCAACATGGATTGTTCCTCGTCAAGACGTTCGTTCCTGGCACTTATCCTTGCCAGTCCCTTCTTCCCCCAGAACGGGGGAGGCATGCCGCTCTTTGGAAGGGAGAGCCCTACTCGAGCAGGCAAGCAGGCCAGGACAGAGAAAAGGGGCCTTGAATGGCGCGGGCATGAGGAAGCGATTTGGGGGCTCGCTTTTTCCCCGGGTGGCGAAATGCTGGCTTCAGGCGGCCAAGACCGTACCGTCTGTTTCTGGGATGCGACAAGTGGCAAACTATTGCGCGAACTGTATCACCAGAAATGGGTGCCACGGAAAACCAAGACGTGGGAGTGTTCTCCTGTGCGATTCTCCGACGATGGCAAGGTCGTGTTTGGGCTGGCAGCGGCCGCCACGTTATGCCGTTGGGATGTGCAAACTGGCAAGGAGATCTGGCGCGAGTCTTGGACTCGTTCGCGCCTGTATGGTCTTGCTCAATCCTGTGACGGAAGGCTCCTGGCGTAGCTGTCCATTCTGTGCGCAGGGCAGAGCGGCCTGAGCGCCTCAGGTTCACTTGGCCGCCCTTGGAGG
>JAIEMG010000058.1 GCA_019752375.1 Gemmataceae bacterium | reverse complement strand
TTGCCCACGCCGCTCTCGCCCAGGATCAGGACGTTGACGTCCTGCGGCGCGATGCGGCCGATCGACTTGCACATCTCTTGCATGACGACACTGTGCCCGATGATCCGGTCGGCGGTCTCTTCGGACGGCAATACCGCCGGTGTGTCCATCAGCCGGGCTGCCTCGAACGCGCGGTCGAGCACCTGGCTGAGGCGATCCAGGTTGATGGGCTTGACGAGATAGTCGAACGCGCCGTTCTTCATGGCCTCGATGGCGGTATCCGTGGAGCCGTGCGCCGTGACGAAGACGACAGGTCGTCGGGGGTCGGCCGCATGGATATCGGCAAACAGCTCCAGCCCGGTGCGGTCCGGCAGCTGCAGGTCCAGCACGATGACGTCGGGCTGGTGCGCGCGGAACATCGCCAGGCCCTCGGCTGCGGTGGCGGCGGTCAGCACCGTTCCCTTGTCGCCCTCGAAGATGCGGCGAAAGGTGTAGCGGACGCTCTGTTCGTCATCGATGACCAGAAGCGTTGGCATATCGTCCCCAGGGGTTCACGATTGGGAAGCGGGGCCGCCGTCTGTTGCCGCGCCGTTCGCGGTCGTGCCGTCGTCAGCATTGCCACCCAGAGGCAGGAAAATGGCAAACCGCGCACCGCCGCCCGGCCGGTTGTCGGCGCGGATGCGTCCGCCGTGCTCCTGCACGATGCGCTGCGAGATGCACAGGCCAAGCCCGGTCCCGGTCGCCTTGGTGCTGGCGAACGGCGTGAAAAGCCGTCCCGTCATCTCGGGCGCGATCCCTGGTCCCGTGTCGCCAACGCGGATGGCGGCCTCGTTCTCCTCCGTCGTGCCCAGCGAGACCGTGATGCTTCCGCCTTGGGGCATCGCCTCCAGAGCATTGAGGAGCAGGTTGACGAGCACGGTCTGGAGCAAGCCGGCGTCCACAAATCCCTGAACCGGCCCGCGGGTGCCAGCCGCGGCAGGTTCGGCGTCCGTGGTGATGGTCACGGCCTGCTGACGGGCACGGGCGCGAATCAGCTCGACAGCCTGGGTGATGACCCGGTTCAGGTCGATTGCGGCCCGGCGCGGCATGGGAGGCCGGGCGAAGTCCAGGAAGCTCTGGACGGTCTGCTCCAGTCGAGACACTTCCGTATGAATGACCTGCAGGTCCGCTTCGATCAGCGGTTTGGGGTTGCTCGTCCGCAAGGCTGCTTCGACGAGCAGCTTGATGGACGTCAGGGGATTGCGGATCTCGTGAGCGACGCCGGCCGCCAGCTGGCCGACGGCAGCCAGCTGCTCCGCGCGAAGCATTTCGCGCTGGTGCCGCTGCAGCCGCTCGCCCACTTCTTCCACCCGAGTCACAATATGCTGGAGCTGACGATCGAGGTGCTCGATGTCGCCATCGACCGCGACACGCATGGTGCCCACGTTCTCGTCCAGGTGCTCGGCCACGTCCTGCACGCGTACGCTCAGCCGGTAGATGGACCGGGTCAGGCCGCGTGCGACGCCATAGCCGAGCATCAGGCCGCCGACGGGACCGCTCAGGCCAACCAGCAGCAGCACGATGCGCGCTTGCTGGCTGACCGAGCGGCTCTCGGCAGCCGTCTGGTCCATCGCCTGCTTGTTGAGGCGAAACAGCTCGTGGCACGATGCCGTCAGATGTCGGATCGGGTGAGCGTCGAACAGCTTGTCGAAATCGGTTCGGGGGCCTTTGACAAGCACTTCGGCCCTTAGCTGCGCCATATCGTCGCGGTACTTCTCATAACGATCGTGGATCGCTTGAACGCACGCTTCCTCTTCCGGCGTGCTGGCCGACTGCTGCGCGACTTCCAGGGCCATTTCAAAGCGCCGGGTATCCTCCTCGATCGGTTCGAGCCGGGCAGCCGTGGGCTGAACGAAGTAGACGAAGCTATGAGCACGCAGCTGGCGGACGCGGATTTCCAGGTCCTGGGCCGCTTCCAGGCTTGCCACGTTCTCGGAGAGGATCGTCGACAGGTTGCGCTCGAGCCGGTGGACGTGCCAGACGCCGACCAGGCAAACCGCGAGAAGAGCCACGCCGAGCAGCATGGCCGGAGTCACGACCTGAATCAAGAGTCGCCGGCTCATGGCAGTCGTGTCCTTTTCCTGGGCGCGGTCCGTATGACATTTGCAAGCGCGATTTGCTCGACCTGACACGCGATGCTTGGATTATAGCAAGCGCCAATGAGGACCGATCGCCTGCCACAATCCATGTCTGGCAAGGGCGGCGCCTGCTGCCCGCTGTCGGCTGCGACATGCCGGTGACCGCCCCTCGATCACGGTTGCTCACCGCCGCGCCCAAGGCCGCGCCCACCAGGGCCCCGAACGATGAGGTGAAGGAGTAACCGAGAAGTGCAGATTCGGTAAGCGGGTGTCCAAAAAGAACGTCCAAGGTTCACTTCGTCGAGCGTCACGCCTTCGGGGCTGGACCGGAGCTGAAGGTGTTGTGCCCTGAAAGGGCACAAAGTTCCGGCACGCCAGACCGACGAAATCCAAGCGCCTGCCGCTGAATCCTGGAAGTAGTTTTTGGATGGCTACTAAGTGCCAAAGAAGGGTTGGCCTTGCGGCACCGTGGGCTCAGCGGAACAAACAACAAGCGATCCGATTGTGTGACACGTTTGTAACATGCCGTTTACACCCCACCCCGGCACGTTACAAACGTGCCCCGCAAAGAGGCGGCTTCGACCTATCGGTCCGCGCCGGCGAGTGCAAGCGTTCCGCTGGCGGAGAGCGTCCCGAAGCTCGCATGGATCAGTTCCGTCTGTCTTGCAAGGTCGGCGTGCCCCAGCCGGCATATGCGACGGCAGACGAGGTCAAGGCCGCACTCGGGGAACACGTTGGCGATGTACTCGCCCGACCCGCTGTAGACATCGCACGAATCGGGCCAGGTGGTGAACATGGGCACGTCGCCGCGCGACAGCTCCGCCAATTCCGCCCCGATCAGCGGGGCATGGCTTGGCGTCTCGTGCACGCGGACCCACAGGCGATCGAAGAGGCGGTCGCGGTCGATGGCATCGCGCAGGTAATCGGGGTGGCAGCCCTGCTGCAGCAGGACGCTGTAGGCCTGGGTGGTGCGAGCCAGGAAGCGCACCGGGTCGCCGGCAAAGCGGGCCAGCGGTCCATCGTCGGCCAGTAGTTCTTCGCGGTGCGTTTCGAGCAAGCGGTAGACAGCGATGAAGCCGGCGGTCAGCTCCTCTTCGTAATCGCCCAGGTTCACGTCGGCACCCTGGAGCGTCGGGCGATTGTCGGCGCCGGAGACTTCGACCCGACCGTGCGTCATGCGCATGTCGTCGGTGCCGGCGCCTTGCCACTGGGCCGCCGCATAGGGCAGCACCTGGCCGGCGGTGCCGCCTAGCCCGGTGAAGTCGATGACCTCGGTGGAATCACCGAACGAAGCACGTTGCGGCAACATGCGCACGGCAAGGACCGAATCCTGCGAACCCGGATCGGTGGCCCCGTGCAGCGGCCGATGGAAGAGCGTTTCCAGGTCCACCAGCATGGGGTGCTCGCCGGCGGCAATCAAGTTCTCAAAGTGAATGTCGGTCGCCGCCAGCACATAGAGCAGCGCCAGATAGCCGCCTTGCCGTTCGTAAAAGCGACGCACTTCGCCGGGACTCTCACAGCCGCTCGCTTGAATGAACTCGACCCAACCGTGATCGCCGCAGTCGAGCACGTTCAGCGTGCGGAACGCCGGTTCGGCCCCCTTGGCATTGAGCCAGTCGAGCAATTCCTGAAAGTGGACTTCCACGGCCTGTGATTTCGGCTTGTAAACAAGTCGAAGACCGGATGCGAAGTCGGCAACGAGCACGGCCCGGCCGCCGCGGTGGCGGTCGCCGGCATCGCCCTTGATGGCGACCAGGGCCTCCGCGGCCCCGAACGTCGCACGCAGTTGGGCCGCGTCCGCACAAAGATGGCCCAGAAATTCCAGGCTGAAGGTGACCCAGTCATTGACGGTCTGCACCAGCTGACGGGCCAGCACCGGATATTCTTCGAGCAGCGCCACGGCAACGTCTCGCCGTCCCAGGTAGTGAGCAAAGCCGCGGAAGCGGTCTTCCGGCGTCTCACCGGCCAGCAGGCCCTGCAAGCGGGCGATGTGCATTTCCAGGACCAACGTCCGGCCGAGCAACGGCAAAAGTCGGTCGGGCAGCATGGCGAGCAATAATCTCTCCACTGCGTCCGGATCGAATGGCAGTACGCCGGCTGCATCGCGTGGCAGGCCGTCGATCCCGGCGCGGAGCCGTTCCCGGGCGGCGAGGATCAACGGCTCCGCCACGGCCAGCAGCTCGTACAACTCCGCGGCCTCGGGCTCCAGGTCGGTGGACGATTCGTAGGCGCTCGCCAGTTCGAGGAGCCATTTCGGCGCTTCGGGAAACCGCGCTCGCAGCGCTTCGTCCGGCTCACCCAGCAGACGCAGGAATTCATCCTCGCTCAGGCCGAGTGCTGCAAGGCGAGCATCGAAGGAGAAGCCCGACGCGAAGGGCGGCTGGGCACGCCATTCGCGCAGCCGCTGATCGGCGCGATCGCCGTTGCTGCTCGCGGCTGCGGCCGGGCGCGAGGCAGCGACTCGCTCGGCAAGGGTTGCGGCTCGGGACCACGCAGCGCTTTCGAAGCGTTCGGCTTGCATGACAGACTCCGGCTCCGTTCAGTGTGATCGTCCGGCACTTCTTCGCCGCCGCGACGACCCTGTGACAAAAAAACGCGAAAAGGCAGGCCCGAAGACCTGCCCCTCCGCGTGTCCCATCCTCACTCCTCCCCAGGAGCGAAAACGGTATTTCCTGCGAGACGAGGTATTCCGTGGGGCCGGCTTCCAGCCGGCCGCGAGGGTCTTGGCCGGCTGGAAGCCGGCCCCACGGAATGCATTGGCCTTAGCGAAGGCGAAGGACGTTGACCGGGTTGATGACGGCCTGGAAGCGCGCTCCCAGGTTGACGCCGCCGCAACCGTGGCAGCTGCTGCAGATGGCGATGGCCAGCTTGCCATCGACGGCGGATGCTTCGGCGGCGGTCAGCTCGACGGTGCCGGCCGGGTTCTCGGGCAACTGCGCCTGCTGAGCGGGCGTCAGGGTCTTGCGGAAGGCGGCATCTTTCCACGCGCGGATGATATCGAAGCGGGACATGGCAAAGTCTCCAAGTTTATGGCTACCGACCGAGCCAGGGAGCCCCGCCGACACCGGCGAGTGAAACCTTCCCCGACCCAATCAGCGGCCTCGTGCGCTTCCTCGGTTCGTTTGGTCGTCGGCGCGGGAGGAAGAAGCCGCACCGGCGTTTCGTGAACGGGCGATTCGGACATTTCAGGAGCGACCGGAGCAAGGCGGTTCGCCACACTCCGGTCGCTCGCACTCCCGGCTCGCCTTAGCGAAGGCGGAAGACGTTGACGGGGTTGATGACGGCCTGGAACTTGGCGGCTCCCAGGACGGCGCCGCCGCAACCGTGGCAGCTGCTGCAGATGGCGATGGCCAGCTTGCCATCGACGGCGGATGCTTCGGCGGCGGTCAGCTCGACGGTGCCGGCCGGGTTCTCGGGCAACTGCGCCTGCTGAGCGGGCGTCAGGGTCTTGCGGAAGGCGGCATCTTTCCACGCGCGGATGATATCGAAGCGGGACATGGCAAAGTCTCCAAGTTTATGGCTACCGACCGAGCCAGGGAGCCCCGCCGACACCGGCGAGTGAAACCTTCCCCGACCCAATCAGAGATCCGGTTCGCTTCCCCCTGTCGTTCACCGATCCGTGCGGGAGGAAGCGTCCGCACCGGTGTTTCACTGCATCAGCAATCCGGACCATCCGGCTTGCCTAGTCGTTGCTTTCCAGGGCCACCACGCCTTGGGCCATCAGCTCGCGGTGGCCATCCGTCAGGGCGTCGAGCACTCCGGGGCCGTGGCTGGCCAGGCGATTGACCAGCCGTCGCATTTCGTCGGTCAGGGCCGCTGCCCGCACCGTGTGGCCGACTGCGACGAACAGCATCTCGCAGGGCTCGTCGGTACCTGGCATCGTCAGCGTCGCCCAGACCCGAATCGAGTTCAGGTGAACCCTCACACTCCTGTTCGCCGTCCGTTCGACCGTGTGACAAAGGAGCCGCTGAAAACTCAAGTGCGCCTCCCGGTTGTCCCGGGCCGCCGCTCGCACGGCGTATTCCGCTTCCTGGTAGGCGATGAAGCCGCGTTGTTGCGGCGTCAATTCTTGCGTCTCGCCCAGCCAGCGGAGGAAGTCCTCCTGGTCGCGGCGGTCGATTCGATATGCGGTCCGCGGCACCGAAGTCAGGTAGGCCGCGATCCGCGAGTCGAAGTCGTCGAACGCCAGAGCGACGAATTCCAGCTCCTGCGTGAGCAATCGGTATCGCTCGCCCACTGCATTCGCCAGGTACCAGCCGACGTTTTCCGTCGTGCCGCCGGCCAGGGCGTCCGCCATCGCTTCCACTCGGCCCGCGGCCAGGGCTCCGGCCCAGTGGGTCAACTGCTTCTGGTAGTCGGTCACGACGCGACCTCCACCAGTTCCATCCGTTCGGTTTCCCGGGCGATGCGGCGAACCTGCCGGACCTCGGCACGCCAGCCGCCTTCCGTCGGAGCGTTCCAGTCGCGTTCGATGAACGCGGCGTCCACCTTGCCGCGGCCCAACTCGAGGGCCAGGCGATACAGGCGCCAGACCTCGGCCGGCACCGGCTCGGAATGGCTGTCCACGTACCAGGCAGTACGTGCATCGAGGAATCCGCCGGCCAGATGCATTTGCAAGCGATCCGCGGCAGGCACCACTTCCCGGATGAACGCCTCGGCGTTGTGGCCGAAGTTACGTTCGTTGGCGTAAGCGTTGGTCACGTCGAGCAGCAGGCCGCAGCCCGTCCGTTCCAGCATCCGGCGAATGAACGTGGCCTCGGCCATCGTCCCGTGCATCAGAAAGAAGTGGGCCAGGTTCTCCACGTAGAACTTCCGATCGCCAAAGTGACGCTGGATGATCTCGATGTTGCGGCACGTCGCATCCAGGGCGGCCTCGGTGCAGGGCGGCGCCATCACGTGCCCGACGTTGGCCCCACCCGGCGTGCCGTGCGTGAAGCCCAGGTGATCGCTGATGGCGACGGCCCCGTTCTCTTCCGCGACCATCACCAGCGCGTCCAGGTACGAACGGGCCGGCGCGTGTGGGCTGGCGATCGACAGGTCGAGCGTATGCAAGCTGACGTAATCGAAGCTCAGTCCGGTCAAGTACGGTTCGATTCGCAGCGGGTCGCTGGCCATCTGGAAGTCGATCTCGACACCGTTCCAGGCCCTTTCGTCTGCATACGGGCGATTGGCGTCTCGCATCGCGTATCCGGTGGCTGGCAACATGGCGACGACTCCCGATTCGGTTCAACTCGTTTGTCAGGGCTCGTTTGTCTTGTGGCCCTTTGCGTTACACCCTCACATTCATGGCGAAGGGCCGTTGTGACAGCGCCGGGCGCGCTTTGGTGCGCCGACGAGGCGACAGGGACGGAAACGCCCGCGAGGGATCGAGTTGTGAAAGACTGCGATCGAGAGAAGGTGATCCGGCGAGGGGGGACTTCAGGCAGACTGGAGCACGACGCAAGCAACGGCGGCAAACGCAGGCGATAGCTCGGGCTATTTCACGATGGACGTAGCGATGTTCGGACTCTCCGGGTTGACATCCAGTGTCCGCGTCTTCGGAATGACGATCAGGTCCATGTCCTCCATCGGAATGGCACCGAGAAGGACTTCGTCGCCCAGCACCAGGGCGCCGGCAAAACCAATGCGATTCTTGAAGTGCAGTTCCACGGGACCAACGTACGGAACGAGTTGCTTGCTGCCGTCGGCGAGCGTGATTTCTTTCTTGGCGCTCTCCTCCAGTCCGAGCTGGAGCTGGACATGAGGCGGAATGCACAGATGCACGGCCCCGGAATCGGCGAGAGCGGCCACCTCGACTGGTTGGAGTTCCGGCTTGCGCGGGTTCTTGAGTGTCAGTTTGGCGACGACCAATCCCATTCTGCCGGTCACCTCTCAGACCATTCAACTCTCGTCCAGCGCAGATGCGAGCCACTCAGGAACGCTCTCAAGAGCCGTGCGGACCGCTTCATCCGCTAAGCCCGGGACTGCCACGCGGACGGGTCGCGGGATGAGTGGAACACCGCAAGTACCATCACATGGTCGGAGTGAACCTGATAGTAAACGAAATAAGGCCAGCGCGATACTGGTGCCTCGCGGACTCCTGCCCACACCTCAGCCCAGGCGTCTGGTTGATCACCGATTTTGGCCAATACCCGCTGAACTGCCGCGACGAAGCGCAGCCCGAGCCCTGGCTTCTGGGCTTCGTACCAATCGGCGGCCGCATCGTATTCGGACTGAGCGATTCGCCGGAGTCGGACTGGAAGACTCATCCGCGTAGACGCTTCAGAGTGGCCTCCAGCGCCTCCTCCCACGCTACCCAATCGTCAGGATTGGCCTCTGCGTCCGCCACTCGCCGTCGGAGTTCCTCGCGTTGTGCCTCGGTCAGCAGGCCGCCCGGAGGTATGGTCGCCACCAGATCGTCCCAAAGTTGCCCAATCACTTCAAGCTTCTCGCCGTCGCTGAGCCCGCTCAAGCCCAGGGACGCGAACGTCGTTGCCATACCTGTACCTCCGCACGAGGAGTGCCACACCGTCTGGGAACATGTGCATTTTCCCGTGCGCGACCCGACGGGTCAAGGCACCCTCACAGTGCCCCGCTTCCTGTTCCCCTCTCGCGTTTCCTGACGTATCATGGCGAACGAGACATCGCCGTCTCCATCGCATACCCACTGGACGAATTCGAGAACCGTTCATGCAAGACAGCTCTTTGGCCTTCCTCAAGGACCTCCTTCTCACGCCCAGTCCGTCCGGTTACGAGCGGCCCATTCAGGACGTGGTGCGCGCCTGGGCCAAGCAGTATGCCGACGAGGTGCGCACCGATCGACACGGCAACGTCATTGCCGTGCGGCATCCGGGCGGACAGCCACGCATCATGCTGGCCGGGCACTGCGATCAGATCGGGCTCATGGTGCAGCACATCGACGAGAACGGCTTCCTCTACATTCAGCCCATCGGTGGCTGGGACATGCAGATCTTGCTCGGCCAGCACCTGACCGTCTGGGTCCGCGGCGGGCCGATCCCTGGCGTCGTCTCGCGCAAGGCGCCGCACCTGCTGACCAACGAGGAACGCAACAAGGTGCCGCAGTTCGCCGACGTGTGGGTCGACATCGGCGCCAAGGACCGCAAGGAGGCCGAAGCGCTCATCACGCCCGGCGATCCGGTGACGGTGGCGCTTGGCGTGCGCGAGATGCGCAACGGCCTGATCTCGTCGCCAGCCTGCGACGACAAGGTGGGCGTCTGGGTGGTGATGGAGGCACTGCGGCTCTTGCGCAACCGCTCGGTGCAGGCATCGGTCTCCTGCGTCTCGACGGTGCAAGAAGAGATCGGCCTGCGCGGCGCGACGACGAGCGCCTACGGCATCCATCCGACAATCGGCATCGCGGTCGACGTCTGTCACGCAACCGACACTCCAGGCAACGACAAGCGCAACCTCGGCGAAACGAAGCTCGGCGGCGGCCCGACGCTGTTTCGTGGGCCGAACATCAATCCGCGCGTCTTCGAGCGGCTGGAAGAGACGGCCAGGAGCCAGGAAATTCCCGTGCAGGTGCGCGGCGTGCCGCGTGCGACGGGAACCGATGCCAACGTCATCCAGATCAGCCGCGATGGCGTGGCGACAGCCCTGATCGGTATCCCGAACCGCTACATGCACAGTCCGGTCGAAATGGTGCAACTGGAGGACCTGGAGCAGGCGGCGCGGCTGCTGGCGGAGTTCTGCGCGAACGTCACGCCGCAGATGGATTGGACGCCTTGAAGAGATTCACCACAGCGAACACAGAGAGCACAGAGAATACACAAAGGAAGGCCGGAGAGTAGCATTCGGTTCTTGCTTCATTCTTTGTGCATTCTCTGTGTTCTCTGTGGTGGATCACTCCACTCGACAGAAGACCGCCTTCAGGTATCGCCCTTCCGGCACGTGCAGCAGGAACGGGTGATCCGCCCCCGCTCCGCTCACCTTGAGCACTTGCAGTGTCCGCCCTGCTTGCCAGGCTGACCGGCGCACCGTGTCCACGAACATCTCTTCGCTCACGAGGCCGGTACACGAGCACGTCAGGAAGATGCCGCCGGGCGCCACGGCTTGCAGGGCCAGGCGGTTCATGTCGCCGTAGCGCTTCAAGGCCAGGTCGATGGCTTCGCGGTCGCGGGTCTGCTTGGATGGATCGAGGACCACCACGTCGAAGCGCTGGCCGGACGGCAGGATGTCGCGCAGCCAGGCGAACAGGTCGGCCTGCACGAAGCGTACCTGCGCCTGGTTGGCGTTGGCATTCTGCTTGGCCAGGCCGATCGCTTCCTCATCGAGGTCGACGCCGATCACCTCCGCGGCGCGGCCCAGTGCCTTGGCGTAGACCGAGAAGCCGCCGGTGTTGCAGCACAGGTCGAGCACGCGGCGATCCTTGCAGAAACCGGCCAGCAGCTTGCGGTTGTCGCGCTGATCGACGAAGAAGCCGGTCTTGTGCTTGCTGCCTGGCGCCACGCGGAATCGGACGCCGTGCTCGGTGATCGTCCCGGGCGGCGGCGGTTCCGGCGGCCGACAGTCGAAGGATTCTTGCTTCTGGACGTGCTCCTCGGCAAACCAGTAGAATCGGCACTCGGGATAGTGGACCGACAACGCCTCCTGGAGGGCGGTGCGCAGCCGCCAAAAGCCGGCGGAAAAGAATTCCAGCACAATCGTCGAGCCGAAACGATCGACGACCAGACCGCTCAGGCCGTCGCCCTCGGAATGGACCAGGCGATAGGCGTCCGTTACCGCGTCCAGGCCCAGCCAATCGCGGCGCAGCGCGACCGCCCGGCCGAGGCGATTGTTCAGGAACTCGGCATCGATGGCTTCGTTGCGATCGGTCGTCAGAACGCGCAGGGAAATGCGCGAATGGCCGTTGTAGAAGCCGCGGCCGACCCACTGGCCGTCGCGGTCGAGGATGTCTACAACAGTGCCACCCGGCAAGCGCGTGGCCGGCTTTTCGACCATCTTCTGAAAGATCCACGGGTGGCCCGATCTCCGGGCAATCTTCAATCGCACCTGTGGCAAGGACGGTAAATCCATGGAACGCTCTTCCGTGTTCGCGGATTGATCGTCTGGTATTTTTATCAATCCGCCAATCCCGGCAAAGGGCGGCCTCGTCTAGTAGTGGGTCAGTGCGTTTTCAACTCCGGGAGAGAGCTCATGCGACGAACGAAGCAACTGTGCGTTTCCCTTGCGACGGTCGTGACGATTCTGGCCCTCACTTTACCGGCAATGGCCAAGGTGATGGCGCCGTCGCCGATTCCCGATCGCGTCGCCCAGGCCGATATCATCATCGTCGGCAAGGTCACCGCCATTGAAGGCAAGACCGTGATGGCCAGGCCCTCTCCCGACAGCAAAGACAAGATCCAGTTCGGCATCGGCGTCGTCGAGGTCGAGGACGGCATTCTTGGCGTCAAGGCAAAGACGACGGTGCGCATCGGCTTCGAGCCGCCAGCGCCTCCGGGCGAAGGGGAACGCCGCAATCGCTTCCCGGCGCTGACGCCAACCGTGGGCCAGGAAGCGTGCTGGTTCCTCACCAAGCACATCGACGGCGACTTCTACACCATCGGCGCCTACTTCAACGTCATTGGCAAGAAGGACAACGCCGACTTCCAGAAGGAAGTCGACATGGTCAAGCGCTGCGCCAAGCTCCTCAACGAGCCGGCTGCAGGGCTAAAGAGCAAGGATGCCGAGGATCGTCTGCTCACCGCCGGCATGCTCATCATCAAGTATCGCACGCCCCGGCAGTTCGCCAACAACCCCAAGTCGGAAGCGATCGACGCCGAGCAGAGCAAGCTGATCCTCGAAGCGCTGGCCGCCGCCGACTGGACCAAGCGCGACCCGAACACGCAGGCATCGCCTTACATGTATTTCAATCGCCTGGGCCTGACCGATAAGGACGGCTGGATGCTGCCCAAGGACGGCAAGATCGTCGAAGCCGCCCAGAAGTGGACCAAGGACAACGCCGCCAAGTACCGCATCCAGCGTTTCGTGGCGGACGCCAAGTAAGCAATGACTCCAGGGTTTGTGGGGCACGCTTTTAACATGCCTGGCTTGGGGAGGTCTGGCACGTTAAAAACGTGCCCCACAAGCTACTCGGGCGGCGCGGCCGAACCGCCTGAAGGCGGAACTACGAACTCCGCGGCATTGGTTGGACGGCCGCCAAGGAAAATAGCCTCGCCTATGGGTGGGTTGGTGCGTAATCCGTTTCCAGGAGTGACCTCATGCGTCGAACGAAGTTACTGTGTCTTTGCCTTGCAGCAGTCCTGACGATTCTTGCCGTGACCGTGCCGGTCCAGGCCCTCGTCATGGCGCCCTCGCCAATCCCGGATCGCGTCGCCCTGGCCGATATCATCATCATCGGCAAGGTGACTGCCATTGAAGACAAAACCGTCATGGCCAAGCGCTTCCCCGACGACAAGGAGAAGGCCCAGTTCGGCGTTGGCGTCGTCGAAGTGGAAGACGGCATTATCGGCGCCAAGGCAAAGGCGAAGATCCGCATCGGCTTCGTTCCGCCGCCGCCGCCAAATCCGAACCAGCCGCAAATTGGCGGCGGCCGCAATCGCTTCCCGGCGCTGACGCCGACCGTCGGCCAGGAAGCGTGCTGGTTCCTCACCAAGCACATCGACGGCGACTTCTACACCATCGGCGCCTACTTCAACGTCATCGGCAAGAAGGACAACGCCAACTTCCAGAAGGAAGTGGACCTGGTCAAGCGCTGCGCCAAACTCCTCAACGAGCCCGCCGCCGGCCTCAAGAGCAAGGACCCCGAAGATCGTCTGCTCACCGCCGGGATGTTGATCATCAAGTATCGCACGCCCCGCCAGTTCGCCAACAACCCGAAGTCGGAAGCGATCGACGCCGAGCAGAGCAAGCTGATCCTCGAAGCGCTGGCCTCCGCCGACTGGACCAAGCGTGACCCGATCACGCAGGCGTCGCCTTACATGTACTTCAATCGCCTGGGCCTGACCGACAAGGACGGCTGGATGCAGCCCAAGGACGGCAACGTCGCCGCGGCCGCTCAGAAGTGGATCAAGGACAACGCCGGCAAGTACCGTGTCCAGCGCTACATGGCCGACGCGAAGTAAGTAGCCGTCCAAAAACTACTTCCAAGATTTCCATCAAGAAATGAACCACGGATGGCACGGATAACACGGATAAAGCCCCCTACGTGAAGCAGCGATCCATGAGGCGGTCAGGTCTGGAATCATTGCCATTTCTATCCGTGTTGTCCGTGCCATCCGTGGTTCAATTTTTCTGAGTAGCCAGATGTTTCGGACGGGCATGCCGGAAACTTGGACGTTATTTTTGGATGCCCACTAACTGTCAACGATCGTAAAATCTTGCCTCGAAGGAACGTCGATTCCTCCGAGGCTTTTTTCATTGCCAGCCGTTTCCGCAGCGCATACTTTATCCCAGACAACGTCCATACAACTCCGAATTCGCCTGGACCCCGCAAGCCGGAGGCTCGCCCAATGGCCAAGCGCAAGACGCCGATGCCCCTTCCGACCGCGGCGGACCGTCGCGCCGTCGTGCGTCATCCCTGCAATGGCGAGGCGCCCTTTCGCGCTGGCGATCGCTGCGGAACGGCTCGACTGCGCGACCTGTCCGCGGGCGGCATCGGCATGGTGTTGCCGCACCGTGTCGCTCCAGGCGGAATCGTGACCGTGGAGCTACGCGATCGCGTTCATCATTCTTTGCGGCTAAAACTTGTCCAGGTCGTTCATGTGGCGCCGCACACCGACGATTCCTGGCTGATCGGCAGCGCCTTTACCAAGCCGTTGTCCGAGGAAGAACTTCACGCGGTACTGCCCTGTTAAGGCGCCGCTGGCGGCGTAGCACTGGCGCAGTGCTACGCCGCCAGCGGCAATTCAAGGTCACTTCTCAATCTTCGCCGTCCCCACCTTCTTGCCGTTCTCGATGAACACGACCGACGTGTACTTGCCCTTGTCTACCGAGACGATCAGCGGAGATGCGAACTTGGCGTCGCTGCCGGCGCCTTTTGCCTTGGCATCGTACTGTACATGGAGCGTGTCGCCATCCGCCGTGACCTGGCCAACCTTGTATTCCCAGGGCTTGTCGCCGCGCTTGATGACGGCGACCACCAGGCTCTTTTCGAAGGCGTCCTTGGCCAGGAATTTCTGCTTGTCGCCCATGACGACGGCCTTGCCGAAGATGGCGTCGAACGCCTTGACATCGGTGAAGGCCAGGAACGATGCGTCGCCCTTGAGGCCGGACTTGTTCGACTCGAAGTAGCCGCTGTAAACCTGAGACTCCACCCTGGCGCCCTTCGCCTCGTCGGCGGCGAAAGCAAGGGGAGTCATCGACAACAGCGACGCAATGCCGAGCAACAGGAACGTCTTCATGAAAATACTCCTTAGAACCAGGGGAAGAAATGAACCACGGATTGCACGGATACCACGGATAAAGAATGCAGTGTTTACCAACAAAGGCACGGTGTTCAGGCCAGAAGCACACGCACTGCCTGGTCTTTTGACTTATCCGTGCTATCGGTGTGATCCGTGGTTCATTTCTTCTTCTGCTTCTTACGATTGGGGCCATCCAACGGCGCCCATCCGGGCACGCCGTCCGTATTCTACTCCGCGGAGCAAGCGTCGCTGGTGTTCAGGGGCAGATTGACTTGCCTGGCCGATCCGCGCTGTTACGATCTCCTCCATGAAGGCACCGGAAGCACTGAAGAACCTGTCGCGCCGCATCCGCCAGGGACTGGCCCGGCAGTACCCCGATGCGGCCTGCGCCTTGCAATTTGACGGCCCCCTCCAGCTTCTGATTGCCACGATTTTGTCCGCGCAATGTACCGACGTGCGTGTCAACATGGTGACCCCCGCCCTGTTCGCGCAGTATCCCGATGCGGCGGCGTTCGCGAACTGCAAGCCTGCCGAGCTGGAAAACGCCATCCGCTCGACCGGCTTCTTTCGGAACAAGGCGAAGAACATCATCGCGTGCTGCAAGCAACTCGTCGCGGAGCACGGCGGCGAGGTGCCGCGCACGATGGACGAGCTGGTCAAGCTGCCGGGCATCGGCCGCAAGACGGCGAACGTCATCCTCGGCAATGCCTTCGACGTGCCCGGCATCCCCGTGGACACGCACGTGCTGCGCCTCGGTAATCGCATGGGTCTGACGACGCACGGCGACCCGGAAAAAATTGAACGCGACCTCATGGTCTTGGTCCCGAAGAAGGATTGGACGATGTTCGGCCATCGCATGATTCATCACGGACGGCGGATCTGCCACGCTCGCACGCCGAAGTGCGGCGAATGCACCCTTGCCAGGTTCTGCCCCAAAATCGGCGTCAAGATCACCAACCATGAATAACCTCCTCGATCGCTTTTGTCGTTACGTCCAGATCGACACCCAGGCCGATGAGAAGTCCGTCGGCTATCCCAGCTCACCCGGTCAGCTGGAGCTGGGCCGCCTGCTGACGCAGGAACTGCGCGCCCTTGGCCTGACCGATGCGGAGCAGGACGAGCACGGCATCGTCATGGCGACGATTCCCGGCACGGTCGCGCATCGCGCGCCGCCGATCGCCTTCATCGCCCATGTGGACACGTCGCCGGAAACGAGCGGCCGCGACGTCAAGCCGCAGGTTCACGCCGGCTACGATGGGCTCGATATCGCGCTGCCGGGCGATCCCACCAAGGTGATCCGCGTTGCCGACAATCCGGAACTGGCCCAGTGGAAGGGCGCCACGATCATCACGACCGACGGTACCACGCTCTTGGGCGCCGACAACAAGGCGGGCGTCGCGGTCATCGTGGAAACCGCGGCCTATCTGAAAGCCCATCCCGAGGTACCGCATGGTCCGATCCGCATCTGCTTCACGTGCGACGAGGAGATTGGCCGCGGCGTCGATCACGTCGATCTGAGGAAGCTCGGCGCTCACGTCGGCTACACGCTGGACGGCGGCGGCCACAGCGAGATCGACGTCGAGACGTTCAGCGCGGACCTGGCGGTGGTCCGCATCGTCGGCGTCAACATTCATCCGGCCATCGCGAAGGGCCGCATGATCAACGCAGTGCGCCTCGCGGGCCTGTTCCTGGAGCGAATCCCTCGGCAGGAGCTGGCGCCGGAAGTCACGGCCGACCGCGAGGGGTTCCTGCATCCGTATCGCATCGAGGGCGGCGTCGCGGAGGTGATGATGCGAATCCTCCTGCGCGATTTCGACACGCCGCAGCTGGCCGGCAAGGCGGCTCTGTTGCGCCGCGCTGCCGAGGAGATCATGGCCGAGATCCCGCAAGCACGCATCGAGGTGAAGGTGACGCCGCAGTACCGCAACATGGCCGAAGGCCTGGTGAACGAGCCGCGTGCCGTCACGTTCGCCGAGCAAGCCATGAAGCGCGCGGGCCTGGAGCCGAAGAAGACGATCGTCCGTGGCGGCACCGATGGGTCGCGATTGACGGAGATGGGACTTCCGACACCGAACCTATCGACGGGAGAACACAACCTGCATTCGCCGCTGGAATGGACATGCCTGGAAGAGATGCAGCTTGCGGTGAAGGTGCTGGTGGAGCTGGCGCAGGTGTGGGGGAAAGAACGAACTAAGGAGCCGCGTAACAATTAAGTCGAACAATTGCACGCAGGACGGATTTCCAATCCGTCCATGGAAAACTGGACGGATTGGAAATCCGTCCTACAGGAATTGCACAAGTTATTCTTGCGCGGATCCTAATGGTTCCAGTTACTGAGGACAGCCCGGCACAAAAAGGGGTCTGAATTTGTGGAGCGTGGGGCAGGTTTGCAACCTGCCTTATGGTATCGCGGATGGCAGGTTACAAACCTGCCCCACGAATTCAGACCCCCTTTTGTGCGGGGCGGTACTGAGGACTGCGCGGCCAATGCCACGCTCGGCTCCCCTCGCCCCTGTACTCGGGGGAGAGGGGCTGGGGGTGAGGGGTTTTCATGCAGCGGGTGGAAGGTTCGCCCCCTCACTCCCAGCCTCTCTCCCCCGAGTGTTTTAGGGTGCGTCAAGCGTACTCGCGCGGACGCACCGGCCCTTGCAGAGGCGTAACGGCTCCGCGCAGGGCTGGTGCGTCCGCGCGAGTACGCTTGACGCACCCTACAATCCTGGACCGCACAGCGCCTCTCCATCAAATCACCTTCAACTCCTTGCCCACCTCAACAAACGCCTGCGCGGCTTGGTTCAATTGCTCCGGCGTGTGCGCGGCCGACACCTGGATGCGGATCCGTGCCTGTCCCACTGGCACCACGGGGAAGCTGAAGCCGATCACGTAGATACCCTTCTCCAGCAACTTGTCGGCCATCTTCGTCGCCAGCGCTGCATCGCCGAGCATCACCGGCAGGATCGGGTGCTTGCCGGGCTTCAGCTTGAAACCCGCGTTCTCCAGACCGCTGCGCAACCAGGCCGCGTTGTCGTGCAGCCGCTTGCGCAGCTCGCCGCTGTCGGCGATCAGCTCCAGTGCCTTGAGCGCTGCCATCGTGATCATCGGCGGCAGTGCATTGCTGAAGAGATAGGGCCGCGAGCGTTGCCGGAGGTACTCGACGACCTCCGTTTTCGCGCAGGTGAAGCCGCCGGCAGCACCGCCCAGGGCCTTGCCCAGCGTGCTGGTGATGATGTCCACGCGATCGAGCACCCCGAGGTGCTCCGGCGTGCCGCGGCCGCCGGCGCCCAGGAAGCCCGTGGCATGGCTGTCGTCCACCATGACGATGGCGTTGTGCTTCTCGGCCAGGTCGCAGATGTCCGGCAACTTCGCCATGTCGCCGTCCATCGAGAAGACGCCGTCGGTGGCGATCATGCGCAGCTTGCTGCCCTGCGAGTCCTTCAGGCACTTCTCCAGCTCGGCCATGTCGCCGTGCGTGTAGCGGAAGCGCTGCGCCTTGCACAGGCGGACGCCGTCGATGATGCTCGCGTGGTTCAGCTCGTCGCTGATGATGGCATCCTGCTCGCCCAGCAGGGTCTCGAAGAGCCCGCCGTTGGCGTCGAAGCAGGATGTGTAGAGGATGGCGTTGCCCTTGCCGAGGAAGCGAGCGACGGCCTGTTCCAGCTGCCGGTGCAGGTCGAGGGTGCCGCAGATGAACCGCACCGACGACAGGCCGTAGCCGTAGCGGCGCAGCCCTTCGTGGCCCGCCTCGACGATCGCGGGATGGTTGGCGAGGCCGAGGTAATTGTTGGCGCAGAAGTTGATGACGTCCCGGCCGCCGACCTTGATGTCGGAGCCTTGCGGGCCCTGGAGCTGGCGCTCGCGCTTGTAAAGGCCCTTGCCGCGGAGGTCGTCGAGCTGGGGCTTGAGTGCGTCGATGAGAGAAGTGTCGCTCATAAAGAACCACCACAAAGAACACGGAGCACACAAAGAAATCACAAAGAGGGATGGGATCAAGGGTCAATTGTCAGCCGCGTGTGGCGTCTGTCCACCCTTATTCCTTCTTTGTGCGTTCTTTGTGTGCTCCGTGTTCTTTGTGGTGATTCGTTGCTTCTACTGCACTTCGACCGCCACCGGTTCTACTTTCGGGCTGCCGCGAAACTTCGACCTTGCCCAGGCGTAGATGCCCGGTGAGATCGACAGGAACACCACGATCAGGATGACCTTCTCGACGTGGTCCTGGATGCGAACATGTTCGCCAAAGAGGGGCCGGAGCATCGGGTCCACCACGGGCGTCAAGGCATAGCCGAGCAGGACCATGCTGCAGACCCAGCTGATGCCGCCCACGATGTTGAACATCAGGAAGCGGCGGTACTCCATCCGGCCCACGCCGGCAACCACCGGGGCAAATGTCCGCAGGATCGGCATGAAGCGAGCCAGGATGATGGTTTTGCCGCCGTGGCGTTCGTAAAACTCCTGCGCCTTGAGCAGGTGGTCCTTGTTGAACAGTAAGGATTTCTCACGATTGAAGATCTTCGGACCGGACTTGTAGCCGATGCTGTAGCCGACGCTATCGCCGACAATCGCCGCCACGCACAGCAGGACAAGCAGGAGCGGCAAGTTCCAGCCGCTGATGAAGCAAACCAGGCCCGCCGTCACGAGCAGCGAATCGCCCGGCAGGAAGAAGCCGATGAGCAGGCCGGTTTCGGTGAAGACGATGAGCGTCAGCGCAACATAGGCAGCGATGGTAAAATCGGGACGCTGGAGGACCGCCATCAATTCCGCGCTATTGAAGAGGTTGCGGCCCACCAGGGTCAGCTTGTCGAACAGGCTAGAGAAGTCTTCCATGCGGGCTCCCATTCCTCGCAAGAGAAAAGAGGGGGATGCCGTCACCGGGATCGTCAATTCTCCTTGATAGGGTAACTGCTTTGGGGATTGGAGCAAGAGCAAGTGGGCCGTCAGCCTTGGCCCGATGTGGATACGAGGCCAGGAAGTCCCTTTGGCGAGCGTCGAGGCGTAAGCCCGACGTGTCTGTGCGCAGGCCACGACGGGGTGTTGGACGCTGTCCACGTCGGGCTTACGCATCGTAACTATCGAACGACTTGCCCTGGAACGGGGCGCCGCCGAACTCGCCGACGAAGTTGCCGACCAGCCACAGGCCGTTGCACTCCATCTTCCAGGTAGCGGTGGATTTCGACTCCTTGCCCGCGGCGCCCGGGAAGTTCATTTTCACCGTCGCGTCCCAGGTGCCTTCCATGGCCTTCAGGATCGCGTGTTCCGCGCCGGGCTTGGGAATCTCGAACTCGGCCGACGACGCTGAGGACCCAAACCCGCCGATGAGCGCGACCAGGAACACGATCCCGTACCACCGTGCCTTCATGACGACCCCTCCTTTGAGACACAAGCAACTCCGGAGCGCGCCGCAGCCGGTGCGCTCGACGGGGATGGTGTATAAATAAACACTAGGAAAATGTCAAGCGAAGAAGGCGAGTAGAGAACCACGGTCTGCTTCCAGAACTGAAGGACCGTTTCGCCCACCGGATGTCTGAGCATCTTGCACGGCGCCTGCGAAGTAGGTGAACAACATTCGGCACCGCTGGCGTGGCGGTCAGCCCCACCTTGATGGCATCGAAGTGGTCCAGCGTGTTCCGCCAGACGGACGGCTCGGCAGACGTGTAACCCCGATGGCAATCGTCGGCGACGAGGTCAAAGGCGTGGATCGGGATATCGAGCGTCTCGGCTTCATCGTCGCCCAGCTCTTCGCCCGGCTCGAAGACCGCCTGCTGGCCGAAGGGATCGTGCAGACGTAGACAAGGCGAGGCCCGGCTGCGGGTCGAGCAGGTTGCTGGCCAGCATGAGACACAAACGGGGACATCCGCGGTGGTCAGGAGTCGTTTCGGCATTGCGAGGAGCGAAAGGGCCCAGGCGACAGGACAGCGAGCCCTGGGTTTTTCCTGCCCCGCACCTTCAGTGCAAAGATTGACACTCGGCGAGCGTTCAGGGCGCTTCGATGCCGAGCAGTTCCTGCCAGCTGGTCGCCTGCAACAACCGTACGGTCAGTTCTTCGAGTTTCTGCACGTCGGTCATGGCGTCCAGGACGGCGAAGGCCGCGGCGGTCGGTTCGCCGAAGCGGGTTCGCCCCAGCAAGAGCAAGATCCTGCGGGCTTCCTCCGCTTTGCCCTCGGCCTTGCCCTCGGCTTTGCCTTCTTCGAGGATGGCCTGGTAGGTGGTGGATTCGCGCATGTTCTCGACCCCTTGCAACAACGATTGGATCAGGGCCGCGTCGTAGCGCATGCCCATCAGAAGGTAAACCGCCGACCACAGGGAGCATTTGTTGGCGCGCTAAGGAGCCGCGTAACAATAAGTTGAACAATTGCACGTAGGACGGATTTCCAATCCGTCCAGAGAAACCCGGACGGATTGGAAATCCGTCCTACAGGAATTGCACAAGTGATTCTTGCGCGGCTCCTAAGCCCGTGGTGGGGTGCGTCACAAGCGTACTCGCGCGGCGGCACCACAACCTACCCTTGCTGGACGGCATTCCGACGCGTCTGCATTCCGGTGCGTCCGCGCGAGTACGCTTGACGCACCCTACAAGCTACAAGCTACACGCCTGGCCCGCTTTCGCACAGAAGGTGTCGGGGCGGGGCGCAAACATGGCCATCCAAGCGCTTTCTGCAATGCGCCACAATTCTCTCCAACTTGGTCTTGCCTCACCGTACCGCAGTTTCGCACCGTGGACAAACTGAGGCAGAGCGCCGGAGTCAAAACACCCGCGAGCCGGTCACTTCCGGTGGCACGGACATTCCTGTCCGTGCGCGGCCTGGCCTGGGCCGGACAGAAATGTCCGGCCCACGCGGGTCGTTTGTTGCGGCGACTGCCCGAGGCACCGCGCGGCATGGGCCCGGCGGCATGGTCCAAGAACGGCACCGCACCGTCAACGGACGGTGACAACGGTGGCCTGCGACCGTCAACATACGGGCCAAACGGCCGCCCCGCACCGTCACCAGACGGCCGAAACGGTGGTCGGTACGGCTGAGCAGGAACGAACTCGGCAGCTTTGCGCGCCGGGTGGCGACCGCCGGGATGCCGTCATGTGTTTTCGGCATGCCATCAATACCGGAGCTCAAATCCGAAGTTGATGCCCTGCGCCCAGAAATCACCGCTCTGGAAGGGCGCTGTGGGACGGATGGGGCCGACGAGGGGGCCGTAGGAAGGATGGATTGGCACCTGGGTGAGATTGACGGTGCGGTCGACCTGGTTGCCGGGTCGGATCACATCGCTCCAGTAGAGGAATGTGTAACCGACGAAGACGCGCAGCGACGGATCGAGTTGGTAGCCAATCTGGGCGCTGACTTCCGGAACCACGCTAACTCGGTTGCGCTCGTAATGACCAATGTTGGTGGCGGTCGCCAGCAGGCCGCCCGGCACGGTCGCTGGAGGACCGGCGATGACCACCATGCCGGGGTTCGCCGTGCTGATGCCGACGGGAGCGAGGGTCGAATTGCCGTTGATCCGCATGGATTGGTGCGTCGAACCGACCGCGACCTTCGCCAGCATGCGCAGGATCAGGCGATCGCGCGTGAACTCCATGCGCGTACCGACCTGCGCGCCAAGAAAGTAGTTGTGGGTGCCGAAGCTGTCCTGAATCGCGATCAAGTTGCTTGGTCCCACGGTTTGTCCGGCGAAGTTTGCCACGCCGTCCGGCAGGACGATGGAGCCCTGAAAGACGTTCAGGCTCTCGTTCAGGTCGAGATAGCGGAAGCCGCCCAGGACATCGAGCCGGAAGTCTCCCCAGGGGCTCGAGCGCCGCTGGCTTTCCACCGTCTTCAGGACTTGGTTGCTCAATGCCGTCAGTTCCAGGCCCCACAAGCGGCTCGACGACGATACGTTCACGACGCCGCCAAAGCGATCGGGGAACGCGGCATAGACCGCCGTTTCCGCGTCCTGTTGCGCATTAATAAAGGGCCGGGCAAGGATCGGGCTGCCGGCCGCATCGGACATTTCAAAGTAAGTCCTCGAACGCTTTTCCAGCGCCAGTCCGCTCAGTTCAAAGCCGATGCTCTGGCACAGCGTACACCAGGCGCCAAGGTCCCACCGGCCACCGGAGAAATGACCGTAGTCGATGGTCGAATCGCCATAGAGGATTTGCGTTCCTGGCTGGCCCAGCACGGCGGGCGAGGCCGCGCCGACAGGGCCGGTCGTGACCAGAGGCGGCGGCGCAGGGGCTTGCTTGAATTGCCAGAGGAGGAAATTGCAGTTCGCCCAGATCAGGAACGGATCGGCCGATGCCTCTTGCGTCGGCAGCGACGAACGCAGGATCCCTGGACTGCCCGCGTCTGGAATCGATGGCGGCATCATCCCGGCCGGTCCAGCAAGAACCGGCTGCGGCGCCGGGACGGGCGCGGAAGCCAGCGGCATCGGCGGCACGGGCGGAGTCTGGGCAAGCGCGGTGCTTGCCAGCAGGCAGACGATCCAACCGCAAAGTCCAGGGCGCATGCGTGTTTCTCTGGCGCGACAACGAATGAAAGGTCGAGCGTTGCCGAAATCCAAGAACGGTATTCGTGAATGCGCGAAATGCGCGTATCTCGGTCGAAAATGACGGTGCAGCCTGTATCATCGGCACGCGGCTTGAGCGAACATGAAGGGATTGTGCCGAATGGTGCGGTAGTCAAAAGACGGGCCAACGATGACCCAGCGTCTGTTTCGCTCCGGCGAGGTCATTTACTCGCCAGGCGACCCCAGCGACCGTGCGTATCTGATCGAATCCGGTTCCGTCGAGATCCTTGGCGGCTCCCCGGAACACCCACAGCGCGTGACGCTGCTCGGAGCAGGCGATGTGTTCGGCGAGATGGGCCTGATCGAGGAACGTGCTGATCCTGGGTGGGCCCAGTCGCCGTTTCAGTTTCGGCTTTCCATCACACGCGGTTCCGCCTGATCGAGCGGCGGAAGAAGATGCGCCCGTGGCACGGACATTTTTGTCCGTGCAGGGTGGGGTTTGCACGGACAGAAATGTCCGTGCCACGGAGGACTCGACCCGGTGTACTCCGACTCTTTTCAGCATAGCACTCAGCGTTTCTCGGTGCGGCGGGCCAGACGTTCCAGGGCGGCAGCCGCGGCGGCTTGCAGACCTGCTTCCGGCGTGTCTTCGCGCACCTTTTCCAGCACGGTTTTTGCTTCCGCACTGCCGACGCGCTCCAGAATGCGGATCGCCTGGAGCTTCTGTCGCCATTGCGGGGTGGATGCGGCGTCCTCGCCCTCAAAGGGACGCAGCACGCGTTCGATCCTCCGGTGGGTTTCCAGCGGCAGCGCGGGGCGGAGCGCTCGCGCGTCGCGCACCGGCTTCACCATGACGACGCCCAACTTCTCCAGCTCCTCGGTCGCTTGTTCGCGCGCCTGGTAGTCGTTGTCTTCGAGCCGGTCGATCAGCTTGTCGATCTTCGCAATCTGGGCTTGGGTAATCGGCGGTGGCGGCAGCTGTCTCTGGAAGAAGGGCACCGTTTCCGCGGGCCGCATCGTCAGGATGGCCGACGCCGGCGCGGAAACGGACGGATCGCTGCTGGTCAGGTCCAGGTAAAGCTTGCGGAGCCGTTCGGCGGTCAGCGCGTCTTTTTCCGGCGGCAGCTTGCCGGTCAGCGCGTTGGTCACCTTGTCCAGGTCTTCGATGGTTCGTCCCAGGTACATGTGGTCGTACAGGCCGGCGGTGCCGTCCATCGGCGTCAGGGCCAGTCCGGTCAGGACGAAGCCGCCGAACTCCTTGAACAGGTCGCGCGTCACCACTTCCCAGCCGCCTGGCATCTGCTCGGCGACCTTGCGCGCCGGCCACGGCACCGTGGGCACGCCTGCAACGAAGCGCTGCTCCCAGCTGCCGGCGCCGGTATGGAACTGCACCATGATGCCCCGGCCGCCAACTTTCTTCCAGGCAAAGCGAATGTAGCGATATTCACCTGGTTGTGGCTTCTCGACGATCGGATACTTCCAGCCGTCGAGGATGGTGTTGTAGCGCTGCAAGGGCGTGACGCGAATGCTGCACGAGCCGGTGAACTTGTCCTTGTCGTCACGCGTGGCTGCCGACCCGTTGTCGGCGTTGACCAGTTGCCGGATCAGCGCTTCGGGCTCGTCTTCGATGAGCTCGACCACCGCCGGCTTGTCGTCAGCAGCGTCGGCGACCTGCGCTGCACGCGGCGCTGGCTCGGCCCACGTCGAGACCAGGACGAGCAACACGAAAGCGCTTGCGATGGCCTTGAGGGGAATGAATGACATTTACGTTGGCCCTTGAAGCGGATGATTTCGTCCGACTGGCGCCCAGCGAGATGTTGCGAGACGGATGATACCCGGAAACGGGCTGCGCGCAAAGATGCCGACTACTTCGCATCGGCAATGATGACCACCGCACACGGTTCCGGAAGCTGAAGTTCCCTGCGAACCTCTTCGGCCAGTGAGGTGCACAGGGCACGGGCATCCGCCAGCGACACGCCGGGCGCCGGGTTCGCCGTGATGGCGACGGCGGGGAGGTTGTTGAAGCGTTCCAGCGTCACTGCCCCCATCAGCTTCCGCACGGCGACGAGCGACGCCAGCGGGACCATCTGGCCCTGGGCGTTGCGCACCTTGAGTTTCTTCAGCTCGTTGAGATCCAAACGAGCTACCGCCGCGCCTTGCACTTTGACCTGCAACACACGGCCGGCCTGCTTCGGATCGTTGACGACGGCGGTTCCCAGATGCGTTTGCAAAGTGCTGAGGATCTCGTCCAGCCGTACGCCGGTGGTACTCGCCATGGCACGGTCGACGTCGAGCGCCCACTGTTCCTGAAACGCTGCACCGGGGCCGATTGCCACGTCGGTCAGTTGCTGGTTCTTGGCGAGTCGCTCGGTCAGCGTTGCGGCAAGCTTTCGCGCGCTGTCCGCATCCGGGCAGTGGGCAATCACCTCGAGAGGATATCCATCCCGCATGAATCCGCCGATACCCGAAAGGTCGCACACGCGCACGGATGCTTCCTTCAGGTCCTGTGCGAGTCTGGTTCGGATGGATGCGATCGCCAGCGCACGGTCCGCCGGTTTTCGCATCGTCGAAGCGAGGCGGAGCAAAATACAGCCGTCGTGCTCGGTGCGCGACCAGGGTGGGCCAAACAGCACCAGCGAGTCCTGCACTCCGTCGATGCCGCGCACCGTCTTGTCGCAGCGCTGCAAGGCTTGCATGGTCCGTTCCGCCGATGCCAGGTCGGGCAAGGTCGCGTCGAGCCGCAGGTAGTCGGCAGTACCAACGCCATCCGCGGAGAAATCGCAAGCAACCTCAAGGGCAAGCCCTTCAGGCAGGTTGGCTCGCAGCTCGCGAAGCTTCTCCGCGACCGCGGCACCGACCGCTTTCAGCTCGGCACTGGGCGTGGGGTAAATGCCCAGCACGACGACTGGTTTCCCGTTCCATTGGGCATCGCCCGCGTCACCGGCGGTTCCGACTTCGACACGGGCCAGATCGCGCAAACGGACCGTTGTGCCCGTGCCGGTGGTTTTGACGATCATGTTCGCCACAGCCTCCGGACGGACGAGTTTGTCCATTGGCTTTACGAAGAAGACGTAGCCGGCGCCTTTACCCTGAACCGGACCGCGCGGGGCAACGGCAACGCGGAGCCCTTGCTCTTCAAAGGCCTTGGTAAGTTCCAGAAGACTCAGACCGCAGGCGGTCAAACGGTCGGGATCCACGGATACCAGCAGCCCGCTGCCATGCTGGCCTGCAAGGACAACCTCTCCGACGCCGGCCGCGCGCGCCACTTCCTCTTTCAGCTGAAGGTCCGCGTAGTTGGCCAGATAAAGGGTATCGTAGCGCTGCTCCGGCGAGGACAGCACCACGATCATGACGGCATGGGGCGACTTCTTCCGCACCGCGATCCCAGAGCGCTGAACTTCGTTGGGCAGTACCGGTTGGGCGAGTGCAATACGGTTCTGTACGAGCATCTGCGCCATGTTCGGATCGGTGCCGCTGTCAAAGGTAAGCGTGAGTGTGTAGGTGCCGTCGCTGCCGCAGCGCGAACGCATCGACACCAGGTTCTCCACGCCGTTCACTTGTTGCTCGATCGGCGCGGCCACGGTGTCGGCAACAATCTCGGCGCTGGCGCCGGGGTAGACCGCCTCGACCACAATCACCGGGCGGGCTCGCGCCGACTCCGCCGGCAGGAGCTTGCCGAAGGTCGGAATGCCGAACTGGAAGAGAAGGAACACGGCCGCGCCGGCCAGCGCCACAACCGATGACACGGTCAGAAGAACGAGAGCCTTGAGCGACATGGCCGTTGCCCTCTTGTCCGATGGAGACGCTTCGTACCAGGCTGAAGTGTCTCAAAGATCGAGCAGCTTGACCAGATCGGATGCGGAGGCGAGCTTGTCCAGGTCCCAGCACGCCTGGAGCACCTTGCCGGCTCGCTCTTTTCCGTAGTGTGGCTCGACCAGTCGGCGGAACTTGTCTTCCACCTCGGTGTCGGTCATGGGGTTCTCGGCATGGCCGCGCGGGAATTCGACCTCTTTGGTCACCGTGCGGCCGTCGGCCAGGGTTGCGGTCAGGCGATTGGGGATGCCGTGCGGATAGCGCGGCGTCAGGGCGTCGTCGAGGCGCACCTTGGTGTTCTGAAGCAGGCCCAGCACGTCCGGTGCGGTGAATCGCTTGCGATCGAAGGTGGCAAGCGTCACATCGCCGTCGATCAGGGCCGCCACCGTGCAGTACGGCAAGCTATGGTCGGCGGTCTCGCGCGTCTTCGGCGCCCAAGCCTCCGCGTACTTGCCGATGATGTTGTAAGACGCCTCGAACGTGTCGATGTCCAGCGACTTCACCTTGGAAACGTCGCCGATCTCCTTGCGCATTTGCAGGGCGGCGTCGATGGCGCTTTGCGAGTGATATTCGGCCGGCCAGAACTTGATGTAGGTCGACGCGATCATGAACGGCGTGCCCTTGCCGCCCAGTGTGTTCAGCTCGAACGGCCCCGTCAGCAGCTTCATGATGCCCAGGTCGCCTTCGAAGATGGGCGCCGGACCGGACAGGCCGTCGGCGGCCAGCAGCGAGGCGAAGACGCCGTTGCGGGCCGCATTGGCGAAGGCGCAGCCCTTCCACTCACTCAGTTCGCCCGAACGCGTCTGCCGCATGGCGACATTGCAGGCGCCGGCCAGGCCCAGGGCATGGGTCGTCTTCTTCGGATCGAGCTTCATCAGCTTGCACGCGGCGGCGGTGGACGACAGGGCGCCGTAGAACACGTGGTCCCAGCCGTGCTTGCGCAGGCTGGCGGCGTCGCACAGCCGGCACTGGATCTCGTAGGCCAGCACCGCAGCGGTGATCATGTCGCGGCCATTGGAGCCCGTCATCTCGCCCACGGCCAGGACGGGCGCCAGGTTGTCGCTGGGATGGGCGGGCTCCAGTGACAGGTAGGTATCATTGTAATCGAGGTAGCGGATCAGCAGCCCGTTGACGAACGTGGCCCACTCGACGCTGCTGCGCCCACCGCCGAACAATCCGGCCCCCGGGTTGCCCTGCACTCGCAACGCGCAGCGCCTGGCGATGGCGTAGGCCTCGGAGTCCATGGCGCCGACGGCCGTGGCGAACGAATCGATGAAGCGGCGCTTGGTCTCGTGGACCACCGGCGCGGGCAAGTCCTCGAAGCGAAGCGCTGCGGCATAGTCCGCCAGGCGGTTGGCGAGCGGTTGAGTCATCGCGGAATTCCTCACGGATGCACGACATGGGCTCGCTGAGTTTCTTATGGATGCAAGCCAGGGGCGCCAAGCAAGAGGCCGTTCGGCATCGTGAATCGTCGTCGGCTAGTGCGCCGTCTAGGCTGGGATTTCGGGTTCGGCCGCCACAGCCGGCCCTACACGGAGCCTTTTTGTAGGGCCGGCTGTGCCGGCCGCACCACCAGCAACCCCCTTTTCGAGGCTTGACGGAGCACTAGGGTCTGTCCGGTAAAAGCGTCCACGCCTGTAGCCGCAGGCTTCAGCCTGCGGAAGGGCGTCTGCCGCCGCTGGGACACCTCTCCGCAGGCTGAAGCCTGCGGCTACAGAGCGAAGCCCGATTCATCGGACAGACCCTAGCCCGGTGCGAGATGGTCCGCCGCTTCGACCAGCGGCTCCGGCGTCCGCCAGAACAGGGCGATCACCAGCCAGCCGAACAGCGGCATGAAACCGGCGATGATCAGTCCCGTCGCATAGGACCCGGTCATGTCGATGGACAGGCCGGTCAGCCAGACGAGGACTCCCTGCCCTATCCAGCTGACACATCCCAGCGTGCCGGTCACCTTGCCTTGATGCTGGACCGACAACTCCTGCGTCAATGAATAGTAGCTGGGAAACACCCCCAGCGATCCGAACGCGATGAGGAGCAGCGCCGCCAGCAACAGCGGTCCGCGCGGCAGAAAGGCGACGACGGCACTGAGCGTCACCAGCAGGGCGCAGACCAGGAACACCGTCATCCGGCTGCGGAAGACCGAGATGCCGCGTCGCGTCAGGTAGAGAGCGAAGAAGCCTGCCGACAGCGTTCCCACGTCGCTGGAAGCATAGTACGCCATCGTGAACAGGTTGCGGTCGGTCGCGTCGTAGCCATGGACTTCCTTGAGCAGCAACGGCAGCCACACGCGAAAGAAATGCCAGGCGGCGTTGATGGTGACGACGACCACCGCTAGCAGGTACAGGCGCCGATCGCGGAAAATGTCGGTGAAGGGGGCGTGCTTCCCGACCGCATCCGTTGGAGCCGCTGTCACGCTCCACTGCCGCAGCGCCAGGTCGCGTGGCCGCACGGTGATGAGCCAGATCGCGACCCACAAGAGCCCGCTGGCTCCGACGGCCATGAACGGATAGCGCCAGCTATCGGTAAAGTGCAGGAATCCGAGGACAATCAACGGCGTCACGATCGCGCCAATCGCGCCGCCGCTCTGCAAGATGGCGTTGCCGGCCGCGCGATCCTGCGGCGGCAGGATGCGCTGCGTGGTCCGCAGCGCGCAGGGCCAGTGTCCCGATTCGAACAGGCCCAGCATGAGGCGGAAGCCCATCAGCATCGTCAGCGACTGGGCAAAACCGGTGGCAAAGCCCGCCAGCGACCAGCCCACCACGGCCGCGGGGTAAAGCCACCAGACGTTGAAGCGATCGGCCAGCCAGCCGGAGCAGAGGGCGCCCGCGGCAAAGGCGAAGGAGAACACCGTTTCGATCAGCGCGTACTGCTCGTTGTTGAGCGAGAATTCGTCCTTGATGCGGTCGGCCATCTGGTTCAGCGTGAGGCGATCCATGTAGTTGATCATGGTCGCCAGCAACAATAGACCGCAGACCCACCATTTCCAGGCGGAGCCGCGCCCCTCCGGGCCGGTGAAAGAAGCGACGCCGGGCATGATGCGAGTGAGACCTCAGGTGGGTGATACGATGGGCGGGGTCAGTGTACTCGATGCGGGCATGGTTCACTACGCATTTGCCGCTTGCCGAGTCGCTGGTCTCACCCTTACCATCTTGAGCATCGTTACCTTCTTCACCCGCCCAAGAGGTGCCCATGACGATTCACATCACCTGCGAGTGCGGCAAGGCGCTGCACGCGCCCGACGAGTTCGCCGGACGCCAGACACGCTGCCCGGCCTGCGCCCGCACCCTGATGCTGCCCGCCGCCGAGCAGGCCATCCAACCGCAACCGGCGCCGCTCCAGTTTGCGCCGCCGGCGGACGCACCACCCGTCGCCGAGACGCCGGTGCAGGCGTCCGGCACCAGCGGCAAGGCGATCTTCAGTCTGATCCTCGGCATCCTCGGCTTCTGCGTGCCGGTGCTATTCAGCGTGCCGGCCGTCGTGCTGGGCTTCATGGGTTTGAGCAGCATCAACAAGAGCGGCGGCCGCGTCGGCGGCAAGGGCATGGCGATTGCCGGCATCATCGTCGGCTTTCTGAGCTTCGGCATGGTGATTCCGTGGCTGATCGTCGCGGGCACCTTCTATTTCCGCGGCAAGGCGAATGACACAATCTCCAACGTCAACCTCAAGCAGATCGGCCTCGCCATGCACACCTACGCCGACGCCAACAACAGCAACTTGCTTACGGAACGCGAACAAGGCAATCCTGGCCTCAGCTGGCGAGTCCACCTGTTGCCGTTCATCGAAGAGCAGAACCTTTACAATCAGTTCAACTTGAGCGAACCGTGGGACGGTCCCACGAACAAGCGGCTATTGTCTCAGATGCCCAAGATCTATCTCGACCCACGTTTTCAGTCGCCAGCCGATCGTAGTAAGGGCCTGACGTACTACCGCGGATTCGTGGGCAAGGACACGGTGTTGGGTGCGCCGGTACCTGTAAGTCTCGGCTTGGCGACCAGCGCTGCCGGAACGAGCAACACCCTGGTCGTTGCCGAGGCCGGCGAACCGATTGAGTGGACGCGTCCCGAAGGCACGTTTGACGGCAACAGTCCGCTCGGTGGGCCGAAGCGCGGAAACTTTCTCGCACTCTACCTCAGCGGCGAAGTGTACATGACTGCGGGAAAGACGGATCCCAAGCTCATCGACACCCTGACGCGCTGGAATCGCACGGAGATCGTGACGCGCCCGTGATGCCGAACGCGTACTAAACGAATCCCTGGGGCCGCAGCAGAGCGCCATGAGGATTTATCGCCCGTGTGCGTTCTTCGGGACGCTTCCGAAACCACGCCGCAACCAGCAGCACGCCGTCAATTTCCTCCAGGCGCGTCGGCTCCGTGCCGATGCTTGGCTGGCCGTAGACCGATTCAATCAGTGCCTCTGCAGCACGACGGCTATCGTCGTCGCGTGGCGTCGGCAATGCTGCAGCCACCCAGCCGCGGCGGATCAGGTACCACAGGTCGCGGCCGCCGTGGCCGGACACCGGGTAGATGCAGGTGTGCCGATCGCGTGCCTGGCGCAATCGATCCAGATGATCGAACAGCCACTGCAGGGCCGCCAGCTTGTCGCGCAGCATGCCGGCGCGTTCGAAGGCCATTGCTTCTGATGCGGCACTCATGTCTTTATGAAGCGAATCCAGCGGAGTACGGTCATTGCCTTCGAGGAAGGCTCGTGCGGCTTGCACACGATCGTCGTAAGCGGTCCGCGAGCAGGCTGCGGCACAGGGGCCAAGGCAGGTGCCAATCTCCAGCCGCAGGCAGCCGGCGCTGTGCAGCACCGGAAACAACTCGGCTTGATCGGCAAAGACCATCTCCTGCTTCTGCGGACAGTCGCGCAGGCCAAACCAGTCGTTGAGACGCCGCACCGCTTCGGTCGCACGCGGTCCGGAAAAGAGCGGACCGAAGCAGGCGACCGCACCCGAGGGCGGGCGTGCCGAGAGGAAAGCGTACGGCGCAGGTCGTCGTCCCAGGCACAGGAACGTGCGCCGCCGCCGGCGCGGCTGGCCCTGCACGTTGCAACGCGGCTGCCAGCGGCGGATCAGCTCCAGCTCGCGCAGGAGCGCTGCGAAGTCGCTCGGCGCGAACTCCCAGACAATGCTACGTGCCTGCTGAATGATGCGCCGGGCGCGTGGATCTTGGCCGCGCTTGCGGAAATAGCTCAGGAGCCTGGTCCGCAGCGATTTCGCCTTGCCGACGTAAATCAATTCGTTGCGCGCGTTCACCATGCCGTAGACGCCGGGATGTCGTGGACATTCCTGGCGCACCGCGGCGCGCAGGGAACGGCCGGGACGGGCATGCACCTGGTGCAGCGTGTTAGGTTCGGGCCACGGATAAAGCCGATTGGGCCCGAAGCCGGCGAAGGCGGTGGGAAAGAAGGTGGCGCTCAAGATGGGGGTTCCTTCCACATCTGCGACGGGCTACCCACTACCGTAGCGGCCACGGGCCGGGCGGTCCAGGCACCGGCAGCTGAGTATGCGGGCGGAAGCTTGGGGGCTGCAGCCGTGGCGGGTTGCGTAGGAATCGGGCGCGGGCTCCGGCGCGCCAAACGGCCACACGTGCGCACGTTATTGGCCAGCCCCGGCCCCCGCCCCAATACGTTAGGATGCGTCGCCCCAGG
>JAIEMG010000286.1 GCA_019752375.1 Gemmataceae bacterium | reverse complement strand
GACCGTCAACTTCGCGCGCGGCGCACGTTCCTCGGCCAGGAACGCATCCATGTCCCAGTAGAGGATCGTGGTGTCGACGCCGCCAGTGATCAACGTCTTGCCGTCCGGCGCGAAAACCAGCGCCGTGAGCGGGCCGCGGTGGCCGGTCAGTTGCCCCAGCGCGGTGCCGGTGGCTGTCTCCCAGACCTGGAGGGTGCCGTCGTCGCTGGCCGCGGCCAGGTACTTGCCGCCGGGGGAAAAAGCCATCTCGGCGATCGCGCCCTCCTGTCCGCCGAAGCGACGGATTTCCTTGCCCTGGGCCAGATCGCACAGACGGATGCTGCCGCCCGTGCTCCACGCCAGCGTCTTGCCGTCCGGCGAGAAAGCGATCCCGCTGATGCCGCCGATGTTCACACCCGGAGCGGGAAGACCAATCCCTGCTCCCGGTACGCCGCGCGGGCTGCCGTCCAGTTCCGACTTGAACCGAAAATGACGCCGTTGCTTGCCGGTCGACAACTCCCACAGGCGAATCCCGAATTCGAGGCCATCCATGCCCATGTCCGCGGTCGCCAGGGTCTTGCCGTCCGGCGACAGGGCCAAACTCACGCCTGGTCCTCCGAACATTGCGTCTTCGGGCGCCAGCTCGTTCGGCCCCGCGCCGGCAAGCTGCCGCAACTGCTTTCCGGTTCGCACGTCCCACAGGAAGACTCGTCCCATGCCGTCGCCGGAGATGAGCGTCTTGCCGCCGGGCGCAAAGAGCACACGTGTGCCAGTGTTTTCGATCTTGCGCAGCACCTGCTTGCCGGGTACATCGTAAAGCGTGGTCGTGCCGTCAGGCCATGCGATGGCCACGATGTCCCCATGGGGAGCGATGGCAAGCGATCCGAACGCTTGCATGAACGCAAGCTGCGGATCGGAGAGCTTGGGTCCGTCGATCCGGGCGACCTCCTTGCCCGTGGCCGCGTGCCAGAGCCGAGCAGCGCCATCGGTGCCAAGCGTGGCCACGAGTTGGCGCTCGGCATTCATGGCGATGGACAGTATGGCGCCTTCGTGGCCGCTGGCGCTGGGCCGCTTGTCCTTGCCGGTCTCCACGTCCCACAACCGAACCACATGCCCGCCGGCTGCCACCAGCAACTTGCCGTCCGACGAGAAGTCGATGGACTCCTCGAGTGGGTTGCTCGCCCCCGGCGGCGGGGCGCCGCCGCCGTTGCGTGACGGTTGATAACCGGACAGGCTGTGCAGCTCCTTGCCGGTCTCGGCGGCGTAGAGCTTGATCGTCCCATCCGCCGTGCCAAGGGCGAGGGTCTTGCCATCGAGCGTGGTGGCAAAGCTCACGATGACCGTGTCCTGGCCCGCTTCGATCATCGGCTGCTCCTTGCCGCTTGCCAGGTCCCAGCGATGCAGCTTCTGACCGCCCTCGATGGTCGCCACCTGTTTGCCGCCGCGCGTGAAGAGAACATTGCCGGGGTCCGCGGCGAACTTGCCCAGGTCGCGAACGTGCTTGCCGGTCGCCACGTCCCAGAGGCGGATCCGGAAGGTATTTGCTTCCTCGGCCTGCTCGCCGGGAGCGAGGACCGTGCGAGCGAGATACCGGTCATCGACCGAGAAGTTGATCCCACCCCCCAGCAAGCCCTCGCCCAGGTCCGGCATTTGCTTGCCGGTGGTTGCATCCCAGACGACGTTCATGGGATTGTTCGCCCCGGCCCCGGTGACGAGGAGCCACTTGCCGCGCGGCGAATAGCGAAATGTTTGGACGCTGAAAGTGGTTTCATTCTCCTTGGCCTCGGGCGCCATCAACTTGCGCAGCTCCCTGCCGGACTGGGCGTCCCAGACATGGATCGCGCCGGTAGCGCCGTCCGCTCTGGGTACGATGGCCGCCACGGTCTTGCTATCGGGTGAAAACTGCGGCGAGACGAGGCCGCCGCCGTTGGGGGCCTTGGTGCCGACCCTGCACTTCTCCTTGCCGGTCGCCACGTCCCACACGCGCAGGGTCTGGTCGTTTTCGACATCGACCACGAGCTGGCCGTCGGGAGAGATGATGGAAACGGTCTGGCCGACCACGGTGGGAATGCTGTACCGTTCCTTCCCCGTGGCGGCGTCCCAGAAGCGGCTGACCGAAGCGCCATTGTTGCCATCGGTGATGATGGTCTTGCCGTCGGGCAGGAACAGCACCGTGTCGATGGTGCCGCCCTGGCGGAATCGCACGGTGCCGAGACGCAGGCGTGCGTGCTTGGGGAGCGGGTCGCCATGGGCGTCGGTCCGCGCCTTCTCCGCCGCCGGCTCCTTGACCTCGGCAGCGCGTGGGACGTCGGTCCCGATGACCATCAACGCCCCTGCCAGCACGATTGTCGCCGCGATTCTCATGGCGGTTGCACTCCTGTAGAAGGGATCGCCAACGACCCTGGGCTCCGGAGCGAAGCGGAAGTCGGGCCAACGCGTTCGGTACGCGAGCGTACAAGCGAATAAACGTCGAATTGTAGCAGACTTGCGGTGGATTTTTCAAAAAGAATGGCGAGCACCGACGGAGTGCGCTGGGGAACGGGTCATCACGCCGCCACCCGTGGCTTGGCGGCGTGAACCGCGGCATGGGCGCCGTCGGCGAGGCAGGCGAATCGGAAGCGATGGAACGAGGCCCACCCAGCACATGCTGATGGCCAAAAAAGGCGGTCGTCAGCCCCGGATTCTTCCCAGAATCCGGAGGTGACGACCGCCGGCTCAGCAAGAAAATCAGACCGGCAACTTCCGTCTCCGCCAGGCCGCGCCCGTCATCCCGGCCGCGCCAATCGCGAACAGGAGCAAGCACGACGGCTCCGGCACCACGGAACCAATCGTGAAGTTGTCCACCAGGGCGTAGGACGAATCCGTCGCCCGGATGCTCAGGCCGCTGACAGGTGCATCGAAGAGGACGCCGAAGAAGGTCCGCGCGGGATAGGTGCCCGTCGTCAGCGTAAACGTCGGCCCACCCAGGAAGCTCAGCTCGATGGGCGCCTCGCCCGGCGCGTAGACCCGGCCTGATCGGCGGATGGCCATGAGGTCCATCCCGATTGCCGTGGTGCCCGCCGGCAGCGACACGTCGATTCGCGCGACGTCGGAAAAATCGAGCGACGGGCCAAGTAGCACCGCGCCCGATCCCCAGTCGTAGAGATCCGGCGAGACCAGCGGATCGACTACGTACAAGTAGTTGTCGCCATCGGTGATGCCTCGAAAGCTCACGCCTTTCTGGATTAGCACGTTGGGCAGGAAGCCGTAGTCGGCAAAGTCCCCCGCCGGCGCCAGGCCCTCGAACGAAATCACGTCTACACCACCCGCCGCTGCCACGAACGCCGCTCGGTCCGTGAAGAGGGCATAGTCCGCCCGCGCGGGAGCAATGCCGGCGAGAACGATGGCCGCCACAACCGCGCATCCTGCGCATCTCATCGAATGAATCTCCGTGAATGAGAAGGGTCCGGGGGCAGGACAGAGGTGGTGAATGCGGATTGTAGAAGTCTTACCTGGCCTGTCAACTTCAATGCTCGCGACCCATCGCCGTCTACCTCACGCCGCTTCGCCGGCTTGCCGATCTTCTATCATCGGCATCCCCAGTCCCCTACTCCGTGCATCCACATGTCGCAACCAGGCAGTTTTTCCAGTTCTTTCCGCGCGCGGGCGACCCTCTGGAAGGGGGAGGACCTGCCGCCGCCCGCGGACCCAAAACCAACGGTCGGATCCTTCGGGCATTACACCCTGCTGGCCGAGCTTGGCCAGGGTAGCACGGGGGTCGTCTACCGCGCGCGCGACACGCGCCTGAATCGAATGGTGGCGCTCAAAGCCATGCGGCCCGACATCCTGGCGAGCACCGGGGAGCTCGTGGGGATCTTCTGGCGAGAAGCCCGGGTCGCTGCCCAGCTGAACCACCCAAACATCGTCCACGTGTATGAAGTCGGCGAGCAGGACGGCAAGCCGTTCATTGCCATGGAATACGTCGAGGGGGGCAATCTCTCCCGGAAGATCTCGGCCGCTCCGCTGTCGGCGCATGAAGCAGCGCGGCTGGTCGTGGTGCTGGCGGTCGCGGTCCATCACGCGCACGTGCATGGCGTCGTCCACCGCGACCTGAAGCCAGCCAATGTCCTGTTGACAGCCGACGGCACGCCGAAAGTCACCGACTTCGGGTTGGCGCGAGCCGCCGACCACCAGACCGACCTGGCCAGCGCCGGTACGCTGCTCGGCACCCCGTCCTACATGGCGCCGGAGCAGGCGGACGGCCGGGCCGGGGCAGTCACGCCGGCCGCCGACGTCTGGGCGCTAGGAGTTCTTCTCTACGAGCTGACGACCGGACAGCAACCATTCCAGGGCTCGACGTTGGCTGCCTTGCTGCACGCCGTCCAGCACGCCGAGCCCGTGCCGCCGCGCTCCATCCGGGCTGATTTCGATCCGCGCCTGGAGTCAATCATTCTGCAGTGCCTTGCAAAGTCCCCAGCCCAACGCCACGCCTCCGCAAAGGCGTTGGCCGAAGCATTGGAATCCTGGATTGTCCGCGCGGTGGAGCCAGGACGGCGGTGGACCGGTCGCTCGATTGCATCGCGTGCCAGCCTCGTCGCCACGCTCGGCCTGCTTCTGACGGGCGCCTTCGGCGTGACGACCACGGACCAAGCTCCGTCCATCCACACGCACACGACCCAGCGGCAACTGCTCGAGGAGGCAATCGTCGCCCGTCGCGACATTCAAATGGTTGGCGAGCAGTGGCAGCCGGGCTGGCACCGTTGGCGGGCCGGCGAGTCCAGGCAGTTCGAGCTTCGGCCGCTGACCATTGCGGCGGTGCGCCCCTGCCTGCTCGACCTGCTGCCACGCGCCCCGGCTGGCCCGTATCGACTGGAAGCGGAAGTGACACCGGCCCGCTCTCAGCTCGGCGAGGCCGGCCTCTATTTCTTCTGCTCCGATCAAGCGACGTCGGAAGGCAACGAGCACCACTTCGCCGCGCTCACGTTGGCCCGGTCCAGGTATCTGGATCGGCTGGCGCTTAGCCTGTGTCGGCATCGGGCGAAATCGGCCGAACGCGCCTCCGTGTTCCACACGTCCCAAATCTTCATTCATCCGCTCTCCTCACTACCCCTGGGCCGTCAGTCGTACCGGGTCGCCGTCGAATGGACGGGCAAACGGCTGCGCGTTTTTCTCGAAGACCACTTGATCGACGAAAGGGACGCTGCTGACATGGCAGCGCAATATGCAAAACTGTTAACCTCCACTTACTACCCGTCCCCTACTCCCCCGGCGATCATGCCGCACGGCGCCGCGGGGCTTCTGGTTCACGGCGGCGAAGGGGCATTCCGCCAAGTGGCGCTCAAACCACTGGAGTAACCCCACCCTGGAGGTCGCAGATGAAGCAACTGGTTTCCCCGCAGACCGCCGTCACCGTCGCCATCGACAAGCCTCTGAACAACGCCCACGTTCCGGGCGGAGGCACGTTCAAGACCTTCGGCTTCGTGACCCCAACCGGCGCCACAATGAGCGCATGGATCACGGACGGAGGCAACACTTACAACGGAACGGCAACGAACCCACCTCCCCATTCACCCTCCTACGACTGGGGGTTCCAGTTCACGGGAATCCCGACCGGCCACGCGGTCTCTTTGACCGTTCAGGGCGTATCCGGAAGCGACACCGGATCGCAGACCATTTCCATCACCTGCGATGCCTGACCGTTGCCGGCAGTGAGTGGCATTTACTTTGACGAGATCCCCATGGCAGCGGACGGAAATGTCCGTGCAATTTCACGATTGCACGGACATCTCCGTCCGCTGCCATGGGAGTGGTTCTCCGGTTGCTCGACTCAGTGAATGGCATTCGCGACAGCGATCGAAACAAACCGCTTGGTCAGGCGGACTTCCCGATACCAGCCGTTGGCCATTCGCAGAGAAAGCCGTGCTGGTGTTGCCAGTGCCTGGCCTTCCGTAGCGCAGGCCAACTAAAACTGACTTTCCATCCAGCGACGGATCGCGTTGATATTGCCCGTAGTCTTCAAGATTTGCGCCAGGTCCCGATATGCTTGGTCGCCCGGCGAGTGGAGTTGTTCATTGAGGAAAGTCATGACGGCCAAGAATCCCACCTGGAAGTTGTTGAACTTGCCATCTGTGAGACAGCATGTTGCGAGTAGTTGGGCCGCCATCTCTTGAGGCGACCAGTGGTTCGAGTCGGCGTCCTGTAAAACGCCCTCGAGCCCTGCCTGGAGGAAATCGCGAAACGGAACTCGTTGGAATTGGGCGGCTTGCACCGCTGCATCGCGCAGCGCCCGGACCTCACGTCTCATCGGGCGCTCCACCGAAGAAAGCAGCCAATTTACTGCGCGACTCACTCAGCTGATGCTGCCGCCGGTGGTATTCCTTGTCGGGGATGGTGTCGATGTAGATATTGAGGATGTCTCCCATCTGGGCCTCATTCCAGGAGCGCGAGCGCTCGTGGGTAAGGAACGAGAGTTCAGACGCGGTCCGATCCTTGGAAAAAAGCGCGGCCTTCTCGATGGCTAGGTGGGCGTCCTCGGGAACCTCGGAGCTCTCCTGACGGCCCTTCGTGCTTAATCGGTACCGATACTCGGGGTACGGTCCCTCGTGGACGAGTTCAACTTCCAAAAGTCCCTCGTCTGCCATGCCCCAAATCAGCGGCTCGTCTTCATAAATTCCGGGGCCGTGCTGCAGCTTGGCAATGGGCCAGTCGGTCAGGAAACCAGGATGCTCGTTGGCGTAATACAGGTGAGCGAAGTAAAACGCCTTGTGAAGCTTTACCTTTCCCGACCATTCCCCGTCGCCGACGCGCAGGATATCGAGGATCACCCTTTTCGCGGTCGTGCGAGGCATTCCGCGTCCTCCCATTTCCTCTCAGGCTCACAAGCAATCAACAACGAGACAAACCCCGGCCCGTTAGCACTCGATATTGTAGACGACTCCACCAATGGTGCAAGGGTTCATGCATCCCCCGCAGTCACTCCTTGGGCTCGTAAACGACCAGCACGGCCGGCCGATTCTTCACCTCGGGAGCCTCACGGGTCCAGGCGGTCACATAGCCCTTGCTGTCGCCGTGCAGCATGAAGCCGTGATTGGCTTGCTTGCCGTCGGTCCAGAACTTCACCGCTTCGGTAAAGTCCCAGGTGTTGGTCTTGAGGCCGCCGGGACCGTGCGCGACGTAGACCGGCAGGAAGTCCGGGTCTTCGCCCCAGTGCATGCCGCCGATGGCCTTCCAGTGCTTGTCCTTGGCAAACCGGTAGGCATTGACGTCGTACTCTTCCCACGGACGGTTGCACGGCTCGGCCACCCACATGCTCGGGTTGATGTCGTGCTCGTGGCCCTTGAGGTTATCCCTCGCCGCGACGATCACCAGCTGGGCGGCAAGGATGTTCGAGCCATTCGGAATGCTGGCCAGCTCGACGCGCATGAGCGGACTGCGATGGCGCATGAACACTTCTTGCGACGCGTTCTTGCCCTCGTTGTGGGCGCGGTCCACGGTCAAACCGTCCGGGCCGTGTAGGCCTTGTCCGGGTTGGCGCGATCGAAGCCCTTCTCGCCGTCGCGCAGGATGGCGAGCACGGCCTTGGGATGGGTCTTCTTCAGTTCGTCGTACTTCGCCTTGAACGCGGTTTCGACCTGCTCGACCGTGCGCGGCTCCGGCTTCACCCAACGGTCCTTGAGCTTCTTGCCCAGCTCGCCCACGCTGCCGACGACCATGTCGGTGCCGAGGACGCGGAAATCAGTCTTGGTCGGCATCGGCCGCGGTTCCTTGACTGCCGAGAGGCGGATGTTGTCGACGTAGATCGACTCCCCCTCGTGTGGACTGTACATGAAAATCTCGAAGCGCTCGGCCTTGCCGTACTTGGTGTGATAAGCGTAGGGATTGCCGGTCGGCTCGGGAATGCTGGTGACGATGCTGTTCTTGCCGGGCTTGAGGAAGAAGGTGCGCACCCAACGACTGATGCCCCCATCCCAGCCGGGATCGCGTTTGCTCTTCTCCTGGAAGAGTGCGAAGCCGACGACGCAGGGCCGGCTGACGGTCACGTCCGCCTTGAATGTCTGGAACGGCGTCCAGTCGTCGGGAATCCGCGTCGTCGTGATGGCGGGCCACGCGCCGCCGGCGAATGTGATCTTCAGACTGTGCTTGCCGCTGGTGGCGTTCTCCGCGGACTGCTCGATCGTCGCCGCAGGCTCCTTCCCCTTGGCGTCGGGCAGCACGAGGTTGGACCACGCCTTGAGTTCAGCAGCATCTTCGAAATCGAAGAGCATCTTCTCGGGAACTTCGGGCTTGGTATCGGCCGCGGGCAGTGAAACGCACAGCCCGCACAGAAGGACGGAAAGACCGGCGCCATATCGCATGGGTGGACTCCTTGCAATCAATCTCGTTCCCCAGCTCCGGCTTGGGTACGTAGCGGAACTCGCCAGAGTTCCGAGCCGGAACCGGTCGCACGGAAGTCTGGCGACTTCCGCTACACGGTGCGCGACAGCCCGTTTAGTTAGCAATCCCCCAAGCTCCGGCTTGGGTACGAAAGTCAACGAGAGTCAAGTTCGTGGCGGGAGATGTCACGCCAATTGCGAGATCGGATCGCGAATTTCGAGCAGATGGCGCGGACGGCCGGTGTGGTCGTTGAAAGTCAGCGCCGGATCGATGCCCATGTGCCGGTACATGTGCGCCAGCACGCATTCCAGGCGATACGGGCTCTGCGTCGGTCGGCCGCCCTTGCCGTCGGTGGCGCCGACGACCTGTCCGCCGCGCAGGCCGCCGCCGGCCATCAGCACGCTCATGGCATCGCCCCAGTGATCGCGGCCTGGCGGGTGGTTTGGCAAGGAGCTGATCTGTGGCGTACGGCCAAACTCGCCCATCGCCACCACCAGTACCTTCTTGTCCAGGCCGCGGTCGTGCAAGTCTTCCACCAGGGCCGCCAGGGCCCGGTCGAAGGCCGGCATGTCGCGACGCATCTGTTGCCAGAGGGCCCCGTGGTAATCCCAGTTGACGGTGCCCACGGTGACATAGCGCACACCGTGTTCCACCAGCCGGCGGGCAAGCAGCATCTTCTGGCCAACGGGATTGCGGCCGTAGCGTTCCTGCACCTTGAGCGGCTCGCGATCGAGATCGAACGCTTTCCGGGCCGCGGGGCCGGTCACCATGTCGAACGCCTTGCGCTGAAATTGGTCGATGCCCTCCGCATCGCCGCGCCGGTCGAGCATGCGCTGGGCTTGATCGAAGTCGGCCAGCAGTTTGCGGCGGTCGTTCAACCGGTCCGTCGTCACGCCCTCGACCAGCGTCAGGTTGGGGACCTGATAGCGCGTGTGTTCCTGGCTCATCTGCACGAAGAACGGATTGTGGCCTTTGCCGAGGAAATGGCCGCTGTCGTAGCGTTCGCCGGTATGCAGCAGGACATAGGGCGGCACGCCGCGCACTCGCTCGCCGCAGACCCGCGAGGCGTAGGCGCCGACGCTGGGCAGCTCGTTCTCGTTGGCATCGGCCCGGCAATAGTAGCCGGTCTTGATGAGATGGACGCTCGACGAATGCTGCGTGGAGGGATGATGGATGGAACGCAGCAGCGTCATGCGGTGCATCTGCTTCGCCTGCTCGGGCACGATGTCGCTGAATTGCACGCCCGGCACACTGGTCGAGATGGCGTTGAATTCGCCGCGAATTTCCACCGGTGCGTCAGGCTTCGGATCGTACGTCTCGTGCTGTGGCGGGCCGCCCTCCTGCAGAACATAGATGACGGCCGTATCGGGTGCCGGCTCGGCCGCCTGGGACTGGAAGCGAAACAGGTCCGCCAACGAAAGACCGGCAAGGCCTGTCAAGCCGGCCTGGAGTGCCTGACGTCTTGTGACGCCGTCGCAGAAGCGGGATGGCATGACAGGCTCCGGGGGGTCGGTATGCCGCGAGCCCCGACGCGGGAGTTGTGCGCGACGCTCGCGGCAGGGGGTTCGATCGGGTAGGCAATCAAGGCAGCGAACGCACGGCGACACCCATGTCGTGGCCGCCGTAGGTCGCCTGGTCGGTGACCAGGCGCAGCGAGCGGATACGTCCGGCGTTCAGATCGTAATCGAGGAAGCCGAGCAATGTCGCGTCCACGACGTTGTTGTCTTCGCGGGTCTGGTAAAAGGTGTGCTTCATTTTCAGCTCGCCGTCGAGCCGGATGCGAGCGATGCCGTCGCGCTGGCTGACCACCGTCGCTCGCAGCGACTGGCGGTCGATGCGATTCTTGCTCAAGTCGTTATTCTCGGTCTGCGGATAAAAGTGGCGCAGCAGGCGTGTTGTCAACTCGGGAGCGACTTCCCACGTATCGCCCAGGTTTGCACTGGCCGGGACCAGTGGACGCCACTGTTCGGGCGCCAGCACGATGTAGTCTTCGGAGGGAAACTCGCACCAGACCTTGCGGTTGAAGGCCCGAGCCACCAGGTGCAGTACCAGCGAATCATCGGGCGCGGCCGGCGGCACCGACAAGGGCTTCGGCGCTACCACGATTGGGCCCTCCGCCGTGCCGAGCTTCTTCGCGATCTGTTGGAGTTTCGCGACGAACGTGTCGAGGTTCTCCTTCTTCGCGCGGCGGACGATCAGCGAATCGAACACCTTGCCGTCGGGCGACAGGATGTACATGCAGTCATCGCCGGCATTCAGCTTCGCCTGCAACGTCTCGTGGTAGATGCGAGTTCGCTCGGCCTTCTCTTCCGCCGGCGCGGTGCCAGTGCCGGTGTAGTCGTCATTCGGCGCGAAGACCGGAATGTAGAAGCGATTCAGGATGTTGATGACGCGGTCGTCGGACAGGGCGTAGGCACGGAGGTTGAAGGCGCTGCCCCCGCAACGACCCGTGCCGATCCGGCCGCTGTGCGTGAACAGGAACACCGGGCGGTTGTGCTCCTTCGCCAGGCGCTCGGCGGTGCGGATGTCCGGCGCCCAGCCGATCTCGTCGATGCGTCGCTCGGAGGGCTTCGGCTGCCAGTCCTCGACGCGCTGATCGACCCCGTCCGCAAAGTGAAGGTCCGGCGGTGGAACCGTGGGCTGCGTCGTCCCGTTGCGATAGGCCAGCAGACCTGCTGCACCGCCGGCCAGTCCCAGCAGGAGAACAACGACCAGGGCGAAGCGTGCCTTGGCAACCACCATGCCATGCACGATGTTGTCGGCAAGGGCGGTGGCGGGCGCGGACAGCGCGCCGGCGGCGGCGTTTCCCGCGGCCAGCAGCAGCGCGGCCTTCAACGTCGCGTCGCCGAGCGTCACTGGGACCGCTGCCGTCGCCGTGCTGGCTGCCAGGCTGGCCAGCATCGCGCCGGCGGACAGGGCGAGGCCCCGTCCAACGAGCCGCTGGCGAAGGAGCTCGCGCCCCTTGTCGAGCCGCCAGGACATGGAGCCGATCGGGTAACCCAGTTCGCGTGCCGCTTCCTCGTTGGTCTTGCCTTCGAGATAGCACAGGACGACCGGAGCACGGTACTTCTCGGGGAGGAGGCTGACCTCGGCATCGAGGACCAGGCGCAGCTCGCGGCGGGCGGCGGCGGTCTGCGGGTCGAACTCGCACGACGGTTCGGTTGCCTGGGCCATGTCTTCCGCCTGGGTTTCGCGACTGCGGCGGCGGGCGGCATTGGCCCGCGCCTTGAGGGCGACGCGCTGCGCGACTACGTAGAGCCAGCTGCCGAGCGAGCCTTCCCGTTTCAGAGACGCAGCCCGGCGAACCAACACCGCGAACGTCGCCTGAAAGGCATCGTCCACGTCGTTCGCGTCGGTGAGGAGGCGGCGGCAGACGCTGAGCACCAGCGGACCATGCCGCTGCATCAGCGTCGCGAACGCACTTTCTTCGTGCTGCGCGACAAAGCGTTCCAGAAGTTGTCCGTCACTCGCGTCCGCGGCGGCGGGGGCGCCCACAAGACGGCGCAGTTGCCGAAGGACGAGAGCGAGGGGTTCGTGGGCCATCGGCCTCTCCACAGTTGCCTGCTCTGGAGGATTACTCCCCGCAAGGGCGCCAGCAAATGGAAAATTCCTGGAATTCTTGTTAGCGGGGCTTTTCCGCAGGCATCCCGCGGAATGGCGTCGCAGGTGCGGAGTCCATCCATGGTCTTCCGTTCCGCTTGTGGGCCGCTTAGAATGGAGCCCATCGCTCGATTGTTCCCGTTTCCGGGGAATTGATCCGTGCATATCAATGTCTTTTGCCCCCGATGCGGCAGCCGTTATCAGCTCAAGCCGGAGCTGCGCGGCCAGCGGATGCGCTGTCCCAAGGCCATCTGCCGCGAGGTCTTCGAGGTCAAGGAATCCGCCGAACCCACACCGGAATCCGGCAATGGCGATGCCGCCGCGGCTGCCGAGACCGAGGTGAAGCTCGACACCAAGCGCAAGCCGCCGGAGCCGGAGAAGAACTACAAGGCCGGCGCTGTCGGTGAGATCGTGCCGCTCGTGACGTCGGAAGCCGCGGAGGAGTTACCGGCCGAGCAGGTACCGCTCGAACCGGTTGCCGAGCAGAAACCGGCGGAAGCGCCATCCTGGCAACAGGCGCCGCCGCCACCGCGTCGTCGCCCCGCGCCCGAAGCTCCGAAATCACCACCGCCGACGCCCCCGACAGCGCCTGCAGCGCCTGCAGCGCCTGCAGTGCCTGCACCGGCCGCACCGCCCGCCTGGGAGCAAGCGCCGCCGCCGGTCCGCAAGAGCACGCCGGAAAAACCGCCGGCCAAAGCCCCGGAAACGCCGCCCATCCGCACAGCCAAGGCGCCGCGTGCCAAGCAGACGATGCGCACCACGCCGGAACGCCCGGAACCGGGCACGCAGATTACGCCGGACCTTCCCGTGGTGAGCGGCCCGCCTCCGACCGGCATCCAGGTGCCCAGCGATAAACCCGCCGCTCCCTGGGAGCCGCCGCCAGTCCGACGCGCCATCGAGACGATGGAGGCGCCGACGTCGACACCGCTGCCTCCACCAAACGAATCGCCGCCCACCGAAGTGCCTCCCATTGAGTACAAGTACTCGGGCAAACCGGCGAAGAAGCAGGGCTCCGCGAAGAAGTTGATGATCGGCATGGTGCTGCTCGCCGGCCTGGTCGGCGGGGGAGCGATTCTCTGGACGCGGAGCGTTGCCGTCGAACCGGAAGACGTGCTCGCCGACCGCGCCAAGACGGCTTACAACGACGCCAAGTTCCGCGAGTCATCGCAGATCTACGCGCAGCTCCTGAAGAAGTACCCCGAAAGCCCGCGCAGCGAGGAATTTCGGTTCTGGAAGGATTTCGGCGATGTCCGCTTCGACGTGAATTCGTTCGACATCGAGGGTGCCGACGCGTACAAGCAACTTCGCGCCTTCGTGGCCGCACATGAGAAGGGTCCATTCCTTCCCCTCTACCACGCGGACCTGTGGGAGACCTATCACAAGCTGCTCGATCGCAAGTTGCTCCACGGGACCGAGGAGAAAATCACCAAGGACAACTCCGACAAGATCCGGAAAGCGATCGATCTCGCGAAGGACGTGCAGATCCAGTCGGATCGATATTCACAATCCGTGGACGGCGGCGAGGAGATCAAGCGCCGCATAGCCCGCGTCAGGGACGAGCTGAGTAGCTTCGAGGACCTGCAACTCCAGCTCGTGGAACTCGACAAACCGGCCGAACGCACCTGGGACCAGATCATCGAGCTGGAGGAAAGCCTTCACAATCGCGGCTACCTCGCGCACCCGGAGGTTCGGCAACGTCTGGAAAAGATCCGCAGCGGCTGGCTGTTCGAGGGCAACCGTTACATCGCGTGGAAGGAAAAGCCGCTGCAGCCGTCGTCAACCGACGACGCGGCTCCAGGACTGCTCGTCGCGCCGCGCGTCGATGCGACCGGCGCGACGGTCAAGAGTCCCGGCGTCGTCTTCGCGCTGGCTCGCGGCGTTTTGTATGCGCTAAACGAAAAGGATGGTTCCGTGCGCTGGGCGCGGCGCGTCGGCATCGACATGACGACGCTGCCGGTCCGGTTACCCGCCGGCGAGACCAACGCGGAGCTTGTGCTCGTCCTGTCCTCCGACACCAACACGCTGACCGCCTGTGACGCATTCACCGGGGAGGCCCAGTGGTCCTATGACCTGGGCCAGCCGTGCCTGGGGCGGCCGGTGATCGTCGGCCGTCGTGCCTACGTGGCGACAACCAGCACGCAGAAGCAGCGGGACGGCAAGTCGCGCGAGGAAGGCCGTGTTCACGAGATCGAGATCGTCAAGGGCACCGTGCTCGGCGAATATCGGCTCGGCTTGCCATTGACCGGCAGCGGCGCCCGCCAGGAAGGCACCAATCTGCTCTATTTCCCGGCCGATCGCGGCTACGTCTACGTGCTGGACGTGGACAAGAAGCAGTGCGTGGCAATGCTGAACACCGGGCATCCCAGCGGCTCCTTGCGCGGCGAACCGATCCTGGTGGGCGATGACACGATCAATGTCACAAATATGCCGCGCTTCCTGATCCTCAGCCAAGCCGATGGGCTCGATGCGATGAAGTTGCGGGCCTATCGGCTGCCGCTGGAGAAAGTGGTCAACACGCCGGCGCTGCAGCCGGAACCGTTGATGCGCGGCTGGTCGTGGTTCCAGCCGCACTGTGACGGCGAGAAGATCGTCTTGGCAACTGACGCGGGCGTGCTGGGTCTGTTTGGCATCAACCAGTTCCACAACCAGGACCAGCCGCTATTTCCGCTGGTGCCTCCCGCGTATCGCAAGGAGGACGGCGCCCGGCAGCCAGGCCGCGCCCTGGTCGTCCACGCCACCGAGAGCGACTTCTGGGTTTTGGCCGAGGGAAACATGCAGCACTGGCGCATGGGCCTGGGCGCCGAAAAGGGCCTGAAGATTGCACCGCTCTGGAAGGAACCGCTGGCGCTGGGCTCGCCGTTGCACGCCGGCCAGGTGAATGAGACGCGCGACACACTCTTTGTCGTCACGCAATCCCCCGCTCGACAGGCGTGCCTCGCCACGGCAGTAGATGCTGCCAGCGGCAAGGTACGCTGGCAGCGGCAGCTCGGCCTTCGCTGCCAGGGCGATCCGACGATGATCGGCAGCAAAATCGGCGTGCTCGACCACGGAGGCAGCCTCTTCGTCTTCGATCCGGAGCCGGGCGACAAGAAGCCGCACTTGCTGCCGGTTGTCCCCGGTGAAGCGCCGGGGCCAATTTCGTGGCTCCTGCCTGGCGCCGATGGTAACTCGGTGTACACCGTGACGGCGCCTTCGGCCGGTAAGCTGGTGTTGCGCCGCTATAGTGTGGCAAAAAAGGCCGGCGAAAACGTCCGGCGTGAATTCACGCTGCCCGATGTGCCCGGCGGCACGCCGGCCCTGGGCGGGGAGTTCCTGGTGCTGCCGCTGGCGGACGGCCGGCTGGTGCGTCAGTCCTTGGCGGATACGAAGGAAGGCTTCGCGCCGGGACCGTACTGGCGCGCTCCCCACGCCGATGCCGGCGCCCTGGGCCACGCGGTCCACCTGGGCGGCGACGACTATCTCGTCACCGACGGCAGCAAGGGCTTGCGCCGCATCATCTGGCCGAAGAAGGAATCGTGGACGGCCGGCGCCGAACGACAGCTGGACGATCGGATCGTCGCGGCGCCGCTGGTCCTGCCCGGCGGCGACGGGCGCATTCTCGTGGCCGATTCCGCCGGCAACGTCTTGCTGCTGCAAGGCGAGAAACTCAAGGAAGTGCGCCGCTGGCCGCTGGAAGGCAAGATCACGGCCGGGCCTTTCCTGCGCGGGGACCGCATCGGCTGCGTGGTCGATCGCAAGCAACTGGTCTGGATCGATACGGCCAAGGAAGCAGTCCTGTGGAAGTACACGACGCCGGGTGAGACCATTGTCGGCCAACCGCATGAGGCCGGCGGCCTGGTGATCGTCGCGGATCAGGCGGGCAAGTTCGTGGCGCTCGACGTGGAGAAGGGCGAACCGCGTGGGTCGGGCTTCACGCTCAAAGCCAGTGTTGCACCCGCCGCGGCCCCGGTAGGTTTTGGGGCCGATCGCATCTTCGCCCCGTTGACCGATGGCACCATTCTGCTGCTGCCGATCAAGCAGTTGACCGAGAAATGAGTGTTGAACGTCGAACCTGAATCGAAGCTGGAGAATTTCCATCATGTCGTCGCCCGATCCAAATCCCTTCGGCGAGATCAAGCCCGACATCGAGGATCGCATGCCGCAACGCATGTCGGCCACTCAGACCATGCAGGCGACCGTGGGGTTGCTCGTCATGGCCCTGGGCGGATTGCTGGTTGCCGCGGGGTTCCTGGTGCGCATGTCCGGCAGCGCGTTCGGCTTTGCGATCGCGATCCCCGGATTCGGCTGCTGCGCCGGCGGCTACTGGATCTACGCCAACAGCCAGCGGCGCCGTCGCAAGGATGATTGAAACGAGGTGCCGAGCCGCGGCGTATCCGCATTCGATTCGCGATTGACAAGCGGCCGCGCTCCGGCCACCATCCTTCTGCGTCGTTGCGTTGTCGACCACCGTCGTTCCACAACCTGACAGGATGCCCATGGACTGGACTTTCTTCCTCAAATGCCTGCGCCGCCGACGTGATGCATTTGCCCCCCCCCCTCGTAATTCGCCGGTCTGACCGGCGCATGCACGGTTCCTACCGCCCCGGGTTTGAGCAACTCGAGGCGCGGGAGGTGCCGGCGATCGGCGTCCCCGTCAACCAGCCGCCTCTCCTCTCTCCGATCGCCAGCCAGGCGGTGGACGAGTCCAGCCGGATTTCCATTCTGACCGAGGCAACCGACCCCGATCTCGGACAGTCATTGACCTTCAGCCTCATCGACGCGCCCGCCTGGGCCAGCATCGGCAGCGCTGATGGCGTGGTTACCCTGGCGCCCGGCCAAGCCGACGGCCCCGGTGTCTACACGTTCCGCGTGCAGGCGACCGACAACGGGACGCCGGCCTTGTCCGATGAGGAATCGGTGTCGGTCACGGTCAACGAGGTCAATGCGGCGCCGGTCCTGGCCCCGATTGCCGACCGAGATGTCGACGAGGGCAGCACGCTTCGCTTCACCGTAACCGCAACCGACGGTGATGTCCCGGCCAACGGCTTGACCTTCAGCCTGGACACGGGGACGCCCGCGGGAGCGACGATCGACGCCAGCAGCGGAGTCTTCACGTTCACGCCGACGGAAGCGCAAGGGCCGGGGGTGTACGCGATCACCGTGCGCGTGACCGATGATGGTTCGCCGGCGCTGAGCGCGAGCCAGACGTTTACGGTGACGGTCCGCGAGGTGAACGCGCCGCCGGTCCTCGACCCGATCGCAAGCCAAACGGTGACGGCGGGACAGGCGTTGAGCTTCACGATGACGGCGAGCGATGCGGATGTGCCGGCCAACGGGTTGACATTCAGCCTGGATGTCGATGCGCCGGCGGGGGCTTCCATCGAACCGACGAGCGGTGTATTCACGTGGACACCGCCGGCAGGCCAGTACACCTTCGCCGTGCGTGTGACGGACAGTGGAACGCCAAATCTATTCGATGAAAAGCGCGTGACAGTCCTCGTCACGCAGGCTGGCGACAAGGATAAAGACAAGCTAGAAGTGAAGCTCGATGAAGGCGTCATTAAATTTCAAGTGAAGAAGATCGAAGGCGGGTTCGACTTGCGCACCCTTGAGCCCCGCGCAAATGCCACGCCACTTCCCGGAGGCTTACAAATCGCGAAGGAGCCGCCAAATGGGAAAACGGTTACGCTCAAGGTCGAAAAGATTGACAAGGAGAAGGGCCTATTCGTTTTCAAGGACGGCTCGCCGAATTTCGTCCGACCCATGGATTTTGCCGTCCTGTATGGTGCCGACATGAGCGTCACCTTCGACGCCAAAGGGAAAGATCCAAAAAAGGCCGATGATGGTTACTTGTGGGCGCAATATGCGAAGAATGATCTGGCCATTACGGTTGACGGGAAGAAAGAGGAAGAGAACGTGAATTGGCACCTGGACGGTCCTGATAAGAATACCGACCCACGCGCTTCCATTAGTCAGCAGTTTGTTGGGAACCACCCGGCCAAGGATAGCCCAAATCAGCCCTTGCCGATAGCGATTGCAGGGAAACCGGAGATTGCTAACGGCGACAAGTCTGTCACGTTCACGTTGGAAGATAGCCCGAAGGAGTTTGTTGCCAACTTCATCAAAAGTCTTGACAAGAATAAGATAACTGTCAAACGTGTTGCGCAATTCCAACTCTACCTCGTGAAGACGGATCAAAAGGAACCCATCGGGTATATCACGTGGGGCTATTCTTATACGGCATCAAAGAGCGGTATCGAGGTAACTGTGACTCCGCCGGAGTGGCATGTTGGCAAAGACAACGCGGTCTGGGGCAAATAGAATTGAAAATGCTGAGGGAGGAGCCAATGATTATGCCAAAGGAATGGTTGAGAAAAATCCCGGCGCCCGTCTTTGCGCTTTTGATGGTGGGGGGCAGTAATAGGGCGCAGCCATGTCAAGCCGCGGAGCAGAACTTGGCCTATACGTCTGCGTCTGCACACTCGCACAGCGATTGGGATGAGGAACAGAGGCTTAGACGGTCGGTTTCCACGCTGATTGATGCATTAAGCGACAAGGATGCGAAGGTCCGGCAGCAGGCTGCGGAAGGCCTCGGCAACCTGGGTTCCCGGTGCAAAGCGGCACTTCCCGCTCTCGCGAACGCGTTGGACGATCGCGATGTATCGGTGCGTATTCAGGCTGCGGCGGCGCTATGGGAAATCGACCGGCAATCGAAGCTTGCGATCCCTGTCCTCGTGAGATCGCTGGAAAGCAAAGTAGCAGCCAATCGACTGACTGCAGCCTCAGCTTTGGCTGGCATGGGGCCAGAGGCACGAGAGGCTGTTCCAGCGCTCATGGAATCGATGCGGGACTATAATTGGACAGTTCGCTTTTTCTCGGCAAACGCGCTCGGCAATATCGGTTCGGGGGCCAAAGCGTCTATTCCGCACCTCGTTAAGGCATTAAAGGATGAAGAAGGTTTTGTTGCCTTAAGTGCCGCCGGCGCCCTTGGACGAATCGGCGTGGATGCTGTGCCGCTGTTGATTGGCGCGGCCACGGACCGGGATCGCAGGACGCGCTTGCTCGCGATCCAGGCCCTGAGTGAAATTGGCCCGAAAGCCGACGCAGCGATTCCGACGCTCGCGCAGGCCCTGCAGGACGAGGACGTTGCTGTACGTCAGGGTGCGGAGGCGGCCCTCAAAAGGATCCAGCCTTGAGGGGCCAGAGTTATGCGGCATCAAGGCTAGGTCGCCAAAAAATGGCTGCGCCCCCGTTCCGGGTTCCGATGTCTTGAAAAAACATTCTTTCACAGTGGGTCAGAACGCCATGCAATGGAATGCGATCCGTGATTCAGCCTCCACGTCGAGCGCACGCTGGTTCGGCGCGGCCGCCGTGCTCGTCGTGGCAGTTGTGGCAGTCGCGAAGCCTCCTTGGGGCCACGTGGCTGAGGACTTGGTCCCGTCTAGAAGGGAAGCACGGGACGGTGCCTACCGAAACGCTGTGGATCAACGTGGGCGGACCGTCAATCGGCTGCTCATCCTCTTGACCCAGATCGACAAGAATCGCAAGAAGTTGGACGCCGTCGGTGCCGACCGGTTTGTCAAGGAGTTGCACGCGCGGATCGAAAAACCAACGACGCCCGATGAGAAGGAAGACCTCGAGAACCAGTTGAGGTACTTCGACTTTATCAAGGATGACGAACATCGGGAGGGAGAAGGCAGAGAGTGCTACGTGATCCGACTTCTGGGCGAATATCGCGCTCCGGAGGCCGTGGAGCCATTGCTCGATCGAATCGACGGAGACTTTTGGCGACGTATCAATACGGAGGTAGAGGGACCGGAAGAAAGGCCGGTGATTCGAGCGCTCGTTTCCATCGGCAAGCCGGCCAGCGTGGGCGCCCTCAAACGCCTGGCAACCGAGGAGTCAACGGAGCGAGCCGCACGGTTTCTCCGCGTCATGGAGCTGGTGGAGGGCCGCGAACTCGCCCGGGAGATGATTCGCCTGGCCGCGGTCAAGGAAAAGAATGCCGAAAGAAAGGCCCGCTTGAAGGCTGCCATGGAGCGTTTGACAGCGATTGCGGGACGACCGCCGGAGGACGCGGACCCCCGGGCGAAGCAAGAGCAGGGCCCGCCGCCAGCGGGTTCGAGTGCACCGCTCAGGATCTCCCCCATTGCCCCTGCAATCGTAGAGACTGGCGAGCGCTAAAAACGCACCCGTGTCCGAACGGCAGGTCGTGTTCCGACCAAAGTGCCGCGTCTCAATCCAGCGCTTCGGCCAGCCCCCAACGGAGCGGCTCGACCAGGGTGGCAGCCTCTTTGTTTTCGATCCGGAGCCGAGCGACAAGAAACCGCATCTGCCGCAGAACGGCGTTGCAGTGGTGGCGCATTCACTCCGCAGGCTGAAGCCTTACGCTTATCATTGCTAGGAGAGCAGCGCTAGCTAGAGAACTAAACGCAAAGCACGCAGATCAAGGCCGCCTGATCTGCGTGCTTTGCGTCTGTCCGCGGCCACTTGAGGATCGGCGAATCAACAATTGTCGGGTTCGATCGAATCCCCCCCTGCCATTCCGCCGGCTAGAGCCGGCAAGCAAATCCGCGGTGGAGCGCCGACATACGCAGGGGCCGTCGATCCCGACCCTTGTTGATTCGTCAATCCTTACCTGCTCATCCGAGCCAGGACCTTCTGAGCTTCGCGGGTCAGGCGGGCGCCGGATGCGCCCTTGGCCAGCGTCTCCAGGGCTTGCTTGGCCTCCGGGGTGCCCAGTTCCTCGAACACTTCCAGCGATCGCAGGGCTCGCAGCTCATCGCCGGTCGGCGGGGTCACGTTCGTCAGCCGCTCCAGCAGGCGCTCGACGCGCATCCGTAGTTCCAGCGACGGCTGTTTGACCAGCTCGCTCTTCAGCTCGGGCTCGATCAACTCGCCAAGCTTTTCCAGCTCCTCGGTCGCCTTCTGGCGAATGGCGAACTGGTTGCTGTCCAGGTCCGCGATCATTTCCTTGATTTTCTGGGCATCCAGGGCCGGCACGGCCTTGACGTGGTTCTGCAGCAGCGGCAGCGCCTGCTTCGGTGCGGTGCCCAACGTGCGAATGGCATCGTAGGCCTTGCGGGCGTCGGCGCCGGCCAGGTCGTTCCAGAGGGCTTGCGTCCTGGCGTCTTCCAGTTCGACGGTCGCCGGCTTTTCGGTGTTGTTCACGCCGTCCACGTCCCAGAGAAGGCCGGTGGTGTCCATGCCGCCCGAGAGCAGCTTCTTGCCATGGTCGGCGAAAGCGACGGTGACGACCGCTCCCTGATGGCCGGTCAGTTGCTTGAGTTCCTTGCCCGTACTCGCGTCCCACAGTCGGATAATGCCATCCTGCCCGGTAGCGGCGATGGTGCGGCCGTTGGGCGTGTAAGCCAGCTGGAGGATCGCGCCGCCGGCAGCCACGCCCTTGAAGGTAAAGCGGGCCTTGCCGGAGTGGACTTCCCAGAGGTTGATGGTGCCGTCGTAGTGGCCCGTGGCGACCGTGCGGCCGTCCGGAGCAAACAGGAAGGTGGACATGGTCATTGGGGCGGCATCAAAGGCGCGGACCAGCTTGCCGGTGGCCACGTCCCACAGGCCGATGGCGTTGTACGCCGGGCCGCCAACCTTGCCGTCCTTGCCCTGGAGCATCATGCCGTTATTGTTGCCGCCGGTTGCGGCCAGCAGCGTCCCGTCGGGCGAGAAGGCCAGGACCGGCGTGCCGGGGTTGTAGGCCATGGATCGAGCGATCTGCTTGCGATCCTGCTCGGGTTGCATAGCCGGCGCGGACGCCATCTGACGCAGCTCCTTGCCGGTCGTCGCCTCGAAGACGCGGATGAACATATCGTAGCTGCGGGTCGCGACGCGCTTTCCGTCCGGCGAGATCGCCATGCTGATGAACGACTGCTGCTGGGCCTTCCATTCCTGGATCTCCTTGCCCGTGCCGACGTCGTAGGTGCGGACGGTGCCGTCGTAGCTGCCCGTGGCAAGCATCCTGCCGTCGGCGGAGAAGGCGGCATGCGAAACGGCCACCGGCAGCGAGAACTGACGAGCTTCCTTGCCGGTGCTGCTGTCCCAGACGCGGACCGTGCCGTCAGCCCCGCGCGTCGCGACGGTCTTACCGTCCGCGGACAAGGCGATGTTCATGACGGCGCCGTGATGTCCACCGGTGGAAGCGATTTCCTTGCCCGTGCCCGTGTCCCACTGGCGGATGGTGTTGCCGCTGGTGCCCACGGCGATGGCCTTGCCGTCGCGCGAGAACGCGACGTTGCTCGGGGCGTAGCGGATGTCGACCGCCTGGAGCTGACCGTTCGCCCCATGGTTCGGGTTGCCCAGCTGTTTCACTTCCTTGCCCGACTCCGCATCCCAAAGCCGGATCGACTGGTCATGGCCGCGTGTGGCCAGGAACTTGCTGTTTGGAGAAAAAGTCATCGAGTGGAAGTAGGCATTCTGAGCGCCGCCCACCTGGACTCGCTCCTTGCTCCCGATCGTGTCCCACAGCCGCGTGGTGCCGTCGTTGAGCGTCCATGCGGCGGACATGCAGTCCGGCGACAGCGATACCGACTGGTAGGCAGTCGCGGGGCCCTTGAGCGAGGGCAGTTCCTTGCCGGTGTCGACTTCCCAGCGCTTGAGGATGGCCGTCACCTGGTTTTGGTTGTTGGCGGTGACGAAGTGGTAAGCCGCGGCAACCAGGATCTTGCCGCCATCCAGGAACCCGACGCTGGGGTTCTGGTTATTGCCATAGAACATCTGCTCGCGTTCGCCCTTGGCGTTGTTGACCTGCTGCACGTTGAACTTGCGGACTTCCTTACCGTCCTCGACGGTGTACTGGATCAGTCCCTGGTTCTGGTTCTTGACGATCAGGGTCGTGCCGTCGGGGGAGAAAATCATGCCGGTGGTCCCGTAGGCGGGGTTCGGCTTCCAGTTCCGCACTTCCTTGCCGGCCGCCACGTCCCAGAGGGTGATGCTGGCATCCGACCCGCTGACGGCCAACAGCTGGCCATCGGGGGAGATCGCTGCACCGGCGGCGGGTTGATAGTAGACTGCCTTGCGCAGTTCCAAGATCTCGCGGCCGTAGCTCGGGTTGTTGATCATTTGGCCGGGCTTGCCGAACTTGCGAAGTTCCTTGCCGGATTCGACATCCCAGACGCGGAGCATGCCGTCCTGCGTTCCGGTGATGAGTTGCTTGGCGTCCGCGGTGTAGGCCACGAAGACCACTTGATGCGCATGCCGCCACTGGAGCGTGCCAAAGCGGGCTTCGACGGCCGCCGGCAGCGGAGAGCCCGTGGCATCCAGACGTTCAGGCTTGGCAACCGCCGCCGGGGCCGGATCAGCCAGTGCCGTGCCGTGCAGCCACACGCCGGTGGCCGACATACCGAGGAACAGGACCGTCGCCGTTGCCTTCTGGAGCTTGGTCATCCGCATGGCGTTCAGGACTCCGCTGCAAGTGAGATGGTCGGGGCCATCGATAATTCGGAGGGTTGGGCTTCCCTCTCTAAAGAGTGAAGACGCGGCGGAGTTAATATAAAATTTCGTAAATCGCACACATTCGCGCCACAGAAGAATATTCAGGCGAACGAAGAACGGCCTCCAAAAGGGCCGATCATTTCTTGGTGCTGATCTGCCAGCGTGCGTCGAAATACCCGCGATCGAGCACGTCTTGCCTCGATCCGACGTTCTTGACGACAAGGTAATCCGGGAAAGTCATCGGTGAATCACCGGCATAGTCCTCGGGCACGAGCAGTATGTATCGCTCGGGGTTGAGCGGATTGGGGTAGACCATCACCAGGCCGACGCCTTTGCCGCGGTGTGCTTTGCCTGCAACCTCCACGCCATCGGCGAGGAACTTGACCGGCAGGCGAGGCGCAACCTTGCGGACGAGCTCGTTCTGTGCCGGTGTGCCGAAGAGGACGAGATGCTTGTCGGCAATGTCGGCCGCGGTCACGTCGCCGTCCGCTTTGCGATCGAATGAGGTGTGCAGCGTCGCGCCGCCGTCCTCGGGGCCGAACCAGCGGAGCACGGCGTCGCTCACGACTTTTTCGGCGGCCACGTCGCGTTTCTCCCGGGTGCCATGAACCATCAACACCGGGCCTCCCATGAAAACGTCCTGCACCGGGCCCGACAAACCGTGCTTCTTGACCAGGCCAGGCGGGTAGCGTTTCTCGGCGACCGCCCACTTCCCGGCGGCCTTCTCGAAGTAAACGGCGCGGCCCGTTGAGGCCCTGACGGAGGGACCGCCGTTCACGCTCACCTCCAGCTCGCGGGTCTCACCCACGAGCTCCTTGTCCAGGTTGAGATGAAAGCGGTCGGCGTTCTCAACGGCGACACGGAGTTTGCCGGCGTCATGCGCGGCCTCGATCCGGGCCGGAGCGTCGGATTTCTCAACCGTATCGATGTGGGCCCAGTAGGCGCCATCGTAGCGCAGACTATACGTTTTGTAGACAACCCGCTTGGGCCAGGGGTTGCGCACCTGTTTGCGGAGCCACTCCCCGCCTTCTGCCTGCAGCTTCCGGTCGATGATGCCGTGGCTGCCGTTCGGGTCGGTCAGCTCAATGTTCGGATATGATCCGGCGTATTTGGTGGCGCGGGCGCGCAGGGCATCGGCGAAGGCGTGGTTCTTTACGTAGTGGCCTTCCTTCGGAGCATCCCAGATGCACATACCCGTGTTGCAGAAGTTGTCCGAGAGCAGGTAGGCGTCAAATCGGCCGTCGCCGGCGGGCACGCCGTAGTCGGCTCCGCCGGTCAGCGAATGAGCGGCTGCGAACACGTCGGGATGCAGGGCAGCCAGGCGGAAGCCGCCGCTGCCGCCCATGCTCGCACCGCCGATGAAAATCCGGTTCGCGTCCACGGCATAATGGTGCTGGGCGTCGCGGATGGCATCCATGACGGCAACCTCGCCCATCCCGGCATAGCTGTTGTTGCCTCGACCGCACGGGCTGATCCAGATGCGCTGCTCCTTCTCGGCACGCGCGGAGTCGCTGCTCGGCTTGCCATCCACCCAATCCGCCTTCCACGTGAGGCCGGCGCCGGAGTGCAGTGCGACTTCCAGGGGATACCGCTTCGCCGGGTCGTAGTCCTTCGGCAGTCGGAAGACGTAGAAGAGCAACTGTCCGTCCACCGGCGAGCGCAGGGCACGCACGCCGCTTGTCATCCCCCGGTACGGATCGGTTTTCGACCGGGCGCAACCGAGAAAGTACTCGAACGACTCTTTCCATCCGATGACGCGCGCCGGGTTCACGTGATAGATCAGGTAATTCGGTTCCTTGGCGATGATGGCGCGGACGCTGCGGGCGCAGTCGATCCGCAGCCGGGCGGCGTCCGTGGCGGCACGGACGTTGACGTCCCCGGAGCCCTCAAAGGCAGAAATCGCTTTCGCACACTCGTCGGCTGCCTTTTCCACGTCCGGCAGCACCTTCTCCAGCGCCTCGATCGCCTTCTTGGCTCGCGGATCCACGTCGGCACCCGGTGCGCTGGGATGCACAATCAGGCCCGCCAGCGCGACCAGGGGCAGAGTCGGACGGAACCAGCGCTTCATGTCGGTTCTCCTTCGCAGCAGGTAAGCAGTACAGTCGTCCGTTGACTTCGTGGGCATCCAAAAATAACCTCCAAGTTCCGGCATGCCCGTCCGAAACATCTGGCTCCGAAGAAGAATTGAACCACGGATGACCACCGATAGCACGGATAGCAATGGCAATGATTCCAGACCTGACCGCCTCATGGAGCGTTGATTCGCTTAGGGGGCTTTATCCGTGGTATCCGTGCAATCCGTGGTTCATTTTCTTGATGGCAATCTTGGAAGTAGTTTTTGGACGGCTACTTAGAGCAACTCGGCGATCGGTTCGCGGTCGTCGAGGATGTGGACCGGACGTCCATTCACGTTAAAAGTTTGAGCAGGATTGATGCCGATCGCTCGGTAAACGGTACTCAGCACCTGCGAGTAGCGATAGCACCACGTCCTCGGCCAGGCCGGGATCGTGTAAGTCCTGGATGAGGTTAGCGAGACCGCCGACCCCAGGAGAGATTGAACATTGCGGAAAAGTCCCATTCGTGGGCAAGAAAAGTGGGGGAAGAAGCCGGCGCCTGCCGATCGCTCGGACTTCCGCCCCCCACGCTCCGATCGAAGCATTCCGTGGCGGGATTTACAGCAACTCGGCGATCGGTTCGCGGTCGTCGAGCAGATACATGGGCCGCCCAGCGTTGTCCAGCAGGCTGGTCGCCGGGTCGATTCCGAGGTGATGGTAGAGCGTGCTGAGGACGTTTTGCGGACGGACGGCAGCGCCGCGGGGCCGTTCGGCACGCGCATCGGTGGCGCCGATGACCTGGCCGCGGCGGAAACCGCCTCCCGCGAAGAGCGCGAAATTGGCATTTCCCCAGTGGTCGCGCCCGGCGCCCTTCTTGCTGCCTGGCAGCGTGCTGATCCGCGGCGCCCGGCCGAATTCTCCCCAGACGACGACGGCCACATCCTTGTCGAGGCCGCGGTCGCGGAGGTCGCCGACCAGCGCCGCCACGCCCCGGTCGAGGGCCGGCAGCATCTCCCGCAAGCGCGGGAAGTTGTCGTCGTGGGTGTCCCAGTGCCCCAGGGCCGCGACCGAAAGCGTGACGACCGAAACACCGGCTTCCACAAGACGTCGGGCCGTCAGGAACTGCTGGCCGATCACATACTGTCCCTCGTAGCTCCGCACGCCGGCGGTCAGCCCGTACTTCGCCCGGATACGGTCCGGCTCGCGGAGGATATCGAACGCGTCGCGAGCGCGGCTCGAGCTGAGCATCTCGAAGGCGCGTGCCTGGTAAGTATCCATGCCGACCACCTGGCCGTGGGCGTCCAGAGAGCGAGGGATGGTATCCAGGGCGCGCAACAGCGCCTGCCGATCGACGGAGCGTTCGACAGTCAGTCCGCGCGGCAAGCTGAGGTTGGCCAGGTCCGGACCACTGGGCGCGAAGGGCCGGTGGGCAGCGCCGACATAATAGGGCTCTTCCGATGGATGCTGGCCGCTCAGGGTGACGTAGGACGGTACGAGGGCATCCGTGTGACGCAGCTTGCTGACAACCGAGCCGAACGCGGGCCGGGGATCGCCCTGCGCGCCGGGGACCTTACGGTCGTACAAGAAACCGCTGACGCACTCTTCCTCGTGGTTGTGGCTGCTGGTGCGCATCTGCAAATTACGCACCAGGGCTAGCTGGTCGGCGATACGCGCTTGCTCGGGCATCAGCTCGCAAATGTCGAAACCAGGCACGTTGGTCTGGATCGGCTTGAACTCGCCGCGGAACTCGGCCGGGGCATTGGGCTTCAGGTCGTACATGTCGATGTGCGAGGGGCCGCCGCCCAGCAGGACCATGATGACCGACTTGTGCCGAGCCCGTGAAGCAGTGCCGGCGCAGGCCCGAAGCCGCAACAAGTCCGCCAACGATAGGCCCGCGGCGCCGAGTGCGCCGGCCTTGAGGAACGAGCGACGCGACATGCGGTCGCCGGCACGGTACAGTCGGTCCTGGATGGTGAGCATGCGAGACTCCTGGCAGGTAGGTGGGCAGCGATTCAAGCCGTTCCGATCGGAGGCGGGCCGCATCGAGGACGGCAGCCGGTGCTCCGTCCTGAGTACATTGCTTTCTTGCCCGCCGAGGTGACATGACAAACACGGAATTTCGCGGCCCGGGAACCGCCAATTCTCCTTGCTCGCCTTTAGGGCAGACGATAAGTTCACCAGGACTCCCCTCCACCTGCGTCACCACGCCTGGAGCGATGCGTTTCGCCGGCCGAGATCCGTGTCATGGTGAACCTTTCCGCGTCGGACTTGTTGGCCCAGTGGCAGGCGGGCGACCAGCAGGCCGCCGCGGAGTTGTTCCGCCGCTATGCCGGACGACTCATCGCCCTGGCACGCGGACAATTGTCGGCGCAGCTCAATCGCCGCCTCGACCCCGAAGACGTGATCCAGTCGGTCTATCGCAGCTTCTTCGTCCGCGCCCGCGCGGGCCAGTACCAGCTTCCACCCGGTGCCGACCTTTGGGCGTTGCTTGTGGCCATGACGTTGCACAAATTGCGCGAGCAGGTCCGGCACAATAATCGCGGCAAGCGGGCCGTCGCAGCCGAGGAGCCGTTCGCGGGGGACGGCCTGCTGGGTCTGCAGCCCGAGGCGCTGGCTCGCGGTCCGTCTCCCGTTGAATCAGCACTGCTCCAGGACCAAATGGACCACCTGATGGCCCAGCTGGATCCGTTACACCGCCGTATGTTGGAATTGCGCCTTCAAGGCTATAATCTGGAGGAGATCGCAATCGATACCCACCGCAGCGAACGGACGGTCATTCGCGTCCTGGACGGGATCAAGCAGCAGCTGGGCCGCGAGTCGGACCATCCCGATGGAGGTCCGACCCGCGGCTGACCGGATTGAAAGCGAAGGCAAGTCATGGCTCCGCCGCCCGCCGCCGAACGCCCATCGTCCGAAGCCTGGCTCGATATTGAACAAGCGTTGGATCGGTTCGACCAGGGTTGGCAGTACGGTCGAGCGCCTTCCCTCGCGGAAGCCCTCTCCTCACTGCCGCAGGCAGACCGCCCGAAAGCCCTTCAAGAGCTCATCAAGCTCGACCTGGAATACCAATGGCGCCGGCCATCGGACCAGGGTGGCCGATTTCTCCTCGATCACTACGTGGCGCGCCACCCGGAGTTGGGGCCGCTGGATCGACTTTCGGTGGACCTGATCGGCGCGGAGTACTGGGCCCGTCAGCGCTGGGGCGACCGCCCACGCCATGCCGAGTATGCGACGCGTTTCGCCTGCCAGCAAGCCGCCGTGCTCGCGACGTTGCTTCGGCTCGACCAGCGACTGGCCGAGGAGTTCCCCGCAGCAACCGCAGCCCCCGCACCCTTGGCCGAGGGGCGAGCAAGCGCCCGGTCCATTGCCACGGTCGCGGCGCTGGCTGGCGCACTCCGCCGGCATCAACTCATCACCCCGGCCCAGATGGAAGAAATTTCGCGCGTATTCGAGGGATGCGATGAGCCCCGCGCCGCTGCCGCCAAGCTGATCGACCGGAACTGGCTGACCCCGTATCAAGCGAACCAGTTGCTGCTTGGGCGCGGGGCGGAACTGGTCTTGGGGCAGTACCGGCTCGTGGAGCGTCTTGGAGAAGGGGGCACGGGATTGGTGTTCAAGGCGCGACACCACCGCCTGGCCCGGGACGTGGCCATCAAAGTGATCCGTAGGGAATTGCTGACCGACATTGACGTGGTCGCCCGTTTCTACCGGGAGGTGCAGATCCTCAGCCGGATGGCGCACCCCAACATCGTCCATGCTTACGATGCCGGGCCGGTCGCCGGCAGCCATTTCCTGGTCATGGAGTACGTGGAGGGGACCGATCTGGCCAAGCTCATCAAGCAGCACGGTCCGCTGCCGGTGTCGCGTGCCTGCGAATACATCCGCCAAGCCGCAAGCGGTCTGGCGCATGCGCACGAGCATGGCCTGGTCCATCGCGACGTCAAACCGGCCAATCTCCTCGTCACGGGCGCTCGTAGTTCCGTCCCGAACGAGTCTGCCACGGAGTCGACGAACCAACGTCTGGGATCGATCAAGGTCCTGGACCTGGGATTGGCCCGATTGCCGCGCGGCGCGGGCGCCCCCATGGCGAATGGCACCGTCGACGAGGGGAACACGCTTTTCACGCCGGTGGGCTCGGTGATGATGGGGACCCCGGACTACATGGCGCCGGAGCAAGCGCTCGACTTCAGCCAGGCGGATATTCGGGCCGACGTCTACAGCCTGGGCTGCACGCTGTACTTCTTGCTCACGGGCCAGCCGCCTTTCCCTGGTGGAACTCCGTTCCAGAAATTGCTGCGCCACCAACAAGCCGACCGTCCGAACATCTCCCAGTCGCGCGCCGATGTGCCTCCCGAATTGATTCCGGTGCTGGCCCGCATGATGGCAAAGCTGCCCGAAGATCGTTTCGCGACGCCGGCCGAGGTCGCCGCCGCCCTTGTTCCTTTTTCCGACCCGGCGACGGCCACTCAGCGATCGGCTCTTTCCGCGGATCACCCAGCACGGCGAGCAGTGGCGGGCAAAAACCTTCACCGAACACTTCGCCGCCGCCGGCCATGGGTGGTCGGCGCGATCGCACTGGCCGGCTTGGCACTTGTCGCGCTGGTCCTGAACAGCTGGCGCATGGCGCCGAACGCGGCCACCGTGAGCCAGCAAGGCCCCGCGGCAGCAGGCCTGGACGCGCTGCGCGCCAAGTGCAACGCGCCCGGTGCCGAAGTGGGCGATATCCGCCAGCAGATCGTCGAGTTCCGGGCGCGTTACCCGGGCAGCCCGGAGTCGTTCGCTGCGGGAGAGTTGTTTCGGCTGCTTCCCTCGCCGTGGGACCGCCTGGACGGGAGCAAGCTGCCTGCCGGCGGCAAGGGGCCGAAGGAGTTGGTGGCGACGGTCGGCAAGTCGGGGCCTGTCTATAGTGCGGCCCTCAGTCCCGACGGCAATTTGCTGGCGACGTATCTGCCTGGCATTGGCATCCGATTGTGGGACATGGCCGCCAATCAGGAGAAAGCCGTGGTTCCGATGGGGGGCTATGGCTATCACGGGGTCGATTTTTCCCCGGATGGCAAAACGCTCGCCTGGGGATGCGGCATCGGCGGGACCTTTAAGGTCGCCCTATTGAACCTGGCCAGCAAGCATCCCCCCCAATTCCTGATCGAAGGCAAAAGGACCGACAGCCGGCTCAAATTTTCTCCCGACGGCCGGACGCTGGCGACGGCGAGCGGCGATGCGGGTATGCATCTATGGGATGTCATTGCCGAGAAGCCGTGCACGACCCTCGAATCCTTCAAAAACGTCTCCCTCCCCCCGGCCTTCTCGCCCGACGGTCGGACGCTGGCCGTGGGAAGGGACAACAAAGTGGTGCTCCGCGAGGTGACGGACCAGCATCCTGCAAAGCAGCGCATCCTGGCCGCGGAGCACAAGGGGGCCGTCCGGGTTGCCTTTTCGCCCGATGGCCAGCGCCTGGCATCGGTGGGCATGTACGACCGGGAGATCCGGTTATGGAATGCCACCCTCGGGACGGAGGAAGCGCGGCTGCGCGGCCACGCCGCAACCGGCATTGTTCCAATGTTTCTGCCGGACGGAAAGACCCTCGCCTCAGTCTGCGACACCGGCCAAGTCCTCCTTTGGGATGTGACGACGGGGCACAGGTCCCGCGAAATCCTCGGTCCCGCCGGTCCGCTCGCGGCCTTTCTTGCTTCCCCTGACGGCCGGCATTTAGCCATCGTTACCGCACAATCGGGGCTGTGCTCTGTCCTGCGCCTGTCGGAATTCAAGGAATCGAGTCGGTGACGGACATGCCTACCGAAATACCGTCGGTTCAGGTCGCGTTCCGGTTGTCCCGGAACCTCGACTGCGGCACTGGTGCCAGATCGTCATCGAGCGGGCTGTGTACATCTTCGAGCGAAGTGGGAAGCACGCACCGTTGCCGCCAATGACCCACTCGCGGACACGGTGGCAGTGGAGAAGCAACAGATCGTTTTGCGAAATAGCGTGGCTGCCGGGGTTTCCACCATGGCAATGCACCGGCAAAAGTGATTTCAACGGCGACTGGCCAGACGACCAGGCCGATCTTCGCGGCTGGACCGGTAGCCCAGCACGCCGGCGAGGCCTTCCTGTACTGCTACACCTATCACGGGAGCAATGTCTTTCCGTTCGAGCACCATTGGCGCTTGATCGTGTGGCGAGCGCCGCCGGCAGTGGATTTACGCGGCAGGCAAGCGCTGCTGCAGACGGAACTAGACCGCGCCGGCTGGTTTCGTAGCGCGGTGCGGATCTGCGGCCGAGACGGGCTGGCGTTCGTCTATCCCCCTGGCAGAAACGACGAAAAGACCTCGCAAGGAAACGGGGGCATCCTTGGTAGCGCCAATCACTGAGGATCACCCGATTCCGACCGACTCAATCCGCCAACGTATTGGTGGTGGCGTGGTGCCTCTTTCCCGATCACTCTGCTTGTGGCGGCAGACCTCCAGGTCTGCCGGAGTGGTCCGGGGCATACCGGATGATGGCCGCGAATGGGAGTCAGGGCGCCTTCTTTCGGCCGCGTGTTCGACGTCCAGGCTCCGGCAAGCCCAGCAGCCCCTGCCAACTCGACGCCTGCAGCAAGCGGACGCCCAGTTCCTCCAGCTGGCTGATGTCGGCGAGTGTATCCAGGGCAGCGATCGCTTCCGGGGGCGGCTCGCCAAAGCGGCTGCGGCCTTGCAACAGCAGCATCTTTCGCGCCTCGCTAAGGGCGCCCTGGGCTTCGCCTTTGCGAATGACTTTTTGGTAGGTCACGGATTCTTCCATGGCGATCACTCCCTGGAGAAGGGTTTGAATCAGCGCGTCCGCATAGCGCATGCCCATCAGCACATAGGCGGCCGACCACAGTTCCGTCGCTTCGCTCCGCGTTGCTTCACGGTCGAGACGCTGCTTCATCTGGGCGATGACCGCAGGCAACTCCGCCTCTTGCACCATCCCTAAGGATCCGCGTAACAATAAGTTGAACAATTGCACGTAGGACGGATTTCCAATCCGTCCCTAGAAAACCGGACGGATTGGAAA
>JAIEMG010000241.1 GCA_019752375.1 Gemmataceae bacterium | reverse complement strand
CCCTGCTGCGCACTAGCCGCCGGACGATGGAACTAATCCAGACGTCGGCCCAAGATCGTCCGGTAGCGGTACAGATCTACGGCACCGATGCGATCGAGATGCGCGATGCGGCACAATGGCTGGAGAACTACGGGGTCACCGCCGTCGATATCAACATGGGCTGTCCGGTCCACAAGGTCGTTCGGGGTGGCGGCGGGTCGGCCATGATGTGCGACGCCGGCAAGACGGTCAACCTTGTCCGTACCATCGTGGAAGGCGTGCGCATCCCCGTCACGGTCAAAATGCGGCTTGGCTGGGATGAACAAAGCTGGAGTGCGCCGTTCTTCGCTCGGGAGTTCGAGCAAGCCGGCGTCGGCGCGATCACCATCCACGGACGCACTCGGGCCCAGGGATTTACGGGCACTGTCAGCCTGGAGGGGATTCGCGCCGTGGTCGCCGCCACCGAGCGCATCCCGGTCATCGGCAACGGCGACGTGAACAGCATCGCTGATGCGGCACGGATGCTGGAGGTGACTGGCTGCGCCGGCATCGCCATCGGCCGTGGGGCGCTGCTCAATCCCTGGTTCTTCGCCCAGCTGCAAACCTGGCAGCAGACCGGCGAACTGGGGACGCCGCCTACTTATCGACAGCGTGTCGCCTTCATGGATCGGCACTTACACTTGCTGGTGGAGCATCGCGGCGAGCAATTTGGCTGCTTGACGTTTCGCAAGGTGGCGAACTGGTATTGCCGGGTGTTGCGGCCCGGCCGCGATTTCCAGCAGCGATTGGTGCGGCTGGCGAACCTGGCCGAGTTCGAGGAAATTACGGATCGGCTCTACGAGCGCAGCGCCGAGCGGGACCACGACTGGAGCGGTCCGCAGCCGTCGATTCCCGTGCCCAAAGGTCCCATCGAGCACTGGTGAGCCGGTGCCCCGGCGCCTATACTGCCTTGGAACCCGCGCAACGCGAACTCAACCCTGGAGGCAGTGGCGATGTCTGTCCCGTGGGTGCCGCCGCGACCCACCTACCATCTTCGCGTCTTCGCTGTCAGCTTGGTGCTGGTCGTGCTGTGCCTGGTCGGTTTGCTGTTCGGCGTCCACATGGAGGCCGTCGCACCGGTCACGGGCACCATCACCGCGCGCGACGTGCAGGAAGTCCGTTCACTCCTTCCCGGCCTGATCGAGCCGGGGTGGTACGAAGGCGAAATCTCTCTGCCAGGCAACACTTTTCTTTCCGTTCGCATGGACTCCCAGGGCAACGGCCGGGTGGATCCTGTTGTGGGCGCCGTTGAGACCGTCATTCATCACGAATGGCTGGACAACGGTCGGAAGCGTGCGGTCAAGCCGGGCGGGTTCCATCGTCTACAGCCCGGCGACGAGCTCTGGCCCGGCCAGGTCGTGGCTGCCCTGCGTGCCGATGACCTGCGTTTCCAGGTCCAGCGCATCGAGGACCAGCTCAAGGAGCGCGAGAGCCGGGGCGATTCACTTGGCGCGCTGGTCCGCGAACGCGATCGGCTTCGCACGCAACTGTCCCAGGCCATCCTCACGGCACCCGAGAAGGAGAATAGCCTGGTCCTCGAGGTGCGCGTGGCGCCGCTGCAAGCCGTGCAGCCAGGCGACTCGATCGCGACACTCGTGCCGATCGATCCGCAAACGCACCAGCCGCGCGATCTCGTCGCTCGATTGGACGTGGACGAAAAACACTGGGACCTGCTGAAACCGGGACAGTCGGTGCGCGTGCGCAGCAACGTCCACAATCACCGCTTGAATGGCTGTGCTGCGGCTCGGATCGAGCGGATGGAACCCGCGGGCGAGGCGTACGGCGGCGGAGATCGACGCTTCCACGCCCTGGCGCCGATCACCGCTTCGCCCTTCCACCTGCCGATCGGTTCCAGCTTTCAGGCCGAAGTCATCGTCGGGCGCAAATTGGTCTATCGAATCATTCTGGAGCACTAGCGCCCGCGGACGCGTACAACCTTTCCGGTCCGCGCCGATTTTTCCGCCGCCCCAAGGGCTGCCACCGCGGCTCGCGCTTCCAGCGGCGTCACCACGCTGGGCTTTGTCCCCTTTGCCACGCAATCGACAAAATAAGCCAGCTCCGTGCGCAATGCGCCGCTCGGTTCACCGTGCATTTGCGGCCAGTACAGCGTGTCGGGACAGTCGATGCCAAGACGGCCTTGCACGACGAGGTTCATGTCCCCGCCGTGGATGTAGATGGCGCCGTCGGTGCCGATGATTTCCATGTGCTCATGGATGCGGAAGGGCGTGCCCTCGGGCAAAAACCAAACATCCTCGATGACGCCGATTGCGCCGGTGTGGAAACGGTACATCGCCCAGCCAAGGTCAGGATTTGGCAGGCCGCGAACGGTATGCGTCAGTGCATAGGCGGTTTCGATGCGAGCGCCGGACATCCAGAGCATCAGGTCGGTGTCGTGGATCCCGTCGCCCAGCAGCGGGCCGATCTTCTCCAGCACACTTCGGCTTCGTGCAGCGGGGATATTGCGCCGCGCGTACATCGAGACAATCTGGCCGAGTTCACCGGTGACGATCCGTTCCCGTGCGAGGGCGTAGCGCGGATTGAAGCGACAGATGTGGCCGACCATCAGGATGCGATCGGACTTCTCGGCGGCCGCGATGATGCGATCGCACTCGGCGACCGTGCGTGCCATTGGCTTTTCCAGCAGGACGTGCTTGCCCGCGCGTAAAGCATCCACGGCGGGGCCAACGTGCTGGTCGACGTGCGTGACAATGCTGACCGCTTCAACGTCCGGGTCGGCCAGGAGGTCGTGATAATCCTTGTAGTCACGGGCCACGCCCAGACGTTTCTTGAGCTGACGCCGACGGTCGTCCTGTCGCGTGCATAGAGCGCGAAGTTCGACATCAGGCAACGCCGCGGCCACCTCGGCGTGTTTTTCGCCGAAGAACCCCAGGCCGATGACGCCGTAGCCGATGGTGCGCATGACGGTTGAGCGGAACACTGGAAAATGAGCAAGGCAGAAACCCGGAACAGGCCATTTCAGCGCGATTCCGAAGCTCCTGCCTTGCTCGTGGCTGCTCCAATTACTTCATCGGCACGAGCCAGATGTTGCGATACTGAACCGGATTGCCGTGGTCCTGCAGGAGGATCGGTCCGGGAGTACATGGATCCGTCTGCAAGCCGGCCGTGGTGTAATCGACCTTGATCTTCACGTCGTCGTGGATCTTGACGCCGTTGTGATAGACGGTGACGTGCGCTGGTTCGGTCTTCTTGCCGTTCTCGCACTGGGGAGACGTGAACTCGATGTCGTAGCTCTGCCAGATCGTCGGCGCCTTGCAGGCGTTCACCAGCGGGGCGGCCACGCTGTAGATGCCGCCACAATCGTTGTTCTGACTCTTGAGCCCGTAGCTGTCGAGCACCTGCACCTCGTAGCGACCCTGAAGATAGACGCCGCTGTTGCCGCGGCCCTGCCCCTTGGCGTCGGGCATGTACGGGACGCGGAACTCGACGTGCAGCTTGAACGTGCCGTCGAACTTCTTTTCCGTCATGATGTCGCCGCCCTTGACGACCTCCATGATGCCGCCGTCGAGCAGCTTCCAGTGCGCCTTGTCCTTGCCATTGCGATTGACCCAGCCGTCGAGACTCTTGCCGTCGAAGAGAACGATGGCCCCCTTGGGCGGCTCGACGCTCTTGACGTGCTCCTTGTCTTCCGGCTTGGCCAGCTTGACGTCGCTGATGTCGCCATACTGGGCCAGCGCGAGGCCGGCGAGAGTGAAACAGGCCGCCGTGGCCGTGAACAACGGTCTCATGAACGGTTCTCCTTGTGTGAAACGCGAAGGTGGGACGTCGGGGCGGGCGGTCGAATGAGCGAAATGGTAGCACGCCCCCGCGTCGATGGCCACGGAAACTCGGGGCGCGGGGCGCGGGGCGCGGAAGGCGTACTTCTGTCAATCGATAAAACAAGCGAAAAATTGTGGCGGCAGACCTCCAGGTCTGCCGGTGCGGCCGATTCCGGCAGACCTGGAGGTCTGCCGCCACTAGCTTTCCTGGGCGGTTCAGATGGTCGCCAAGAACTCCAAGAGCGCCGTGTTGAAGCTGCCCGGTGATTCAAGCATGGTTAGGTGTGCCGTGTTGGGCACAATGCGGATCTTGCTCCCGGCAATCGCCGCGGCAATGGTCTTCTGCAATGCGAGCGGCGTGACGGGGTCCTGATCGCCGACCAGCAGCAGGGTGGCGCAGGTGATCTTGGGTTGATCCGCTTTCGCACTGCCAGCCACCAGCGCCCGGCAATGTCCCGCGTAGCACGCCGGATCATTGCTCAACAGCAGCTCGCGCACCATGCCGGTCAACGCCAGGTTGCCTTCGCGGGTCCCAGCCGAAAGGGCGCCGCCGAGGACCGCATCGGCAATGCCGGCCATCCCTTCCTTCTCGACCGCTTCGGCACGCTTGCTAAACGCTTCCTTGCCCGGTGCGGAAAGCTCCACCAACGCCCCTGCCAGGACAATTGCTTTCGTCCTCCGCGGATATTTCGCCGCGAAGTGCTGTGCGATCACCGTGCCCATCGAGTGGCCGACGACCACTCCGGCGTCGATCTCGAGATGATCCATCACGCCCGCAATCTCATCCGCCCAGCCATCGATGGAATAGCTCCGTTTCGACTTGTCCGAACGGCCCGACCCGCTCAGGTCGAAGGCGACGACCCGGCAGTACTTCGACAGCGTGGCGCGCTGCGCGTGCCAGACGTTCGACGTGCCGCCAAGGCCGTGGACGAAGACGATGGGCAGGCCCTCACCCTGAATCTCGTAGGCAATCGAAATGCCGTTGATCGTGGCTTGCATCGCTGCGTCATCCTCACGGTGTAGTTTCCTCGTCGCGCGCCATGATGCAGGATGCGGCGCCAGGCAGCAAGCGCTTTCCGCATCTGGCATGTGCCGTTGGCCTGCGATACACTCGACGTCTTGAGTCCCTGTTATCGGCCACCCTTCGAGAATCCACACCATGCGCAAGTCCCTGATCTCTCCCCCAACCGTTGCCCGAGCCGTGCTCGCCAGCCTCGCCTTGGTCCTCGTCGCAGTGCCAACGCGCGGCGACGCCGATGCCGGCAAGCTGGGCCGCATCCGCACGGCTATGCAGGGGTTCGTCGATCAACAGGAGATTGTGGGGGTCGTCACGGTCGTCGGCCGCAAGGATGGCATCGTCCACCACGAAGCTGTCGGCAATCTCGACGCCGACCGAAAGCAGGCGATGCCGAAGGACGCGCTATTTCGTATCGCGTCAATGACCAAGCCAATCACCGCCATCGGCATCATGATCTTGCAGGACGAAGGCAAGCTGTCGGTCAACGATCTTGTCGAAAAGCACCTGCCTGAATTCAAGGGCCAGATGCTGCTCGTCGGCCGCACTCCGGAAACGGTGTCCCTGAAGAAGCCGGCGCGGCCGATCACCATCCGCGATCTGCTGACGCACACATCCGGACTGCCGAGCGGTTACCCGGCCGGCATCAGCGACATCTACGTCAAACGGCAGCACAACCTGGCCGAGGCAACGATGGCGGTCTCGCAACGGCCGCTGGACTTCGAGCCGGGCAGCAAGTGGTCGTACTGCAATGCCGGCATCGATGTGCTGGGCCGCATCATCGAGGTCGCATCGGGCCAGACCTACGAGGATTTCCTGCGCAAACGCATCTTCGAGCCGCTCGGCATGACGGATACCACGTTCTACCCCAGCGCCGCCCAGCTCGAACGGGCCGCACCGACCTTCGACAAGAAAGACGGCAAGCTGGTGGTGGCGAAGAACAATCTCATTGACCTGCCGAAGAACCCACGATTCCCGATCCCCGCCGGGGGCCTCTACTCCACCGGAACCGACCTGGCGCGGGTCTACCAGATGATGCTCGGCAAAGGCACGCTGGGAAAGGCAAAGATCCTTTCGGAGGAGAGCGTGGCGACCATGACCAAGGTACAGACGGGCGACTTGCTGGCCGGCTTCACGACCGGTTCGGGCTTTGGTTATGGCTGGGCGGTGGTGGCCAAGCCGACGGGGGTGACCGAGATGCTTTCCGCAGGCAGCTACGGCCACGGTGGTGCTTTTGGCACGCAAGGCTGGATCGATCCGGAGAAGGACCTGTTCATGATCCTGCTGATCCAGCGCGTCGGCCTGCCCAACGCTGATGCGTCCAAAATGCGCCACGAACTACAATCGCTGGCGGTTTCGTCGTTGAAATAGACGAACTATTTGGCGAGCGTCTCGACCACACGGCGTGCCTCGGCTGAGCCGATGCGCTCCAGCACCTCGACGGCACGTAGGGCCCGCAGTGTTTCCGGCGAGAGGGAGGGGGCTTGCAGTTTTTCCAGCAGCCGCTCGACGCGCATCTGTACTTCCAGCGTCGGCTTGCCCGCGAGCGTCGCCTCGAGTGCCGGCAGGGCCAGTTCGCCGAGCTTGTGCAGCTCTTCGGATGCTTTCTGACGTATCAGGAAGTTGTTGCTGTCGAGGTCGGCGATCAACTGGGCAATCCGTTGCGCCGCCACGGGTTCGACCGCCTTGAGCTGCTTTTGAAACAATGGCACGGTCACCTGCCGCGGGGCACCGGCAAGGTTCCAGATGGCGCGATGGGCGGTCGCTGCATCAGCGCTGCCGAGGTCCGCCCACAGCTCCGCGAGTTGTTCTTCCGTCAATGCCGCGACCTTGGGCGGAGTGGTGACGGACACGTCGGCCAGGTCCCAGACCACTGCAGTCGCATCGTGACTGCCGGAAGTGAGGCTCTTTCCATCGGGCGCGAACGCCAGCGCCGGGACGCCCTGGCCGTGCGCTTCCACCTGTCGGATCAAGCTGCCGCTCAAGACTTCCCACAATCGCACGCTCTTGTCGCGTCCCGAAGTAGCAAGAGTCCGCCCGTCCGGCGAGAAGGTGACGGCCCAAACGCCGCTGCCGTGGCCGCGCAGTTGCCGGCATTCCTTGCTGCTGCGAACCTCCCAGAGGCGGACCGAGCTGTCCTCGCTCGCGGTCGCCAGCATCCGGCCGTCGGGTGAGAAGGCCAGGCCCACCACGGAGGTCGTGTGGCCTTGAAAGTTGCGATATTCCTTGCCGGTGGCCACGTCCCAGATGCAGGCCATGTTGTCGCCGCACCCGGAAGCCAGGTACTTGCCGTCCGGTGAAAAGGCGATGTTGGTGAAACCCTTCTGCTGGCCGCCGAGCTTGCGGACTTCTTTCCCGGACTCCGCGTCCCACAGGCGAATGGTCTGATCGTAGCTGCCTGAGGCGATGAACTTGCCGTCCGGTGAGAAGGCGACCTTCGTGACGCCGCCGGTGTGCCCTTCCAGACACATCCGTTGCTTGCCGGTCGCGACTTCCCAGCAGCGGATCGTCTTGTCTTCGCTCCCGGATGCAACCATGTGGCCATCGGGTGCAAATGCGACGCCGTAGATGGCCCCCTGGTGGCCGGCCGACTGGCGCAGCTCTCTCCCGCTGTTGGCATCCCAGTAACGGACGAGCTTGTCCCAGCCACCCGAAGCAATGGAGCGTCCGTTCGGCGAATAGGCGACGCCAATGATCATGTTGCCGTGCTTGAGACGGACGTCTCCGAGACGGGAAGTCAGTTTCGGCAGCGGATCGCTCTTGCGCTCGGCGCCCGAAGGCGTCTGGGCGGCAAGGGCAGCCGTCAGAACGAGGGCGGTTCCCAGGAGAAGACTTGCGCGGATCGGCACGATCTTGCACCTCGCAGCGGGGAAACGCCGGCAGTTGGGGAGAAGGAGCCTGGACTTTACGGTAATCGAGGGAGGCGAAGGCTGCTACAGGAAAAGCAAGCCGTTGAACGGGTTGCCTCCGGAGGTGGAACGGCGATAGGGATTGTGATTGTGCTGCGGACGGACGCAAAAATGAGGGATGAGGGATGAGGGATGAAGGATAAAGTTGGGTTCCTCATCCCTCATCCCTCATCCCTCATCCCTCCTCTCACCCCGCGCTCCGTGGTGGTCGATCGCACATCCCCGTTGTGAGCTCAGCCGGGCCTGCAACTCCTCGAACGACCAGGGCCGGAAGGTGCCGAGCACAGCAAAGGCGTGATCCACGCCGACATCCATCGAACGGCGTCCCGGAAGATGAGCGTCCATCCAGGCCTCGGCCCCGCCGTGCGAGTGGCCGTAGAACTGCCACGAACCGCGATGGCTGCGGTTCCAGACGGCCATGGCGTAGTGATTGAGGACGATTCGCTGGCCTTCCAGGGAGAGCTCGACCTGCTCGTGCGCCTCGTTGAAGAGGTCGCGAATCGAGCGGCGGTCGTGATTGCCCCAGACGATGTTGACGGTTCGGCACACAATGCGGTCGCGATAACGGCGACACGAGTCCTGGTAGCCGCTCTTGCCGGCCATCGCCCAGTCGCCCAGGTGCCAGAGGACGTCCCTCTCACCGACCAGGGAGTTGATGCCATCGATCAGGGCCGCGTCCATGCGGGCGACCGCGTCCTCCGAGATGCGAAGCGTGCCATCGCGGGCGAGCCGTTGCCGTTCGTCGTCGCACAGGAACGGCCGATCGCAGTATTTGATGATGTTGGCATGCCCGAAATGGGTGTCGGATGTGAAAAAGATGCGGTTCATGGTTCTCACCTTTCGTTTATCTGGATAGACGCAGCCGCGGGTGAGAATTTCAGGGGCCACCGTTTGTCATTGACCGGCCGCTTTGCCGGAACTTATAGTGAAGGGAGCCAGCCCCCGTTCAGTTTTCAACGAAGGAGTCGGGCCTTGTCCGGCAAGCGTAAGCGTACTCAACCTGAGGTCGTCGGTTTCCTCGGCGTCGGTCTGGACAACAAGGACGATCACCAACGGTTGACGCGCAGCGAGAACTTCGTGATCGTCGGCGGCTCTGCCGAGACGCACGAGCGCATGCAGGAAACCGCGATCAAGTTTGACGAGGCCCTCGAACGGACCGGCAAACCCCTCCGTGAAACGTCGATCGAACAGGTGATCGAGCTGTTTCAGCGGGCGCGGGAATGAATCCGAACTCTGAGGTTTTGCAACTTCAGGACACGCTTGCCCCACCGGTTTGAAACTCCATGCAGGGGCCGCGGGTACTCTCTTGCGGGTGGCAACAGTGTCTGCCGACGAAGCCGCGCTGGTGCAACGCTGTCTGCGAGGTGAGGGACCTGCGATTCAGGCCCTGGTGGAGCGGTTCCAGGCCGAAGTCTTCGGCCTGTGCGTCCGCCTCCTCAATCACCGCCATGATGCCGAGGACGTGGTCCAGGAAGTGTTCCTGCGCGTCTTCCGCAGCTTGCGCCGCTGGGATTCCTCCCGGCCCTTGAAGCCGTGGATCATGGGTATCACGGTCAACCGCTGCCGGACCTGGATCTCGCAGCGGGTCCGCCGGCCCGAGCTGGCGGATTACCTGCAAGAAACGGCAGCGGATGCCCCGGCCGACGACAGTGCCGAGCTGCTTCACGAGATTCATGCCGCCCTGAGCGAGCTGCGACCGGAATATCGCAGCGTCTTTGTGCTGTTTCACGAGCATGGACAGCCTTACGAGGAAATCGCCGAGGCGCTGGACCGCCCGGTGGGAACCATCAAGACCTGGTTGCACCGCGCCCGCATCGAGGTATTGGATCGCCTCCGACGGCGCGGCATGGTGACCGAGTTGCCGCAACCCTAGCGGCCCCGGAATGAGTCGAATCATGAACTGCGTCCAATCCCACGACCTGCTCCAGCGCCGTCTCGACGGCGAGGCGATCCCGAACCGCGCCGCCCTGGATCAGCACCTGAACAATTGTCCCGAATGCCGGCATTTACATGCTGCCGCAGGGTCGTTCGAGGAGGGATTGCGCCTGCTGACGATTCCTGTCGCTCCGAAGGGATTGACCGCGGCCATTGTCGGTCAAGTCATGGCGGATCGGCGGGCCAGGCAACGACGCCGGCGCTGGGTCGCCGTGGCAGCGCTGGCTGCCGGCGTTCTGGTCGCCGTCTTCGTCGCACGAGAATCGCTAAGCACGACACAGTCGGTTCGGGTCATAGCGGGCAAGGCGGTAGAGCGGCCGGCTGTCGCCGAAGGGCCGCCGTCGCTCGCTGGAAGTTTGTTTGACGTGGGTGAAGCCGTCGCTGGGCTGACAAGACGAACCGCAACCGAAACGGTGGGGCAGACGCGCCTGCTCATCCCCGATGCACCGCCGCTGACCGGACCGGACTCGGTGGGCCCGATGCTCGATCCGCCGGCCCAGTCGCTCAAGCAAGCGGGACAGGGCGTTGCGGTGGCACTGGACCCGGTGACCAGCTCCGCCAAGCGAGCGTTCAGCATGTTCATTCGCGAGCCAAGCGGAACCGAAAAGCAATAGCCTGGCGACGCTGTCACACCATGAAAGTCCCGTCCATGAGCCCGACAAAGCTTCTGAGAGTGTGTTTCTGGCTCGCCGTCACGGCAACGCTCGCCGTTTCGTCATCGTCCGAAGCACCTCATCTCGCCGCCCAGAACCAGGCCGCCACGCCGCGCGATGAAGTGCTTCGCCTCGTTCCCGAGGACGTTGGCTTTTGTCTGCTCGTCAACGACTTGCGCAGCCACTCCGCCGCACTCGCCGACTCCCCGTTCGCGAGCCAATTTCAGAAGTCGGTCGTCGGCCAGATGCTCAGCCAGGCTCCGGAGTTGAACAAGCTTCGCGACATGGAAAAGCAGATGAAGGAGCATCTGGGCGTCGGCTGGCCGCAGCTACGCGATGACATCCTCGGCGATGCAGTGGTGTTCGCCTATCGGCCGGGGCCGCCCGGCAAGCCGGAGGAGGAGCAGGGGCTTTTCCTCACTCGCGCCCGCAACGCGGCCATGTTGACGACGCTGATCGATCGCTTCAACGCCGCCCAGAAGAAATCCGGCGACCTCCTCAAACTGGAGGAACGCGAACACAACGGCGTCAAGTACTATCATCGCGTCGAGCGCAAGCAGGCACCTTACTATTACTGGCAACGCGGTTCCGTGCTGGCGATCTCGGGGCAGGAGGCCATGCTGCGCCGCGTCCTGGACCTGGACAAGCAAGCGCCGCCGGCCGATAGCAAGTCGCCGCCGCTGGCTCATCAGTTTCGTCAGCTGGGCGCTGACAAGGGACTTCTGGCCCTCTGGCTCAACCCGCGAGCGTTCGATGCCGACCTGCTCCAACGCGTCAAGCTGTTCGAGGGGCCGGATGGGGCGTTCCTCAAGACATTCGCGACCAACTGGAAAGCTCTGGACGGCGCTGCACTGATCGTGGCCCCGCACCAGGACCTCGACATCAGCGTGGCGATCAGGGCAAAGCCCGAGGCACTGTCGCCGAGACTCCGAAAGTTCTTCGTCGAGGCCGCGAAGCCCTCCGAGCTGTGGAGCGCCTTTCCGGACAACGCGCTGCTCGCCGTGGCTGCACGTGTTGACGTGATGGCATTGCTGGAGACGATCGGTGAATTCTTGCCCGACGACGCCCGCAAGGCACTTCGCGATGCCGTGGAGCAGGGCGCGCTGCCGCCGCCCATGGGCAAGCTGGTCAGGGAGCTGACCCCAAACCTTGGGCCGGACATTGGCCTGTGCATCCTGGCTCCGACGACGCACGACAAGGAATGGATTCCGCAAGCCCTGTGGGCGCTGCGCGTGCGGCCAGGTAAGAGCGCAACGCCGGCGGACCAGACCTTGTGGGACGCCACCAACTTCCTCGCGAACCTGGCGGTGCTCGACTACAACAGCAAGAATACCGATCGACTGGCGCTGCGCACCGCGTTCCAGGGCAAGGTCGAGGTCAAGTACTTCGTCAACGACAAGCGATTCCCGCCCGGCTTCAAGCCGTCGTTTGCGTTGAAAGACGGCTACTTGGTTCTGGCCAATGCTCCGGAGGTGATGAAGCGATTCTCCGTCGATCCGTCCAAGACGCCCGAGGGCGACGAAACGCCATTGATGCGTCTTTCCCTGGTGGCGCTGCGCGACTACGTCAAGGAACGCCGGGAGCCGCTCGTCGACTGGATCGCGGAGAAGCATCAGCTCTCCAAGGCCGATGCGACGGCACGGCTGGAGAGTCTGCGCCTGGGACTGCAGTTCGTCGATCGCGTCGAGTTGCTCCAGCGCAACGGGCCTGGCCAGACGACGCTGACGGTGCGCATCAAGACCAGCCAGCCCTTGCGGAAGTAAGCGGGCATCCAAGAATTATTTCGTAGGACGGATTTCCAATCCGTCCGGGCAAATACGGACGGATTGGAAATCCGTCCTACGACGTTATTTCTGGATGCCCACTAAGGGTCGGCGAACTTCGAGGGGCCAAGCGCACGAGCTAACAGCTCGTGAGCCTCACGCCGCAACGTGCCTCGCCACCACTTTCCCGGCTCGAACCACGTACACCGGCTCGATCCAGCGGCGAAGTTCTTCCACACGCCCCATGGAATCGGGCAGCGGACGGCTACCTGTGCACTCTCGGAAGACGACGGCATCGCCCGCCGCCCCAACGCGCAGCGTGCCCAGTTCTTGTTCGCGCTTGATCACGGTCGCCGGCGTCGCAGTCACTTTGCGGAGCGCATCGGGCAACTCCAGTCCCAGATGCAGGAACTTCGATACCGTGGTCGCCAGGTCGTAGACGGGACCATCCAGGTTATAGCGGTGCAGGTCGCTGGAGATCGTGTGCGGCAGAAAGTCCTGAGCCAGCGCTTGCCGAGCCACTTCATACGAGAAGCTGCCCTGCCCGTGGCCAACATCGAAGAGGATGCCGCGCTCCACGGCCCGGCGCACCTCCGGGAGCACGTCGCCGGAGGGGTGCAGGATGCCGCTCTCTCGCGCATGATACGTGTGTGTAATGATGTCGTCCCTGCGCAGCTCGGCCAGGATGGCGGGCAGGCCGAGCGTCGAGCGCGGCGTGTGCACCATGATCGGCAGGCCCGTCGCCGCAGCGGCCTCGCGAGCCAGCAGCAGGGCAGGCATCTCGTTCTTGCCGCCAGCCGCCAAGTTATCACTCAGGCGAATCTTGATGCCGAGGATGAGATCGCGGTTCGCCTCGATGCAGCGCACCGCCGCCGGGACACTCAGGTGCCGCAAGTCTTCGAGTTCGCCGACGTCCGGCTCCGACTCGGCGCCGGTGACCATGCCGATGCAGCTGATATTGAGCAGTGCGAACAGCCGGGTGGCTGACGTCTCGATGATGTAGCGGCGCAGACCGCCGAACGTCGACGCACCGGAACTGCCGGCATCCACCGCCGTGGTGGCTCCGCGCATCACGCACTTTGGATCCGGATCGATGCCGTAGTGCGACACGCCCTGATAAATGTGGACGTGCAAATCGATCATCCCGGGGGCCAGGATCAGGCCGCGTCCGTCGATGACCTCGGCGGCGGGCTGATCGTCCAGTGATGGGACCAGTGCGGCCACGCGGCCCGAGTGGAACGCGACGTCGCGCCGTTCGTCGAGGTTTTGAGCGGGGTCGATAAGGCGAGCGCCCCGGATGTGCAAATCGTGCATGGACTCTCCTTGTCAACGCAAGCCAGCCCGAAGCACAGGCGAGGGTCCCTGGAGTCCTCGATTGCGCCTCGGGCTGGCAAGGATGTTCGCACAAGCAAACGATCGGAGGGCGAGCGTCGACGCGTCAGCCCGACGTGTGCAGTCCATGACGTGGTCTTGCACGCTCCCCACGTCGAGCTTACGCCTCGACGCTGACGACAGTCACCGAATGAACACGAACTCCACCTGATTGATGAGCGCCCAGACGATGTTCTCGTAAGCAGCCTTCTTGTCCTTGGGATGGCGTTCGATCTCCGCCAGGGCCAGGTCCAATTGCTTCTGCGTCGGCTTTCGACCTAGCGCCCAGAGGAAGAGCTCCTCCACCTTCTCGCGATCGGGCCGGGCGTCCTTGGTCAGAATGTCGGCGCGGCCGCCGGCACGGGAGAGCTTGGCCTGTACTTCCTCCGAGTTGAGCAGGTGCAGCACCTGGGCGAGATTCGCCTCGGTGACGCGCTCGCACTCGCAAGCGCTCAGGCGTTGCGGTCGGCCGAACACGTCGAGGAAGTAGGATGCGAACGACTCGTCCGGGAGCATGATCGCGCGATTCGGCGCGTGCTTGTCTTGCGGTAGGCCCGGGAACACCGTCGGGCTCTTGGTCACCTGACAGACGGCGTCGAAGAGCACCTCGGCCGTCATGCGTTTCGGATAGTAGCGAGCGTTTGCCTGACGGTCCTGCTTGTTGAACTCGTTGGGCATGGCGCTGAGCTGATACGTCCGGCTCTTGCAGATCACCTTCACCAGGTGCTTCAGGCTGTACTTGTTGTCGGTCAGCTCCTTGGCCAGCGCGTCGAGCAATTCGGGATTGCTCGGCGGATTGGTGACGCGCATGTCATCCAGCGGATCGACAATCCCGCGGCCAAAGAAGTGAGCCCAGTAGCGATTGGCGACGGCTCGAGCGAAGAACGGGTTCTTCGCGTCGACCAGCCAGTCCACCAGGACATGGCGCGGGTCGTCGTCCGCGCTGACGAGCACCTCGGCACCGTCGAGCAGCTTCATCGCGGCCGGGCGGTTCGTCTTCTTGTCGGTGACGGTGCCGGTGGGCCGGTTGAAGATCAGCTGCCGTTGCTGATTCGGGTTCTGCGCTACCTGGCCGGGCACCACTACGTTTTTGCGGCCAATGCGTCCGAAGAACGCCGCCAGGCCCCAGTAGTCGTCCTGGCTCCACTTCTCGTAAGGATGGTGATGGCACTGGGCGCACTGCATGCGGATGCCGAGGAAGACCTGGGCGGCGTCATCGACAAACTGCTCGGGCAGGAGGTGGTCCTTGTACCAGACGATCGGTGGATGCTTGACCTCGGTGCCAACGCCGGCCAGGATCTCGCGGGCAAACTCGTCATACGGCTTGTCGGCAGCCAGGGATTCGCGGATCCAGTTGTGGAAGACGAAGGTGCCGAACGCGCGAGTGGGCTGGTTGTTGCCTCGCTTGACCCGCAACACGTCGGCCCACTTGTTGGCGAAGTAGTAGCTGTATTCGGCCGAATCCACCAGGCGATCGACCAGCTTGTCGCGCTTGGCGGCGTCCTTGTCGCTGACGAAGGCCAGCACCTGTTCCGGCGTCGGCAGCGTGCCGGTGATGTCCAGCGAGGCCCGGCGAATGAATTGCTCGTCGGTGCAAAGTTCCGACGGAGCGATGTTCAGCTGCCGCCATTTCTGCTGGGTGAACCGATCGACGCTCGTTTTCGGCTCCCATTGATACTCCGGCGGCTTGCCGGGCATCGGCACCACCGCGCGGAAGACGTTGACGTGCCCCTGGTAGCGGGCCATGATCGCCGCTTCACCGGCCAGGCCAAGTGTGCGAACCACGCCGCCGTAATCGACGCCGGCAATATCGCCGTCGTTGCTCTCGTACTGAGCGCGGCGGGTGATGTCCTCGATACTGCCGTCACTGTAATGCGCCAGCACCGCGAACTGCTGGCGGGCGTGCAGCGTGAGGATCCGGCGCTCGGGATAGACGGTGATCTTGGCGACCGTGGGATCGTCCGACTTGCCGGACGGCATGCCGGCGGCGATCCAGCGGCGAACGACCTTGTATTCATCGGACCCCATGTCCATGCGCCGGCCGCCGCCATGGGGAATCTGCCCAGTCGCCTTGAGGAGCAGCAGGCTGCTGTCCGGCGCCGCGGGGAAGAGACGTCGGCCGCGGCCTTCCTTCACCAGGGAGTTGAAGTCCATCTCCGGTTCGAATCCGAGCAGGGACAGCTTGAAGCCATTCTGGCCGCTGGCCTTGCCGTGGCAGCCGCCGGAATTGCAACCGAGCTTGGTGAAGATCGGCGTGACCTGGTTGCCGAAGTTGATCGGCAAGTTCTCATCGACCTGGCCGGTCGTCACGGCGACCTTGGCGGACTTGTCGCCGAAGCGAACCGTAATCTCGGTGGTGCCATTGGCCAGCGGCAAAATCCGGCCCGCGCCGGTGACGCGAACGATCTTGGCATCCTTGACTTCGTACTTCACATCGCCGCTCAGGTCCTGCTGCCGTCCACCGGTCAACTCCGCGGTCACAATCAGCTGTCGCGCGTCGTCGGCGCCTTTCAGCGCAATTTGCGTGGGATAGACGGCAAGCCCAGCAATATCGCCGGACTTGGGCAGCGTCGCCTCGTCGTCCGCTGCGACGGCGGGGCCAGCCAGACTGAGCAGGGCGATGAGGACGAACGGAGAGGCTTTCATCGGCGGGTCCCCTTGAATGATGAAGAAAAAGAACCACCACAAAGGACACAAAGGGCACAAAGGAAACACAAAGAAAGCAACGCGAAACGAGTTTCGGTCGTCTTTGTGCTTTCTTTGTGTCCTCTGTGTCCTTTGTGGTGGTTCTTCTGTTCGCTTACAGCAGTTCGGTGACCGGGTCGCGGTCATCGAGGATGTACATCGGGCGGCCGCTGCCGTTGAGGAAGGTCTGGCCCGCGTCGATGCCGACGGCGCGATACAGCGTGCTCAGCACTTGCGACGGGGTGTAGCGCCGGTCGCGTGGCCGTTCGCCACGGTCGGTGCTGGCGCCAATGGCCTGGCCCATCTTCAAGCCGCCGCCCGCGACCATTGCCGACATGACCGGCGACCAGTGATCGCGTCCGGCGCCGCCGTTGATCTTCGGCGTGCGGCCAAACTCGCCCCACATGACCGTGACCACGTCCTTGTCCATGCCGCGGTCGCAGAGGTCCTGGACGAGGTTGGCGACGCCCTTGTCCACGTTCGGGAGCTGCCGTTTGAGCGTCTGGAAGTTCTGGCCGTGCGTGTCCCAGCCGCCAATGGCCAGCGTCACGCAACCGACGCCGGCTTCGACCAGCCGGCGAGCGGTCAGGAACTGCTCGACCCCCTTGTAGCGTTCGCGGACCTTCGGGTCTTCCTTCTGGAGGTCCAGCGCGTTGCGGACGGTGCCGGACAGCACCATATCGAACGCACGGGTGGTGAACGCATCGAGGCCGGCCATGTTGCCGGTGGCGTCCATGTCGCGGCGCAGGTCGTCGAAGCCTTCGAGCAACGCCTTGCGTGCCTCCAGGCGGTCGGCCGTCACCTCGCGAGGCAGACGCAGGTTCTGCAGGCCCTGGCCGCTCGGCGAGAACGGACGATGAGCAATGCCGAGGTATCCCGGCTCGCTGCCGATCGACATGCCGCGCAGACTGACGAACGGCGGCACCGCAGCGCTATTGCTGCCGCGGAGCTTCGACACGACGGAGCCGAACGACGGATGGTTCGCGGTGCGATTGACGTTGGCGCTGTAGCCCGTCGACACCAGCGAATCGCTGTGCTCATCGACCGAGACGATGGAGCGGATGCAGGACAGCTTGTCCCACATCTTCGCCTGCATCGGCATGTGCTCGCAGATCTGCACGCCGGCCACGTTGGTCTGGATCGGGTTGAATTCGCCGCGGAATTCCTTCGGCGCATCGGGCTTGAGGTCGTACATGTCCATGTGCGACGGACCGCCCGGCAGGTAGATCATGATCGCTGACTTGGTGGACGTCGTGGGTGTTGTCGTCTGGCCCGCGCCGGCGCGCAGGCGAAGCATGTCGGCCAGAGTCAGACCGGCGCCGAAGGCGCCGACCTTGAGGAAGCTACGCCGCGAGATGCCATCGCAGAATCGCTGCCTGGCTCCCAAGAGCGTCAACATGGCGGGACCCCCCGTGAACGGAATGAAGAGAAAAGGTGGGACAGTGAGCAGAGTCATTACGACTATAGCTCAGCGCAGAAGTGTATGCAATTCAAATGCCAAGCAGATTTGTGAACAGATGTTCACATCGCGATGGGAAGTGATGGCGATGAGCAGGGAACAAGAGTCGCGCGACGATGATGCCGGGTACCGCCGTGGGAGCAGCCTGGGGCCGTGCGTCGCGACTGTGGATCCGATCGCGTGCTGCTTCTTTTGGTACGGGCCGGTAGCGGCAACTGGCTCGAATGCTGAAAGCGGCAACTAAAGAACATTGACGAAAGAGACAGGCTTGAATACTATACGTCCGTATAAATCGAGAGAGTCCGGAGGTTGCCGTCCGTGCCTCACAAGATATCTCAACCTACACTTTTTCCGGAATTTGCCGCCGGCCCAGACGTTAGCGACGCGGCTTCGTCCACGTTCATTGACAACATGCGCTTGCCCGTCCATCGCTGGATCCGTTTCAGCGCCGGATTCTCCGGGGCATGGGCACAAACCCTTATCGAGAATGCGTCCCGTCGCGGCGAAACGCGGGTCTTCGATCCGTTCGCAGGTTCCGGAACGACACTGATCGCGGCAGAAGACGCAGGAGTCCCATCGTGCGGTGTCGAGGCCCATCCCTTTGTCTACCGGATAGCGCGCGCCAAGTTAGCCCGCCGCTCAGCTATTGAGGCGTTCCGCCAGAGCATAAAGGCGATTCGTTCCAGCGCAATGCGTCGAAAGCCCGAACTCGAGCGCTATCCGAAACTCATTCGTGCCTGCTACAGCGACGAAATCCTCGGCGAACTCGATTGCCTTCGTGTGGCGGTAGAAGCGTCGGATGACGGGTCGGATGCCGCACAACTTTCCTGGTTGACGCTCGTGGGAATCCTCCGGCGTTGCTCCCATGCGGGCACTGCACAATGGCAGTACGTCCTGCCAAAAAAGTCGAAGAAGACACCGTCGCGTCCATTCTCGGCATTCGATGAATTGAGCCGGAACATCGTCGCGGACATGTTTGCTTCATCAGCAATCACTGCTCCACAAGCAATCTTGCTTCAAGCCGACGCCCGCGACTGCCAGGGTGTGCCGGACGGGTTCGCAACTCTTGTGGTCACGTCGCCGCCTTACCCGAACAACTACGACTACGCCGACGCCACGCGACTCGAAATGTGCTTTCTTCAGGAAATCGAGGGATGGGGCGACCTTCAATCGGCGGTGCGCCGCCATCTGGTTCGTTCTTGCACACAACACGTGCCCGAGAAGGCGGTCAAGTTGCAAGCCGTCCTTGACGACCCGGCCTTGGAGTCCATCCAGTCGGAATTGAGAACCGTTTGCGAAGAGCTTGCAAAGATTCGGCTCACCAAGGGCGGCAAGAAGACCTACCACCTCATGGTGGCATGCTATTTCAGTGACCTTGCTCGCGTGTGGAAGGCGCTGCGGCGTGTATGTGGCAGCCCGAGTGAAGTGTGCTTCGTCATCGGCGACTCGGCGCCTTATGGCGTGTATGTTCCCGTGATCGACTGGCTCGGCCGACTCGCCGTGGCCGCCGGTTTCAAGTCGTTTCGATTCGATCGCACACGAGACCGTAACGTGAAGTGGAAGAACCGCAAGCACCGCGTCCCGCTTTGCGAAGGGCGTTTGTGGGCCGAAGGCTGAAAGGCAGCAATGGCTCAATCTCCGTCACACCGATTCGGCCAAATCATCGGCGAAACGCTGGAGCGAGCCGTCCGCCCGATCTTGCAGACCATCTCGGAACAACTGGGGCTATATCTCGACGGCAAGGGTGAGCGCAAGGTCCGAGGCACCAAGCGCAAGGTCGCATGGATGGACGCCCAACGGAACACGCACGACCTGGATTATGTGTTCGAGTTTGGCGGCAGCGAGGAACAGATCGGCTCGCCTCGGGCATTCATCGAGATCGCATGGCGGCGATACACCAAGCACTCCCGAAACAAGGCACAAGAGATTCAGGGCGCGATCCTGCCGCTCGCCGAGCGTTACAGCGAATTCCACCCGTTTCTCGGCGTTGTGCTTGGCGGCGTGTTCACCAGCGGTTCGCTCAATCAGCTCAGTTCGCACGGGTTCACGGTGCTTTACTTTCCGTACGACACCATAGTCACGGCCTTTGCAGCAGTTGGTATCGACGCGGCATTTGACGAGGACACGCCCGATTCTGCACTACTCAAAAAGGTGAAGCAGTACGAAAAACTGAGGCCGGCTGAGCAAGAACGCATCGCCAACACTCTCCGTCGCTGCCAAAAGGATGACATTGACGAGTTCGTGTCGGCGCTCCGGGTGGCGTTGACCCGGAGGATCGAAACCGTCTATGTGTTGCCGCTTCACGGAACGGCCTGCACATTAGCCGATTTGTCCGAGGCCATCGCTTAGAGTCTATCCGGAGAGTTTTCCCATGAAATTAGGGGGCCTTGGTGATTCATGCGGGGCCTGAAACCGGATGATCGCCGAAATATCCAGCAGAAAACGCGATTCAGGCGTGATCGCAATTCCAGGATACCCCTAGTTTCAAGCGTTTCTTTGCAGATAGACTCTTACATCGAATCCTACGACGAGTCCAAGCCCGTCGTCTCGTTGACACGCTACGAGGTTGGAGTCCGCTACAGCAACGGTGACGAGGTACGTGGGCAGTTCAAGGACAAGGCCACCGCGGTCCGTTTCCTTCGCGGCATGCGATAGTCGTTGGAATACACCCGCAGCATTGGAAAAATCCGCGTTTCTTTGACTGAGAACACGGGACTGAAGTGAAAATGGGGACCACCGGTTGTCGGGGCAGGAGATAAAAAGGGGTGAGATTGAAGAGGCCCCTCCCGGAATCGAACCGGGGTCTCCGGATTTGCAATCCGTTGCCTAAGCCGCTCGGCCAAGGGGCCATCCATTCAAAGACACGGCATCCGTCGATCCACGATGCAGAGGCCCCTCCCGGAATCGAACCGGGGCTGGCGGATTTGCAATCCGCTGCCTTACCGCTTGGCTAAGGGGCCAGGCTTACTCACTCAGCTGGATGGTAGCGGGCCGCTCCATCAGTGTCAACGGTGCCTGACAGACTGAATTGATCGGTTCTAACGAGTCGCTTGCTTCACAAAAACGAGCCAGCGGACGCAAAACGCGCTGGGCGTGCCGCGTCGGCGTTTCTTGCCTGGTCTTCGCTGATTGCCGGCCTTCACCTGGGCGCGGGACGCTTCACCTCTCGCGGTTTGCCCGCGGACCAGCACCCGTTTCGACCAGCGCTTGCATTAGCTTTTCTTCTTGAGACGGGCGCCGAGCTTGGTGATGAGTTCCTGCGATTCCTTGCGCGCTTCGGTGAAGCCGCGCACGTCCACCTTGCCGGCCTTCAGGTAGTCGAGGATGACCGCTTCGGCCGCGACCAGGTCCGCGCAGGCATGAGCGGTTTCGCTGGCGATCTCGTTCGGAATCGTGGTTACGCCGTTGCGGTCGCCGTGGAGCAAATCGCCCGGATGAATCATGACGCCGCCGACGTGCACCGGCACGCTGATCTGCACGATGTGGCAGTAACCGTGCGCGCTGATCGTGCCACCGGTGAAGCAGGGGAAGTTGAGGACTTCCACCTGATCGAGGTCCCGGCCGCCGCCGCTGGTGATCAGGCCAACGGCGCCGAACGCTTTGTACGTGCTACACATGACTTCACCGAACGTGGCCGACGCGACGGGTGAATCGAGGTCCTGAAACACGACGACCGGCGGTCCCGGCAGTTCGGCGAAGGCTGCCACCTGCTCGGACATGCCCGCATAGACGTTGCCCGACCTCGGCGGCGCGGCGGAGCGGAACGTGGCGGTGGCTGCATAACCGACCATCGGCGGCAGCTTCGGATAGCACGCCTGAATGCGGGCGTCCATGTAGCCAGCGATGCGCGAACGAAGGTCGAAGAGTTCGACGACGTTGCAGATGGTCGGCGTATCGTACTTGCGGAGCAATTCCAGGTCGGCGGGGGCAACGGCTTTGATGCTCGGCATGTCGGCCTCGGGTGGGAAGGTTCAGGGTGCGTCTCGGAGCAATGTACGCGCGGTTTCAGCAAAAGGGAACGGAAAAGCGGTCCTTGCTCCTCACGGACGCGTCAGTACTTCAGCACTTGACCATGGAATCGACCGGGGCGTTCTCTGTCCGACGACCGACGGAGAAGCGGCCCCATGCCGCGGGCCACCAACGGCTTGGCGGGGTGAGGCGGGCTTTGGCGGACGTTGCAGTTGCTCTTGACCGACGCTGCAGACGATTTGCACGATGAATGAAACATGGTTGCGCGCAATGAGGCGAACGCCCTACCCTTCACTGCCGGAAAATCCGACAGTGCGCCCGAATCTCAGGCGCCTCGCGCCGGCGAGCAAATGCTCGCTTCGTTCTGATAAGTGATTTTGAGCCCGCACCTTCCGGCAAATCGACCCTTTCCGCCGGGATGTGGTACGGAGATTGCTATGGGTTCGGTCGTTTCCGTTTCTTGATGAATAGCGGGCGAATCAGGTCTCCGACTCTGGAATCACCATTCGTCGCGCTCAACGGTTTCCACGGGTGACGCTCCGGCGTTCCGAGCGCACCCTACCACTCTTGATTGCACCGGAGGTGCATTGATGTCGGCATTCGCCTGTGCGGGCAGACATGGGGCTCGCCCACGCGGATGACTTGTTCGTCGCGTCCGCCACCGCGGGGCTCGGAAATGCCATCGCCGACCTGAGCCACGAGGCCGGCGATGACCCGCTGGACAATTTCTTTGCCGGTGAAGGACGCGGCAAGTCCGGAGGCGGCGCGGGCGCAGGTGACATGGGTGGCGGGGGCGGTGGCGGTGGCGGCGATGGTAGCTCGTCGTTTGCGCCGCAGAGTACCGGGGCCGAACCGAACACTCCTGGTCCGACAGGACAGGTCAGCGATGCCTCCAGTCTCGATCCCTTTGTGAACGGTTCCTCCGCCGCTTCGCCTGGGCTCGCCACGAACAGCGACGCGAGTTCGCCGATGAACGTCGGAGCGTTCCAACCAGTGGGCGGCCAGCCCCAAGACGCCGCCAGCCCGGCGGGGACGGGAGCGAGCGCCTTACCCACGCTGCCCACCAGCCCGGCCGCCGCGGAGTTCAATTTCACGCCGCAAGGGGCGCCCTCGTTTGTGTCTGCTCCCTCGACACCGGGCTCCTCGTCGTCACCCGTGGACGATTCGCCCGTGGTGACCGCCTTGGGCCAGTTGCCGCTGTCCTTCGAGGTCAACCAGGGCCAGGTCGACTCGCAGGTCCAGTTCTTGTCGCGCGGCCACGGCTACGACCTGTTCCTGACCGGCACCAGCGCGACGCTGGTGCTCAAGCCGTCGGCAGCCGGTCCGGCGTCGGACGAAACCGGTCCGGTTGCAACGGCCGATGCGCAGGTGCTGCGGATGAACTTCGTCGGCGCCCGCCCGGATGCTTCCGCGGTCGGCGGAGACCGTCAGGCGGGCATCGTCAACTACTTCATCGGAAACGATCCCAGCCAGTGGCACACGAATGTCCCGACCTATGCGAAGGTGGACGTTTCCAATGTCTATCCCGGCATTGATTTGGTTTACTATGGCAATCAAGGGCAGCTGGAATACGATTGGGTCGTCGCGCCGGGCGCTGATGCAAGCACGATTCAACTGAGCTTTGATGGTGCCCAGCAACTGGAACTCGACGGGCAAGGCAACCTGATCATTCACACCGCCGGTGGCGATGTCACGCAAGATGCCCCGGTCCTTTACCAGGACGTCGGCGGCGTCCGTCACGCGGTCAGCGGTGCTTTCGCGCTCAAGGACAATGGCCAGGTGGGCATCGCCGTCGGCGCGTACGATCATTCCTTGCCTCTGGTGATTGACCCAACGCTCAGTTATTCCACGTACCTCGGCGGCAGCGGCTCGGATATTGCCTACGGCATTGCGGTGGACGGCAGCGGCAACGTCTACGTCTCCGGTACCACGGCATCGACCAACTTCCCAACGCAAGGCGCTTACCAGACCGACCAGGCAAACGCCGATCTGTTTGTGACCAAGCTCAACTCCACCGGCACCGCACTGCTGTACTCCACCTACGTGGGCGGCAGCGGACAGGAAAATGCGACTTCCGGCATCGCCGTGGACAGTTCCGGCAACGCCTATGTCGGCAGCTGGACCAGTTCGTCCAACTTTCCCACCGTTAATCCTTATTCCAGCGGCAGCATCTACGGCGGCGGCGTTCTTTTCCGTCTGAATTCCTCGGGCAATAGTCTGAGTTATTCCACCTACTTCGACGGCGCTATCGAGGGAATCGCCATCGACGGGTCCGGCCATGCCTATGTGACGGGCGTGATCGGCCCGTATGGCATGCCGACCCTCAGTGCCTATCAAAGCACCTTTGGCGGCGGCCTCAATGATGCGTTCGTGGCCAAGTTCGACACCACGGCCTCGGGAACGGCGTCGCTGAGCTTTTCCACGTACTTCGGTGGTTCGGGCTCGGACGTCGGGCATGCCATCGCCCTCGACAGCTCGGGCAATGCGTACATCACCGGCGAAACGACATCCACCGATCTGCCGACGCAGAGCGCCTTCCAAAGTGCCAACGGCGGTCAGACCGACGCCTTTGTCGCCAAGCTCAGCTCATCGGGGAGTAGCTTGATCTATTCGACGTACCTGGGCGGCAGCTCGACGCTGGGCTATCCCGTCGATATCGGCGAAGCGATTGCCGTGGACAGCTCCGGCTATGCCTATGTCGCCGGCATGACGCTGTCTTCCAACTTCCCGACCGCCAATGCCATCCAGGGAAGCTCCTGGTCGGGTTCCAAGGGATTTGTCACCAAGCTCAATACGAGCGGCAGCGGGCTGGAATACTCGACCTACCTCGGCGGCACCAATGACATCAACGAAGCGCACGGCATCGCCGTGGACAGTTCCGGCAATGCCTTTGTCACGGGCCTGAGCCGGGCCACGGATTTCCCGACCGTGGCTGCCGTGCAGAGCGCGGGCGGCGGTTCTTTCGATGCCTTCCTGACGAAGATCAATCCGGCGGGCACGGCCTACGTTGTTTCCACCTTCCTGGGCGGCTCCGGCGACGACCGGGGCCATGCCCTGGCGGTCGACTCCAGCGGGGCCGTCTACATCGCCGGTGAAACGGCCAGCACGAACTTCCCGACGACCAGCGGCGTCTCCCAGACGAGCTCCGCCGGCAGCACCGACGCGTTCGTCACCAAGATTAGCGGCCTGGCCAGCAGCGCTTACACGGTCTCCACACAGGCGAACACGACGACCACGTCCTCCCAATCCGGCCAGGTCCACGAGGTCTTCACCGTCAGCCGAAGCGGCGGCAGCACGGACACGCCGGTGACCGTGTATTACGCAACCACGAGCACCGCCACGGCTGGCACCGACTACGTGGGCCTTACCGGCAGCATCACCATTCCGGCGGGGCAGACTACCGCGACCATCACCCTGACCCCGATCCTGACCACGTCCTTGACGACTTCCAAGACGGTCGTGATCACACTCACATCCAACCCCGGCTACCTTCAAAGCAGCCCCAGCGCCACGGTCACCCTTGTCCCGCCGCTCCCCGCGAGCCAGCCGCCCAATCCCGGAACTGGAGGCATGCCCGGCACGGCACCGGGCCTGCCCGGCACCGGGCCAACGCCGGCCGGCGTCTGTCCTGCTCCGGTGAACCCTTCCAACGGCAACGTCGCCACGAGCGCCACCGACCTCGTCGGTGCATCGAACGGCAATCCTCCGGCACTGGTGCGCACCTGGAGCAATGGCGCCTACGCGGCCGGCTCCAGCAACGGCACCGGCTGGATGAACGCCCTGCTGCCCTTCTTGCAACAAGACGGCAGCAACACCATCGCTGCCGTCACGGATGGCAACGGCGCCCGTTACTTCGACCTGAGCGGCGGCACCTACACCGAACGCTTTGCCGGTCAGGACCAGCTGACGTATGACTCCGGCAGCGGTCTGTTCACGCTGACCGATACCGTCGGCAACCGCATCCAGTTTTATGACTTTAACGGCAGCCTCCCGGCTGGCCAGCGCGGGGCCTTCCAGAGTCTGACCGATGCCGGTGGCAACGTCACCCAGGTCGTATCGCGCAACGGTAGCGGCAAGGCGACGGAGATGCGACGCTCCAACACCAGCGGCAGCGTGACCGTCACGGAATCCTTCACGTTCAGTTACCAGGTCGGCGGGTCCAACGACGGCTTGCTGACCAACGTCACCCTGCGCCGGCAGACCAATGGCGGCTCGTGGAGCACGGTCCGCCAGGTGGCCTATGCCTATTACGTCGACAGCGACGCCTACGGCAGCGCGCGCGACCTGAAGACGGCCACCATCAAGGACGCTGCCGGCACGGTGCTGGACACCATGTACTATCGCTACTATGAAGGCGAAGCCGGCGGCTACCCGCACGCGCTCAAGTACGTCTTCAACGCCGCCTCCTACGCCCGCCTGGTGGCCGCCGTGGGCACGCCAACCAGCTCCACGGACGTCCAGGTCGCGCCCTATGCCGACCAGTATTTCGAGTACGACAGCCAGTGGCGCGTCACCACGCTGATCGCCCAGGGTGAGGGCTGCTCCAGCTGCTCCGCCGGCCAGGGCACCTACACCTACAGTTATTCCCAGAGCAGCAACACGGCGGGCTTCAATAGCTGGAGCTTCAAGACCATCGAGACCCTGCCCGATGGCAACCAGAACATCTACTACGCCAATGCCTACGGGCAGACGATGCTCCTGGTCTACCATGACGTCGTCACCAGCCAGAACTGGGAATGGTTCACGAAGTTCGATAGCGACGGCCGACCGGTCCTGATGGCCGCGCCCTCGGCGCTGACCGGCTATGACGATACTTACGCCGACCTGCTCCACAGCGTCAGCGGCAACTACCAGTACCTGGCCGACAGTGCCGGCCTGATCCAGGTCATCGACTACTACACAAGCACGACGGCCACCGGTTCCACGGCCGGCGGCGTCGCGGGCTACCAGCAGGACACCAAGATCCAGCAGGGCGAGACCGGCACCGCCATCCTCCAGGACACGGAGGCGTATTACACGCACACCGGCGGCAGCGCCACGGTCAACCCGCTGGCGACGGTGACCGTCTATCGCAATACCAATGGCACCGGCGGCCAGACGACCAGCTTCGCCTACATGTGGTTTGCCAGCTCCACGCAGCCGGAGTCGTTGACGGTCACCTATCCCACGGTTTCCTCCGGACAGAACGGTCCGGGCAGCGCCGATCAGGAGGTGAGCTACTTCGACACCTATGGCCGCACCGTGTGGCACAAGGATGCCGAGGGCTACCTCACCTACATCGGTTACGACCTGGCGACCGGCGACGTGGTGCGGACCGTCGAGGATGTGCAGACGGCTCCCGTGCTGACTGCCGTCGATATCGGCTCGCCCAGTCCCGCAGGCTCGGCCAGCGTCAGTTCCGGCACCTACACCGTCGTCGGCGGCGGTGCCGACATTTACGGCTGGTCGGACCAGTTCACCTTCGCCGCGCAGACCTGGAGCGGCGACGGCGTCCTGATCGCTCGCATCACGAGCTTGACCAACACCAACGGTTCGGCCAAGGCCGCCGTGATGTTCCGCGACAGCACTGCCGCCGGCGCCAGCTATGCGTTGGTGGACGTGACGCCGGGCGCCGGCGTGGAGTTCTTGCGGCGGCAGAGCAATACCGGTGGCGGCAGTTCCGCGACGACGGTCACCGGAATCACGGCGCCCGTGTGGGTCAAGCTGACGCGCGTGGGGAACCTGTTCACGGCGTATTACTCCAGCAACGGCACCAGCTGGACGCTGATCGGCTCGGACACGGTGATCATGGGCACCGACGCCCTGGCCGGCCTGGCAGCCTGCTCGCACAACAACGGTACGGCCACGACGGCGACGTTCACCAACGTGAGCCTGACCCCATCAATGGGGTGGACCACGCCGGCGGGCGGCGGGCTGAACCTGACCACCACCGCTGCCATCGATGCCCTGGGGAGACCGACGCAGGTCACGCTGCCCGCTGGAAATATCATCTACACGACCTACAACGACGCCAGCCACGAGATGCGCGTCTATCAGGGCTGGAACACGTCCACCAACGCGCCGACCGGGCCGACGTGGGTCTACCGCGAGGACCGCGCCGGCAGCTACACCGAGGTGCTGACCACCGCCGACACACCGCATCTGACCAGCAGCAAGCCCGACGGCACCGAGACGATCACGATTGGCAACCTGCAGACGTTGACGCGCAGCCACGTCAGCGCGGGCGGCCAGGTGGACACCGTCGACGCCTATGCCAGCTTCTCCGGCGTCAGCGCCTACGGCACCGCCCTGGTGCTGGCCGGCGCCTCGGCGGGCACCCACTACTTCCGCACCGCCTTTGGTTACGATAACCGCGGCCGCAACAACCGTGTGCTGACGCCCAACGGCACCATCTATCGCACCGTTTCCGATGGTCTGGGACGCCCGGCGAGCACCTGGGTCGGCACCGACGACACGCCGACGACCGGCTTCTGGTCGCCGACGAACCTGACCGGCACCGATACCGTGCAAGTATCGGCATACGTTTATGACAACGGCGGCGTGGGCGACGGTAACCTGACGCAGACGACCGCCTACCCTGGCGGCGGCGCTGCGGCGCAGGTCAACCAGTTCTACTTCGACTGGCGCGATCGTGTGGTGGCCGAGAAGGACGGCGTGGAAGTCAGCGAAAGCACCGCCACCAATCGGCCAATCACATATCTCGAATACGACAACCTCGATGAAGTGATCGCCACCCGCCAGTTCGACGGCGATGCGGTGACGATCACGTCGACTTCCGGCGTGCCGAACCAGCCGTCGTCGAGCCTGTTGCGCGCCTATGCCACCGCATCCTATGACGAGCAGGGGCGTATCTTCAGCACGGACGTTTACAGCGTCGATCCCTCCAGCGGCAGCGTGTCGTCGGACAGCCTGACGACGAACTTCTGGTTCGACCATCGCGGCAACGTCATCAAGGCGTCGGCGCCGGGCGGCATCGTCAGCAAGGTCCAGTACGATGGCGTCAACCGAGTCATCAAGGAGTTCACCACCGACGGCGGCGGCGATAGCGGCTGGTCGGACGCCGACGACGTGACCGGCGACGCGGTTCTGGAACAGGTGGAGACAACCTATGACCTCAACAGCAACGTCATCTTCGTGACCGCCCGCCAGCGCTTCCACGACGAGACCGCCACCGGAGCGCTAGGCGATGCCGGCACGACTCCCAAGGCGCGGGTGACTTATGCGGCGGCCTACTACGACCTGGCCGACCGCTTGACGGCGACGGTCGACGTGGGCACCAACGGCGGCAGCGCTTACACGCGGCCGGGCAGCGTGCCGTCGCGGTCCGACACCGTGCTGGTAAGCAGCGTCACTTACGATGCTTCGGGTTGGGCGCAAGACGTCACCGACCCGCGCGGCCTGGTGGACCGCACGCTCTACGACCGCCTGGGACGAACCACGACGACCATCGGCAACTACGTGGACGGCACGCCCTCCGCCGGCGACGACCGGACCTTGCGCTACACGTATGATGGCAATGACAACGTGTTGACCGTGACGGCGGACCTGCCCAGCGGCACCAACGACCAGACGACCCAGTACGTCTACGGCGTGACGGCTGGCACAGGCAGCGATATCACCAGCAACGACATCCTCGCCGAAGTGCGTTACCCCGACCCGACGACCGGCGCCGCCAGCAGCAGCGAGAAAGAGGTCTATACCGTCAACGCCCTGGGCGAGACCAAAACGGCGACGGACCGCAACGGCAACGTCCACACGTTCAGCCGCGACGTGCTGGGGCGCATGACCGTCGATGCCGTGACGACGCTGGGCTCGGGCGTCAACGGCACCGTGCGCCGCCGGGAGATCGCTTACGACACGCAGGGCAACCCCTACCTGTTCACGAGCTTCGACGCCGCGTCGGGCGGCACCATCGTCAACCAGGTGCAGCGCGGCTTCAACGGCCTGGGGCAGATGACGACCGAGTGGCAAGCGCATGCCGGCGCCGTCAACACGAGCACCACACCCAAGGTGCAGTCCGCCTATAGCGAGATGGCCGGCGGCGCGAACCACAGCCGGCTGGTGAGCATGACCTATCCCAACGGCCGGGTGCTGAACTACAATTACGGCACCGGCCTCGACGATGCTATCAGCCGCCTGACGTCGATCTCTGACACCTCGGCAACCTTGGAAAGCTACGCCTACCTCGGCGTGGGCACGGTGGTCAAACGCGCCCACGCCGATACCGGCATCGACCAGACCTTCATCAAGCTGTCGGGCGAATCGGTCGGCGACGCAGGCGACCCGTACACGGGCCTGGACCGCTTCGGCCGCATCGCGGATGTGCGCTGGCAAAACAGCGCCGGCAGCACCGTGACCGACCGCTTCCAGTACGGCTACGACCGCGACGGCAATGCCCTCTACCGCGACAACGTGGTCAACACCGCCTTCGGCGAGCTGTACCACGTCAACGGTTTGGGCAACGGCTATGACGGGTTCAATCAAATTGTGTCCTTCGCCCGCGGCGCGCTGAATGGCGGCAAGGACACGATCAGCAGTCCCAGCCACACCCAAAGCTATGCCCTGGATGCCATCGGCAACTTCGACAGCGTGACGACGGACACCGTGACGCAAACGCGCGACACCAACGCCCAGAACGAGTTGACCTCGATCAGCGGCGCGACGAGCCCCACGTACGATTCCAACGGCAACCTGACCAAAGACGAGACCGGCCAGCTCTACGTCTGGAACGCCTGGAACGAGCTGGTGCAGGTCAAGACCAGCGGCGGCGTGTCCATCGTCACCTACAGCTTCGACGCTCTGTCCCGCCGCATCACGGAAGATACGGGCACGGTGCGGCACCTGTACTTCGATGGGGCGAACGTCGTCGAGGAACGCTTGGGCGGCAGCAGCAACGCCGCGGTGCAGTACGTGTGGTGCCCGCTGGCCGTGAACACCCTGGTGGAACGCGACCGCGACACCGACGCCAACGGCACGCTGGACGAACGGCTGTACGTGCAGACGGACGCCAATAACAACGTGACGGCATTGGTCAACCCGTCAGGCACGGTGGTGGAGAGGTATGTTTACGATCCGTTCGGGGTCGTGACGATCTATGATGCGTCCTACTCGACGGTGCGGAGCAGCAGCTCGTATGGGATGAACTACCTGTTCCAGGACGGGCGCTTCGAGACCGAGACGGGCAACTACGTTTTCCACTTCCGCGTGTACCGGCCGACGATCCAGGTGTGGGTGAGCGCCGATCCGAGCGGGTTCGCGGGCGGGTCGTTCGTACTGTATGCGTTTGTGAAGAACAGTCCAGGGAACTACATTGATCCGCGCGGCCTTGAAGGCACCAAGCTCGGTGTGCAGCTCAACTTGCTGACCTTCACCAAGCATGAGATGGGAGCCATCAACAAGTGGTGGAGCGGTCTTGGAGAAACAGAGCGCAAGACGATCAACGGGCAATTGGCGGCGGTGGTAAAACGCGCCATAGGAGGCAACGGCACGAACGGCCGCGCCGATCCACGTGCGTTGGCCTGGTCACAGTGGCTCGTGCTGATGGACAATCCCGGGCTCAAGCCACTCCTGGACGCAGCGCACCAACAAGAGGAAAGGGACCGACAACCGCTCAAGCCACCGGGACAGTGCCCGCCGCCTCCAAATAAGAACTTCGGTCACTACTTCGGATTGTTCCTGGACTATACCGTGGGTTCACGACAGCTCTTTGTCGACTTCTTCACGGTATCGAACTTTGCCGCTCATGTCATTGACTCGTGGCGAAAGACCGAGGATTTCCAACGATACAAGGCAATTCCCGGCTTGGGCGCGTCGGTCAGCATTTTCGACTCGACGATGGACTTGATTTGGGGGACACGACCAAAAGAGGATGGAGGTCGCTGGGGGGCCGCGCGCGAATTGGGATTAACATTGCTGCTAATGGGAATGGCCTATAAGTTTTCCCCGCGCCAGGATGCCCTCAGACGGCTCGAGAACGCCGAGAAAGATCTACGTTTTTACCGAGGACTCTTAAAAGACGCCGAAATGGATGGGAATGTGACTGCGGCCGAAGGGCTTCGTGAGGCAATAAAACTAATACACAATGACATCCGAGAAGCCAAGTCGATTCTAGGAAAGTGAAACCTAGGGACTATTCATGAGAGGTATTTGAGATATGTCCGATGTCACAGGCGATAATGAGAATTTTCGAAATGACGATGAAGTACTTTCAGAGGAGGAAGTAAACCACTATCTGGCCAGATTTGACAGCTTGGAGAAGGATCTTGAAGAACTAGACGGGGCCAATAGGTTGCTTTTGGACGCCTGGCGCGAGCAGCTTGCTGGCCCGCACCTTGAACCAATGTTGGGTGACCAAGAAGAAACACTAAGACGCTTAACAGACCCGAGTGCAAACCTTCGACGCGTCGCAATCCACTTGGCTATTGATCATTGGATGCTTGGTGAACTTGTCGCGGACCAGTGCGAGGAGATGGCTCAAACCGATTTGGACCCAGGTGTACGCGAGACCGCTGTAGGCGGTGTTGGCAGTTGTTACTTGGGGACCAAGAATGCAAGGATTAGCCGCGTTTTGGCGCGAATGATCAAAGATGAATGTCAGCCTGACAAGGTTCGAACGCGCGCATACACGGCGCTTGTTGCCGTTCAAGGGCATAGTAATTATCGTGGAAAGCGCATACTCGAGATACATTCCCCTGCGGATTTTGAGTGGGACTTCGTAGAAGAGCATTCGTAGAGCCGACCAAACAAAGGGGTTAGGGTAAGCGCCGGGATGAACCGGCATGGGGTAGCGGATGCAAGAGCCGTACAAGAAAGGTGTAGCGAACCATCTTGGCCCCGAGTCATGCGCCGATGGCCGTAAGGCCGTGGGTGAAGCGTTGACAGGGAAAGCCGAAAAGAAGAAACCCGGAAAAGGGGACCCGGAAAAGGGGGGACCCGGAAAAGGGGATAGTCATGAATGCCATTAACTTTGGCGAGCGGGGCGTGTAAACGCCCCGGGTTTGGTCTCTCAACCGGGGCGTTTACACGCCCCGCTCGCCTCAGGGCGAACTCATTTTGGAT
>JAIEMG010000195.1 GCA_019752375.1 Gemmataceae bacterium | reverse complement strand
TTGACACGGGGTGGTTGGGTTACCGATATATTTGGGTTTTAAACGACGGAAACGGGGGGGGGGGGCGGTATTTTCCCGGTATTTTCGGCGCCCCCTGGGGTTTACGGATCGGATACCTGCCAGCTATTTCCAGAACGACTCATCGCGAGTGGCGCCAGCTGCGCCCACGCCGATGGTGAAGGCTTCAAACGCTTGTTCAGTAGCTGTCCACGCACGCAGGATCGCATTATCCACTGGCGGCGCGGCGGCGAACAGCGCTCGCAGCTGATCGAGTAACTCGACCAGCATCCAGATTTCCTGCTCCGGAGCGTCCACGGAGCGCAAGTCTTCGACCAGCGCCGCGAGCTTCTCAGCCACAACGCCAAGTCTCGCGAGACGCATTTCGGTCTCTGTAGTATCCCCGTCGGTCATCTGCTCAAGCAATTCATGCACTCGCTGGCGATACGCTGACAAGTCGATGGACGGACCATGCCCGCCACTACCACCGGTTCCAGGCTTGCCCGGTGCGGGTCGGGTGCCCCGGAACTTGCCCGCAGGCACCGCACATGCTCCCAATGCGATGCCTCGATTCATCCCCGGTGCGGCCAGAGGCGCCGCACACGCCGCCCGGTCGGCCGGTGCAGCATTCTGCGATTCCGCACAGGCCTTTTCTGCGAAGCGCCGTTGCTCGTCACCAGCATTCGCCTGTTTTGACTTCGCCGCTTTGCCGTCGGCGTGCGGTTTGTCGCCCTGCTGCTCCACGCTGTCATCCATGGCGAGGTCGAAGTCCGCTTCAAAAATGTCCTTCATCGCATCCGCACTCTCTGCGGCTTCCTCATCCGAAACATCCTCGTCGAGTTCCAGGCAGAGTTCGAACTCCGAGTCCACCCCCGGGGTCGGTGGCAGGCCACTAACGATTCCGTTGTCCGCAAGGGATTGCTCCACTGGCAGACCGCTCTTTGCCAGCGCCTCCCGTTCCACGGGCTCGGCAATGTTCTGGCGTTTCCGCAGTTCGCCCGCCTCATCCGCCTTGAACATGTCCCAGCCCGCCGGTGCCTCGACCGCTTGCGTGACGCGGTGCAGCGGCCCACCGCGATTGACGATCGTCGCATGATCCACGGCCACGAATGCGGTGAACCGACACAATACGCTGAATCGCAGCGATGTGTCGATGATGCGCTTTTCCAGCGCCGCTCGGTCGCCGTGGCCGATGACGAACTGGTCCTCCAGGTCCCGGATGTGGCCGCGTGCCCACATCGATGCGACAGCGGCGCTATTGCTGGCGCGGGCCGGCAACGATTCGCTCCAGGGGCGGCCTGCGGCGTCGCGTGCCTCGACCGTGATCTGCCCTTCGGCCACACCGCGGTAGCGCCCCAGGATCGTCAGCGGCGCTCCGGCGAAAAGGTCGGGCAGCCGGGTGGGAACGAGCGCATCGCCATCGATGCGCAGGCCCGATGCTTGCAGCTGTAGTCCCGTGCAGACCGGCTCAGCGATGCGGCGATGCACCTTGTCCATCACGGCATCGAGACGGTCTTCGGATTCGACCACGTCGCAGGCGCCGCCGCCCAGCAACGCCAGGCGACGCAGGAATGCCTCGTTCACCGCCTGGTCGATGCCGAGTGCGAAGACGCGGATGCCCTGCAAGCGCTGGCTGAGGGTCTGCAAGATCTGGTCCTCGTTGCCTACCTGGCCGTCGGTCACCAGGACGAGGATGCGTTGCCGGTCCGCGGCGCCGGCCTGGAGCTGGCGGACGGCCAGGTCGAGCGGCCCAGCCATCTCGGTGCCGTTGCGGCCCTCGATCTTCGCCAGGAACTCCACCGCACGGAAGCGATGCCGGTCCGTGGCGGATACCAGGCCGGTGCCGAACGCCGGCGCCTCGATCGCGTCGTCGAAAGCGTAGACGGTGAAGCGGTCGCGATCGCTGAGCGTATCGACCATGCGGGCCAGGGCTCGGCGGGCGGCGACCATCTTCCAGCCATCCATGCTGCCGGAACGGTCGAGCACAAACACGACGTCGCGCGGCTTCTGCGCCAGCGCGGCCGCGGTCGGCGGCACGATGGTCAGCAAGAACGTGCCTTCCTGCGACTCGACGCTGGCATCGGGCTTGAGCAGCAGCGACGTGCAGATCGCACCGGCGCCAAGCTTGAAACGCAGGATGAAATCGCGGTTCAAACGCTCGCCGGGCTGGATGGCGACGCAGGTCTTGCCAGGCGCCTCGTTAATGACGACGGCGTGCAGGCTCGAACGAACCTCGCCCAGCGGCAGTCCACCGGAATGCACGTCGGCGGTCAGTTTCAATGCGACCGGATTGGGAAAGCCGGGCAGCAGGATGGGTGGGGTGATGCGGGACGCGTCGGGCACCGCATCGGTGTCCGACGCCATGCCGCTGCCGACAGAACTTCCCGCGAGAGCGCGGCCCGGAATATAACGTGGCGCGACTACGAGCGGGAAGCGAAACGTCGCCTCGCCGTCGCTGTAGGCGAGCGGACCGACCAGCACCAGGCGGACGGTCGCCTCTTCACCCGGCATCAGGTTGCCGACGCGCATGGTGAAGACACCGGGGCGCTCTTCCTCGGTGATTGCAGCCCGATGGCCGGCCTGGATGGCCTGGTCATAATCGCGCCGGGCGGCACCGCGTTCGCGCAGCACGCCGTCGATGATCCTGCCGTTCACCTCCATGCGGAAATGCGTGACGGCATGACGGTCCGGCAGCGGGAAGACGTAGGTCGCTTCCAGCGCGACTTCATGGGTGTTGACGAACGTCTGCGCCAGCGTCACCTGGCCCAGCAGGCCGTCGATGCGTGCGTGGACGTCCATCGCTTTGAGCGGCAGCTGGCCGCGCGGCGTGCTCACCGCACCGAAGCCCGCTTCCTCGTCGCCGGGCGCCAGGTGTTTCACTTCGTCGTCACTGAGGATCAACAGCGTCTTGGTCATCGCCAGTTCCTTTCTGTGCGCGGGCCACGAGCCGGCGCTTGTCGAGCAACTTGAGCAGCGGTGCCGCCACGGTGCGGATCGCTTGAAGATCGTCGTCGTCCAGCGGACGGACCGCCGTCAGCAGGAGGGTCACGGCGTCGGCCAACGGAATGCCCTGGAGCGTCGAGGGGGCGATCGCCCTCTCCTCGGGAGACTCCCGGACCGCGCTGGACGCCTCGACCGGCGCCGGCACCGTGGTCCAGAAAGCCGCACTCGGTCGTCCGGCCCCCGTTCCCCCCTCGTCCCGCCTCGCTTGGGCGTCCTCGGGCAGGCGCGCCAGTTCGGTCAACACCTTGTCCGTCGCACCGAGAAGCCGCTGTTGGATTTCCGCCAGTGATAGGCCGTTCGCCTGGAGTCGCTTGATCGCGACGAGCTGGAGCAGGTGACGCCGGCCATACAGGGCAGTCCGGCCGCGCATCTCCGCCGGACGGTCCAGCAGGCCGAGCGTCGTGTAGTAGCGAATCGTCCGCTGGTCCGGCACGCCGCGGACGCGCCCATTCGGAGCACCGTCGTAGTCCACGGCCAGCGCCAGAGCGACCTGCACACCCAGTTCGTCAATCGTCCCGAGATGTTGCGTCGTAATCATGACAGTATTAATATAACACTGTCATATTAAACTGTCAAATCATGTTCAAGAAAATCGCGAGATCACGCAACGACTTCAATGGAGTCGGGCCTGCCATCCGGCACGCTGCCGGCTCCGTTTCCTCCACCAGCCCCGCGCGAAGAATTCTGACGTACGAACATCGGTCGCTCTGCATGTGAAGGGGCTGGGGGAGTCGCAGCCCACTGACGCGAAAAACATCGCTCCGTCATCTCATTGCGCTGAAAGCCGAAGCAGAGCCTGCGATCCCTGCGTTTCTGGACATGCTCGCTAGTGCGGACGCCGAGACCATGCTTTCCGCCACGAATGTCTTTCTCAGCATGGGTGAGCCGACCGTCCCTCACATTCCCGTGCTTTTGAACCATGCAGACGCCGGAGTGCGAAGTCAAGGCACCGTGATGGTGCCCAAGATGTGGCCGAAAAGTCGGAAATGCCTGTCGCCATTGATCGATGTTTTCAAGAACGACAAGGACCAATCGGTGCGCCGCGCCGCGGCGAATGCATGTGTCGACCTCGGCGGCAGTCTCCAAGGAATACTACCAGCCTTATCGAATGCGCTCGAAGACATGAACGCGGATGTTCGGGGCACAGCCATTGGAGATCTCGGACGTATAGGCCCATCAGCGAAAGTCGCAATTCCGAGACTACTGAAGCTGCGAAGGGAAGAGGAAGACCCGAACTGCCGGCGCGTCTTACCACGAACGTCAATCAGTCCAAGTGATGAAAAGATTGTAACTGCGCTGATGGAAGCCCTGAGGGATAGGAAAACCCCAGAGCGAACTTCGGTTGCAGCTGCCCTCCGGAACCTCGGCCCTTCTGCAAAGGCCGCCGTGATGCGCACGTGCTACCCCGTCATGGGCCGTTCCGGCGTCCGTCCTGGAGGGGCATAGCCCCGGCCCCGCTGCGCGTCGGCTTCCACGCCCGTTTCGTCGCCCCAGTGAATCTCGGCCCCCTCGGCCTTCGCTCGGGCCTTGATGTTCGGATATTCCACGTCCTCGGGCTTCTGACGGTACGACTTCCGCGTCGGGCGTTGGGGCGTCCAACCCCAACGCTCCAGGTACAGGCCGATGGTGCGGATGGGCAGTTGGAGCCGTAGGCGTTTTCGACCAAGGCGCGCACGGCCTTGCGCGTCCAGAGCACCGCGGGGCCCTTCCGCTTCGGGAGGGTGCTCCAGCAGGCGCTGTTGGAGTTGTCGTTCTTGCTCGGGCGAGAGCCAGCGGCCGGAACCGGCCGCCCCGTTCGTTCGTGGGGCAGACCGTCGAGTCCGTCGCGTTGACAGGCCGTCTACCAACGTTAATCCATGCTATGATTTTCTATGCCGCCGGGTTAATAATCTCAGAGCATGCTTTTGGCCTGAACGAGTTTCAGCCGTGAGGCGCCCCATGATCGCTTTCTCTTGTTTCCATTGCGGCATGAAACTGCAAGTCAAGGAGCAATTCGCGGGTCGATCCTCGAAGTGTCCAACCTGCAAGCAAAGCCTCGTCGTGCCCTTGCCGGACAAGACGCAGGCATTCATTCCCAATGAGCAGATCGACGGCACGCCCAGCAGTGTTCACCAGGCAGGACTGGAAGGCGGCGTGACTCTGGAGCATGCCGTTCGTCCAGGTCAGAAGTCGGTGCAGGAACTCCTGGCTCGCCCAAGCAAGAAGGGTGAGCGATACATCATCGAGCGCGAGATCGCTCGTGGGGGCATGGGCGCCGTCCTGCGGGCGGTGGACTGCGACATCCGCCGAGAAGTGGCCGTCAAGTTCATGCTCGACCAGGCGGATCCCAAGAAGAAGCAGCGCTTCATCGAAGAGGCGCAGATCACTGGACAACTCGAACACCCGAACATCCCCCCAGTCCATGAACTCGGCACCGATGCCCAGAAGCGACTGTTCTTCTCCATGAAGATGGTCAAGGGCAGGAGCCTGGCGCAAGTTCTGGATGAACTGCGACAGAACCCGAAGACCGCCGACGGGGAGTACACCTTGGGGCGGCTGCTGAACATCCTGGTCAATGTTTGCAACGGGCTGGGCTACGCGCATTCCAGAGGCGTGGTCCACCGTGATCTCAAGCCTGCCAACATCATGGTGGGAGACTTCGGAGAAGTTTACGTTATGGATTGGGGACTCGCCAAGGTCCTCAAGGGCGGTCCACGTGCGGCAGCGCCCATGCCCAGCGCAGCGTCCGGTGCGTGTCCCTCCGAATCGCGTGTTGCGGTTCCCGTTCCCGGGAGCCAAGCCCGGCGGTCAAGCAAGGTGGAAACCAGCCGCGACGCGGAGGCCGACCTGACTCAGGAAGGAGCCGTGCTGGGCACGCCGGTGTACATGCCGCCGGAGCAGGCCACGGGTCGGGTCGATGCCATCGACCACCGCAGCGACATTTACTCGTTGGGGGCAATCCTTTACGAAGTGCTCGCCTTGCAACCGCCCATCGACAAGGAAGGCGGTTATCTGGCCGTTCTCATGCGAGTGATGCAGGGCGAGATCATCCCGCCCGAACAACGGGCCCCAAAGCGGGCCAGGGCGGGGAAGATACCCAAAGAGCTGGCGGCCGTCGCCATGAAAGCGATGGCGACGAATCCCCAGGACCGCTATCAGAATGTCGAGGCGCTGCGTACAGACATCGAGCGGTTCCAGGAAGGGCGATCCGTCAGTGCCAAGGACGACACGTTCAAGGAGATGACCTGGAAACTCGTCAAGCGAAACAAGACAGTCAGTGCGTTTACGACGGTCCTGGCCGTCGTGGTGCTATGGGCGTTGGTGGCCAATGGGCTGGCCCAACGGGACGTCGAAAAGGCGAAGGCCGACTCCCAGGCGAAACAGATGGAGTTGGTCAACCGCACACGGAATGCGGTTCCGGCCCTGGTCGTGGCAGCTCGCCAGGTTGCAAACGCCGGCAACATCCAAGTCGCTCGTGAGCAGGTGGAACTGGCCCTGCTGTACGAGCCGACGGATGCAAACGCTCATTTGTTGCGAGGGCAAATACTCCTGGGACAAAAGGAATGGACGACGGCACGGGGCGAACTGGAGCAATACCTGCAACAGAAGAACGATGCCGACGTGAAAAAGCTACTCGAGTTGTGCAGCACGGGAAAGGTGAACGATGCCGCCACCCAATCGGCCGTGGCGGAGGTGCTGGGACGGCAGAATGTGCCTGGACCAGCAATCCCTCTGTTGGATGAAGTGGCAGCAGAGCGAAAGAGACGTGAGCCGCTGTTGCCGGTCTATCGCAAGCAGATCGAAGTAAATTGGAAGGGGTTGGGAGGAAAGTTGAGTCTGGGTCAGGATGCCCAATTCGATCTCAATTTCTGGAAATGCAGGCAAGTAACCACGTTGGATCCGTTGAAGGGGATGCAGTTGAACACGCTCAACCTCGATAGCACCTCCGTACAAGACCTGACGCCGCTGAAGGGCATGCCACTCACCACGCTGGACCTGCATGGCTGCGGCCAGGTTCGTGACCTGACGCCATTGCAGGGCATGTCGCTCACGACGCTGGACTTATTCGGCTGCGGCCAGGTGCATGACCTGACGCCGCTGAAAGGCGTGCCGCTCACCTCCCTGAACTTATTCGGTTGTCGCCAGGTGCATGACTTGACGCCGTTGCAGGGCATGCCGCTCTCTACGCTGAACCTTGGCTTGTGCAGCCAGGTGCGAGACATTTCAGCGCTGAAGGGGATGCCGCTGTCCAGGCTGTACCTTCATGGTTGCAGCCAGCTCCAAGACCTCAGGCCGCTACAGGGTATGTCGCTCACACAACTGGAGTTACAGTGGTGCGGCCAGGTTTACGATCTGTCGCCGTTGAAGGGCATGCCCCTGACCTGGCTGAACCTTGACAACACCCCCGTGAAAGACCTGACGCCGCTCCAAGGCATGAACCTGCAAAAGATACTTTTCAATCCCAAGATCGTCACCAAGGGCATGGAATACCTGCGTCAGATGAAAAGCCTGACGAACCTCAACGACCTGCCACCCGCCGAGTTCTGGAAGCGCTACGACGCCGGGGAATTCAAGTAGCCCCCATCCGCTCGTAATCCAGGCGGAGCCGCCGGCGCTCTGGACCTGGTCTCCGTTCGTGTCGAGTGTACCGATTGGGCCGCCGCCTCGTCGTCCCCCCACGACGTATTTCGGGACCAATTTGCCGGCGGTAGGCCATACTTGAACTACCGCGCATCTTGCTCCTTCATCCTGGCGACCCCACCGGCGCCCGAGGCACGAACATGAGCCCCGCCGATTCTCCTGCCAACCTGGCGGAGCGCTACCGCCTTCTCCGGCACGACACGCTCGAGGAGTTCGAGCGGACAGCGGCTCGCGAGAATTACTGGCTGATCTACACCCTGCTCGGTTGGACCAACCTGCTTGCCTGCGCCGTGTCCCATTACTTTGTCGAGGTGATGCACTTGCAGGCCCCCAACTACGGGCCTTTCGTGCTCTTGTGGGCGGGGCAAATTGTCGTCGCGTTGGGCGCGACGACCCTGGCGGGTGGTTCGTGGAAGACTGCTCACCTGCCACTCTTGGCCCACGTCAATCGGCTCTGCACCGTGTTCGTGCTGCTATGCTGGAACGTAGCGGTACTCAACGTGCTCCTGGGGCTGCCGATCTTCGTCCTGCTGCCAGCCCTGGCGACGCTCAGCTCGTTCATGCTCTTGGTCCTGAGCATGATGCTGTCGGCGAGGCTGGTGGTGGCTGCACTGGCGATGTTCGTCACCGGCAGCTTGATGGCATTCTACCCCCGGATCGGTTTCTTGCTCTACGGCGCGGGATGGCTGCTGGTGCTCCAGACGGCGGGTGTCATCTTTTTCCGTAAGCGCCGGTGTTGGCTGGGAGAGTCTGGCGGGCACGATGCAATCCGGCCCGTGCGGCGCGGGGAACAACACGCGGCAGGTCGGTCGTGATCGCCGCATCAACAGCGACTCCGTCGGTTGGGCGTGTGCGGCTCCCTGGCCGCCGAACGGGGCGGGTTATTTCCGCTTGATGTCGAAGCAGAAGAGCAGGTCCTGATCGCGCAGGAACAACCGGCCGCCGGCGATTACCGGCGGCGTCCAGATGCGGCCCGAGGGCTTGCGCAGCCTGGTCAGTTGCGGGATCTTGAAACGGCCCGATTCCTTCCACCCGTCGATGCTGGCCTGGATCAGCGCGACGGTTCCGTCGTCTTCGCCGTAGCAGTAAAGACGTCCGTCAGCGAAGACGACCGAACCGGCGCGGAGCTTGCCTTTCTCCACCCAGGTCGTGTCGCCGCTCTTGAAATCCTGGCACGTCCAGCCCTTGCCCTCGGAGAATCCGTAGACATGGTCGCCGACCAGCACCACGTTGCCGTGGTGGTTGGCCATGTTCTTGTTGGCGTAGACCTTGTCGACCTTGAACTTGTCGCCATCGCGCTCCACCTTGACCAGGTCGCAGCCGTTGCCGGAGCCGACCGTCGCGTAGACATGTCCGCCGCGGATGAGCGGCGTGTTGACGACTTCCGTCGAGTATGCCTGCGGCCGGCGATACCGCCAGAGCAAGGCTCCGTCCTTTGCAGCCACACCGGTCAGTCCCTGGTTGGTCAACAGCACGTATTGCTTGACCCCGTCCACCTCCATCAGCATCGGCGACGTGTAGGTGGCCTGGTCGGTGACGGCAGTGCTGCGCCACAGGACCTTGCCGGTCTTCTTGTCCAGCGCGGCCAGCGTTCCTTTCGGTCCGCCCGGAGCGCAGACCAGCTGGTCGCCATCGACCAGCGGCGACCACGTGTAGCCCCAGCCCAGGTTCTTGGGACCCCCGCCGATGGGATTGACCTGGGCATCCAACTCGTTTGCCAGGTCTTTCCGCCAGAGCTCCTTACCGTTCTCTGCGTTGACGCATAGCAAGTCACCCATGCCCCCCAGCGCGAAGATCAGGTTTCCGTCCACCGTCGGCGTCGCGCTGGGGCCAGCGCTCCAGCTGTTGCCCTTCCACTCGAAAAGCGGTCCGATACGGACCGCCCACGCCTCCGCAACGCTCTTGTCGTTCACTTTGCCAATGTCCAGTGCGATAAGGAACTCGCTGTCGCCGCGACCGCCGGTTGTGTACAGGTGATCGCCGATGACAGCCGGCCCGGAATAGCCAACGCCGAGATTGCTGTAAGTCCACAGCAGCGGCGGGCCTTCCTTGGGCCAGGCGCTGAGCAGGCCAGTCTCGGCGGAAATGTCGTTGCGGTTCGGACCACGGTACTGGGGCCAGTCCGCGGCCGGGGCAGGCACGGCGCACAGGCCCAGCACCAGAAACAGCAAGCGTAGGGTTCTCATGATTCGCCTCCTGGGGCCGTCGCTACTTCTTCTCGCTGATGCACCACAGCGATTGGAACGTGCGGATGTACAGCTCGCCGTCCGAGACCGCGACCGAGGAGTTGCTGTTCTCGCCCAGCTTGTTGGTCGCCAGCAGCTCGTACTTCGGGCTAGCTGCGAACACGTGTGTGTCGCCATTTTGACAGACGACGTACAGCCGTCCGTCGGCCACGACCATCGAGCTCCAGGAGCTGCCGCCTGCCCGCTTCTCCACCTGCCAGACCTCCTTGCCGGTCTTCAGCTCGTAGCAGTGGGGCACGCCATTTTCCTCCAGGATGTAGACGTGATCGCCGACAATGGCGCCGGTGCCGACGCGCTGGATGTTCTTCGGGTGGATCCAGAGCCGGTCCTTGGTGATGTCGCCGCTGCCGCCGAGCTTGACCGCCATCCCCGCACCGTTGTAACCGGACATGGCAACCGCAATGCCGTTGCTGACCAGGGGCGACGTGTAAACATAGCTGTTCAAGCCGTGGCAGTACCACAACTCTTTGCCCGTCTTGGGATCGTAGCCCTTCAGATAACCGGTCTTCGCATCGGGAGCGCCTTTGACGTCGAGGGACAATCCCAGAAGCAGTTGGTCCTGGCCATCCACCTTGGTGATCAGGGGAGTGCTCCAGGAGCCGAACTTCTCATCCTGCTCCCAAACGGTCTTGCCGGACTTCTTCTCGGCGGCCAACAGAAAATTGCGGCCCTTGCCCTCGTTCGGGCCACACCACTGGATGACCAGATCGCCGTACAAGACCGGCGAAGCGCCGTTGCCGAACTTATGTTCCCACTTGCCCAGGTCGGTTCGCTTCCAGAGCTCCTTGCCGCTGAAATCGAAGCAATACAGTCCGGCCGATCCAAAACAAGCGATGACCCGTTCGCCGTCCACGACTGGTGAGGCATTGGCGTACCAGCTGGCGTTCCAGTTGAGTTCCTTGTCCGCATAGGGCACGTCTTTCTGCCAGAGCAGCTTGCCGTCGGGCTTGGCAAAGCAGAGCAGGCTGCGCACGGTGCCGCCCTTGTTGGCCTGCGTGAGGAAGATTTTGTCGCCCCAGATGACGGGCGTGGAATTGCCCTGGTCCTTCAGGTCGACCTTCCACTTGACGTTCTCCTTGGTGCTCCACTTCACCGGCAAATTCTTTTCGGCGCATTGGCCCTGGCCGTCGGCGCCGCGCCACGCGGGCCAGTTGTCCGCATGGGCCAGGGCCGCCGTGCACGCCAGGACAGTCAGGATCGGCAGGCATCGCAGCATGGCAAGTCCTCTGAAGAGGGAAAAGCTTGACGATAACGCGTGGCATGTAGTATGCTACATTCTCCCTCGTTCCTGTCAACCGCTTTTTCGTCCGGGAGATGACGAACGATGCTTCCCACCACTCCCGAAACGAGCCGCCTGCCGATCGAACGCCGTGCGTCCCTCAAGGACGCGGCCTACCGCCAGATCAAGGACTTGCTGGTGTCCGGCGGACTGCAACAAGGCCGGCTTTACTCTGCCCCCTATTTTGCCGAGATGCTCGGCGTCTCGCGCACGCCCGTGCGCGAAGCGCTGCTCCAGCTCACCAGCGAAGGCTTTCTCGTCTGTCTCGATGTGCGCGGCTTCAAGGTCAAGGAGTTTTCGTCGAAGGAAATCCGCGACGTGTTCGAGACGCGTGAGGTCATCGAATGTTACGTCATCGGCCGACTGGTGGAGGAGGTGCAGCCCGAGGACCTTCGACAGATGCAGGACAGCCTGCGGACGATGACGGCCTGTGCTGCCAAGGGCGACGCCGTCGGCTTCGTGGAGGCCGACAAGGAGTTCCACATGGTCCCCGTGCGCCGCTGCGGCAACCTTCACCTGGGTGCGATCATGGACAACATCCGCAGTCATATGTCCGTCCTGTGCCCGCGAGCCCTGTTGCACGAAGGACGCTACCAGGAAGTGCTGCGCGAGCATGCCGCCATCCTCGGCGCCCTTCGTCACAAGGACCGCAAGCGAGCCGTGCAAGCCGTCCGGCATCACCTGACCGCCACCGAAGGATACCTGTGCGACCGTGACGAGAAGTAGTCGTCCATCCCCGGACTGACCAACCCACCTGGCTCTGCGAGCCCCCACGTGGCCGCACTGAACAAGCAGCACGGCAAGACCGTGGTGTTCGTGGTGCCGGTCGGCCAGGCCGTGATTGCGCTGCGCGAGAAGATCATTGCCGGGCAGGCGCCGGGCCTGAAGCAGCAGAACGACCTGTTCGCCGATGCCATCGGCCACGTCCGGATGCCGGTGCAAGTGCTGACCGCCTACTGTCACTACGCGGTGCTGTACCGCCGCAGCCCCGTGGGCCTGCCGTTCGCTGCCGCCCTGAAAAACGCGCGGAACCCCGACTGGGACGAGAAGCTGGACCGCCTGCTGCAGGAACTGGCTTGGGACGCGGTGACGCAGCATCCCCTGAGCGGCGTGAAGGCCGTCAAACGCTGAGGCGGATGGAACCACGTTTCGGCACCGAATCGGCCTTGTCCAATGCCGCAAAGGCTGGATAATAATGTCTACCCCACGGCAGCGCCGTCGCCGCCCACCAGCGACGAAGCCGCCAGGATCGCGACAACTCGGGGCGTGGCGCAGTTTGGCTAGCGCGCCTGAATGGGGTTCAGGAGGTCGGAGGTTCGAATCCTCTCGCCCCGATTAGACAGCACAAGGACTTACGGCGACGAGCCGTGAGTCCTTGGCTGTTTTATGAGCGCCAGTTGGAGCGCGCGTTTTGGGCGGCGGCGACTTTTCGGTGGACCTGGCAGGGTGCGGGCGGTTCAATGGTTTGTCGTTGAGTGCTGTTTTCGAGTTGCTTGCACCGGAACGAAGCCCATTTATGCCTGGTGACGCCCACGCGGAAAGCGAATGGCAGACCCGCAAAAAGCGTATCGACACCCGACTCCGGGCCCGGGGGTGGGACGTCGTGCCGTTCGATCCCTCGATTCCTCTCTCCACGTACCAGAAACACGCTGTCGAGGAGTACGTCACCGCTGACGGGCCGGCGGACTATGCGCTGTTCGTCGGCGGGCGGATCCTCGGGATCGTCGAGGCCAAGAAGCTCAGTCTTGGGCCGCAGAACGTGCTGATGCAGGCGGAACGGTATTCGCGGGGCGCGTCCGCGAATCCGCTGAACTTCGCGGGCTTCCATGTTCCCTTCCTCTACTCGACCAACGGCGAAGTAATCTGGTTCCACGACGTTCGACACAAGCTCAATCGCTCGCGCCGTATTGCCGATTTTCCGACCCCATCCGCTCTGGAAGAACTTCTCGGCCGGGCGTTCGATCATGCGTGCGCCTGGGTCTCGGCGAACCCGAACAACCACCCGATGCTGCGGCCCTATCAGGTGGAGGCGAATACGGCGGTCGAGCGCGCTATCGCGGAGCGCAAGCGGCAGATGCTGATCGCGATGGCCACCGGCACCGGCAAGACCTTTACGCTCGTCAACCAGGTCTACCGGCTGATGAAGTCGGGGCTGGCCCGGCGGATTCTCTTCCTCGTGGATCGGCGGTCGCTCGCGGCCCAGGCCGTCAACGCCTTCGCGTCGTTCGAGCCGGAACCGGGATTGAAGTTCGACAAAGTCTACGAGGTCTACAGCCAACGCTTTCACCGCAACGACCTGGGCGATGGCGAGAAGTTCGATTCCAAGGTCATGCCGGCCAGCTACCTTCTCGACCCGCAGCCTGGCCTCGCCTTCGTCTACGTTTGCACGATCCAGCGGATGGCCATCAACCTCTTCGGCCAGCAGGCGGTCTTCGAGCCGGGCGAAGAGGTGGGCGACGATGAAGCCGAGACGCTCGATATCCCGATCCACGCCTTCGACCTGATCGTCGCCGACGAGTGCCATCGGGGTTACACGTCTGCCGAGCTGTCCGTCTGGCGGAACACGCTGGACCACTTCGATGCCATCAAGGTGGGCCTGACCGCCACGCCGGCGGCGCACACGAAGGCGTACTTTAACGACGTGGTCTACCGTTACGAATACGAGCGCGCGGTCCGCGAAGGCTTCCTGGTGGACTTCGACGCGGTGTCGATCAAGTCGGATGTCCGCATGACCGGTGTCTTTCTGAAAGAGGGAGAACAGGTTGGCTTGATCGATCCGGAGACCGGCACCGAGCTGCTGGATCGCCTCGAAGACGAACGGCAGTTCGATATCACCGAGATTGAACGCAAGGTCACGGCGCCGGACTCCAACCGTAAGATTATCGAGGAAATCAGGAAGTACGCCCTGGAGCACGAGCAGCGCTACGGTCGGTTCCCGAAGACCCTGATCTTCGCCGCGAACGACCTTCCCCACGTCTCGCATTCCGACCAGCTCGTCAACACTTGCCGGGACGTGTTCGGCAGGGGAGATTCCTTCGTCACGAAGATCACGGGCAGTGCGACCGTGGATCGGCCGCTGCAGCGCATCCGCGAGTTCCGCAACCGACCGCAGCCGTCCATCGTCGTCTCCGTGGACATGCTCACCACGGGTGTGGACATTCCGGCCCTGGAGTTCATCGTCTTCCTGCGGCCGGTCAAGAGCCGTATCCTCTGGGAACAGATGCTCGGCCGCGGCACGCGTAAGTGCGCGGACATCAACAAGTCGCATTTCACGGTCTTCGATTGCTTCGACGGAACCCTGCTCGAATACTTCAAGAAGGCATCGGCGTTCACCGTCGAGCCGCCGGACAAGCCGTCACGCACCGTCGAGGAGGTCATCGAGTCGATCTGGCAGAACCGCGACCGGCCCTACAATGTCCGTTGCCTGGTCAAGCGGCTGCAACGCATCGACAAGGAGATGTCCGGCGAGGCCCGCGACCAGTTTGGCGCCTTCGTACCGGGCGGCGACGTGGCCCAGTTCGCCAAGGATCTGCCGGGCAAGATCGCGAACGACTTCACGGCGACCATGCAACTCCTCCGGAATACCTCCTTTCAGGATCTGCTCGTCAACTACCCGCGGCCCAAGCGCGTCTTCATCCGCGCGGACAGCGTGGAGGACACGGTCTCTTCGACCTGGCTGATTCGTGGCGGCGATGGCAAGGAGTACAAGCCCGAAGACTACCTGGTCGCGTTCGGCCGCTTCGTCCAGGAGAACCCGCTGCCCATCGAGGCGATTCGCATCCTCTTGAATCGACCCAAGGACTGGAGCACCGATGCGCTGGCCGAGCTGAAACAGAAGCTCGCGGCGGCGCCGGAGCGGTTCACGCTCGACAACCTGGAGAAGGCTCATTCCGGCAAGTACCACAAGAACCTCGTGGACATCATCTCGATGGTGAAGCACGCCGCCAAGGAGGAGGAACCGCTCCTGACGGCGCAGGAACGCGTGGAACGGGCCTTGGCCAAGATCACGGCCGGCCGCGAGTTCACGGAGGGGCAGCGGAAGTGGCTTGACCGGATTCGGGCTCACCTGGTGGTCAACTTGTCCATCGACCGCGAAGATTTCGAGAACGATCCGGTGTTGCTTGATCCCGGTGGCTGGAGGCCAGCGGACCGGGCGTTTGAAGGGAATCTAGAGGCGCTGCTGGATGAAATCAACCAGGCGCTAGCGGCATGATTTTGTGGGGCAGGTTTGTAACCTGCCAGGGCGGGCGTGGTCAGCCATGAACTTTCCCGAAATCTTCCGTCGCCGTCGCTTGCCGCACTGGGATGTGCCCGGCGCGGTCTACTTTGTGACCGCTTGTCTGCTGGACAGCATTCCAGCACAAGGCCTTCTCGACCTCGACCAGTATCGTCGCAAGCTGCTCGGACGCCGACCGCCAACGGGCCTGACTGCCGAGGAGTGGAAGGCGCATCAGTGGAAGCTCACGTTCGCTCGGGCCGACGACTGGCTGGACACACGCCCCGCCTGCCGCGACTTGGCGGACCCCAGGTTGGCTGCGAGCGTCGTGGAGTCGATGGCGTACTTCGCGGGAGATCGCTACGACGTCTATGCATTCGTTGTCATGCCCAGCCATTTCCACTGGGTATTTCGCCCAATAGACAGCTGGGTGGCCAGCCTGCCCCCGGATGAGTCTGGCTCACATCCCTTACGGACTCCGCGGGAGCGCATCATGCACTCGATCAAGCGGCACAGCGGCCGCAGGTGCAACGAGCTGCGCGGCACGCAAGGGGCCTTCTGGCAGGATGAATCCTACGACCATTGCGTTTTCGATGTCGAAGAGTTGGGACGGATCATCGATTACGTCGAGCAGAATCCCGTGCGCGCCGGCCTTGTTCGCGACTCGCGCGACTGGGCTTTCTCATCGGCAAAGTACCGGCTGGAACGAGCGATCGCCATCGATCATCCCTTGGGCCGATGGCAATGATCGTGGGGCAGGTTTGCAACCTGCCGTCCGGAACTCCGGACAGGCTTGCCCCCAATACCAAAGTGGAAGGAACAGGCAGGTTGCAAACCTGCCCCACAGAATGCCGATGGCAAGGATCGTGGGGCAGGTTTGCAACCCGCCGTCCGGAACGACTGGAGAGACTTGCACGCATTTCAAGGTCGAGAGGCAGGTTGCAAACCTGCCCCACGTAAGAGACTACCAATGTCCGACATCGTTCAAAAACTCTGGGGCTTCTGCCACACGCTGCGCCACGACGGCATCGACTATGGCGACTACATCGAGCAGATTACGTTTCTGCTCTTTCTCAAGATGGCGGATGAACGCGGAATCGACATGCCCAAGGGCTGCGACTGGCCGACGCTTCGCGATTACACCGGGACCGAACTGACGGACCATTACGTCGACATTCTTCGCAAGCTCGGCAAGGAGAAGGGGCTGCTGGGCGATATCTACGCCGGTGCTCAGTCGCGCTTCAAGAACCCGGTGAACCTAAAACGGCTGGTCGGCCTGGTCGATGAGACCGAGTGGACTGCGCTCGACGTGGACGTGAAGGCAGAGGCGTACGAAGGCTTGCTGGAAAAGGCTGCCAGTGAAGGGAAGAAGGGGGCCGGCCAGTATTTCACGCCGCGAGTGTTGATCCGTGCCATCGTGCGCTGCATGAAGCCGGACCCGCGTGTCCGTCGCGACTTCGTCATCTGCGATCCGGCTGTCGGCACCGGTGGCTTCCTGGTGTCCGCCTACGAATGGTTGAAGGACCAGACGAAGGGCGGTGCCCTGGAACGCGACGTCGCCAAGCGCATCCGCACCGCCACCTACTTCGGCCAGGACCTGGTGGACCGGCCGCGGCGCATGGCGCTCATGAACCTCTACCTGCACAACATTGAGCCGCAGATTAAGCTGGGCGATGCCATCTATGAACCGGCCCCGGCCCGGCGCTACGACGTTGTCCTGACCAATCCGCCTTTCGGCACCAGAGGCGCCAACCAGGCCCCGGACCGTGACGACTTCACCGTGTCCACGTCCAACAAGCAGCTCAACTTCGTGCAGCATGTGCTGACAATCTTGAAGCCAGGGGGCCGGGCCGCGGTCGTCCTGCCCGACAACTGCCTATTCGCGGACCAAGCGGGCGAAGTCATGAAGATTGTCAGCGAGGACTGCGACCTGCACACCGTCTTGCGTTTACCGCGTGGCACGTTCACTCCGTACAGCCAGGGCGTGAAGGCCAACGTCGTCTTCTTCACCAAGGGAGTGAAGTCGGAGAATACCTGGATTTACGATGCCCGTACCAATGTCCCTGGCATCACCAAGAAGGACCGTCCGCTGGTGCCGGCCCACTTCGCGGAGTTCGAGAAATGCTACGGCACCGATCCCGATGGCCGGGCCAAGCGCAAGCCTGGCGACTCCAAGGAAGACCGCTGGCGGTCGTTCTCCATCAATGAGGTGAAGGAGCGGGAGTTCAAGCTTGATAGCTTCAAGTGGTTGAAGGAAGAATCGTTGGAGGATGCGGATGAACTGCCGGAGCCGGAGGAGCTGGCAACCGAAGCGATTGCGGAACTAGAGGGGGCAGTGGAGGAATTGAACGCAGTGCTAGTATTGCTGGAGAACGGGGGAAAGGGATGAGCGACGAGTTGGCGGACGGATGGGCCATGGCACCCCTCGTTGACGCTTGCGTCATCAACCCGCCCAAACCTCCGGTTGATGCTTTGCCGCCCGATACTCCTGTCACGTTCGTGCCCATGCCGGCTGTCGATGCTGAGCAGGGGACCATCGCCAACCCGCTACCCCGGCCTTTCTTGGATGTCAGGAAGGGTTTTACGGCCTTCCGTAATGAAGACGTGATAATGGCTAAGATCACGCCGTGCATGGAGAACGGCAAAGCCGCGATTGCTCGGGGCCTATTGAATGGGCTTGGCTTCGGATCGACTGAGTTTCATGTGCTACGCTCGGTGGGTGCTGTTCTCCCTGAATATGTCTACTACTTCGTCCGACAAGAGTCATTTCGCCGGGCGGCGGAACAGGAAATGACTGGTTCGGTTGGCCAGAAGCGCGTGCCTGCTGCCTTCCTGGAGACGACAGAGATACCCATCCCCCCGCTTCCTGAGCAGCAACGCATTGTCGCCAAGGTCGAGGCATTGCTGGCCCGCGTGAACGCCGCCCGGCAGCGGCTGGCCAAGGTGCCGGCAATCTTGAAGCGATTCCGGCAGTCGGTGCTGGCCGCGGCGTGCTCGGGTCGGCTGACGGCGGATTTGCGGTTAGCTGATGTCGTGGGACTTGATGAAATTCTAAATGGTTGGCATCAAGAAAAGCTGGAAGCGCTACTTAGCGAACCACTTGCCAATGGCCGATCAGTGGTTGATGCCATAGGTCTCGGCTTTCCGGTGCTTCGCCTAACCGCTCTGAGGGGCGGTAAGATCGATTTGCGCCAGCGGAAGCTTGGCGATTGGTCGATTGAGGATGCAAAGCCATTTCTGGTGACGCGGGGCGATTTTCTTGTCAGCCGTGGTAATGGTTCGCTGAATCTTGTAGGTCGAGGTGGTTTGATCGTTGAAGAGCCAGACCAAGTCGCCTACCCTGACACGTTGATCCGAATACGGCCGGACAAGACTCGTATCCTTCCCGAGTTTCTCGCCCTCACTTGGGCGGCTCCGATCATTCGCGAACAGATCGAGGATGCGGCGCACACCACAGCAGGTATTCATAAGGTGAGTCAAAAAGACCTTCGTGCCATAAATTTGCCGCTTCCTCCGCTTGCAGAACAATACGAAATCGTCCGCCGTGTCGAGGCCCTGTTCAAGTTGGCCGACACTATTGAGAAGCAGGTAGCCGTGGCGACGGCGCGAGTGGAGAAGTTGACCCAGGCAATCCTGGCCAAGGCCTTCCGCGGCGAGCTGGTCCCGACCGAAGCCGAGCTAGCTCGCCGCGAAGGGCGTGACTACGAACCGGCGTCTGTGCTCCTGGAGCGCATCCGGGCGGAGCGGGCCGGGCAGGCGAATGGGAAGAAGAAGCCGGGCAAGCGCGCTGTTCGCCGCCGCAAGTCTGCAGACTGAGAGGCCCCGCTGCCCAGTCAATTGAGAGACAGTGCCGGCAGCTGCAACACCGCCTCGTTCACGTCCGTCAGCCCCAGGTCCATGTACAAATCACACGTTTCCTTGATGTTCTTTTGCCGCATCAGCAAGCGGACGACCTGGATGGGCAGCTGCCGGGCGAGGACGGTGCAGAAGAAATAGCGCAGCGAATGGAAGTCGAGGCACCGGCCTTCGCCGTCGATGCGCACGATGCCGGCACGCTCGATGTCCTTGTGCAGGGTCTCTGTGCGGGCGATGCGGGGGAACATGCGGCTGGTCGGTTTCGGCAGCTGCTCCCAGAGCTTGCGCACGATGGGCAGCACTTCGGGCAGGATCGGCACCACGTCCTTGCGGCGGCTTTTGGCTGGGCACAGCGGGGACACTTACTTGTTTTTCCGGCGAATTCCTCGCGGACGGCCAGGTCTTGCCCGCACGAGGCGCAGGTCACTCGGAGCATGGGCTGTTCCTCGGCCGGAGGCCCCCTGGCGGACCTACGGCGAGGCGAATGCACTCGGGCGTATTGCGTTCTCGGCATCAGCGGCAGAGAAAAGTCTACCTTTCCAGGTGGAGGGCATCCACGATTATCTTCGCCTACCCGCCACGACGCCACGGCCGCGCAGCGGTCAGGAATTCACCATCCTGGACGGTCCGAAGGCAGGGATGGCCGACGGAGCAACGGGTACGTTTCCAGAGCGCCTCGATCACGGTTGCCGTGTGACGTCTTGCGAAGCCTGGCATTCACCTGGATACTGGAAGTTTGCTGGCCCGCGGACTTGTCCGAGGGATCAGCGCGGCCAAAATTCAACAAGTGATCATGTACCGACATTACGATGACGTGCCGCGCTGGCGCCGGCATGCGGTGGTTAGCCGTTGGTTGTGGGTGGCCACCGGGTGTGGGCTGTGGTTTCAGTTGCTGGGCCCAATCACCACCGTTCCGTTCGCCGTCTGGCTCGCCGCGGTCCTGTTCACCGGCGACGTATACTACGAGGTGCCAGATGCCGAAGGGCAGCTCAAGCGCTGGTCCGTCGCCAACAAGTTCGCCACTGCCTTTCTCGTGCTTCTCAATGGGTGGTTGCTGTGGAAGCTCCACGGCGAGTAAATCCTCAGCTGGCATACGCCATCGCCATCGACCGAAGACGCCGTTATACTTCCACGCTACGCTCATTCCGTCTCCTGTCATCTGGAGCATTCCATGCGACCCCTTGCCCTTCGGACTTGTGCGCTGCTCACCCTCCTTGCGGTACCGCTCACGGGGATGCCTCGCGCCTGGGCCGATGACGGGTCGGACATCGTAAAGCTCGTTCAGGACTCCCAGCGGGCCGGCATCGAACGCCACGAGTTCGACGGGTATATCACGATCTGGGCCGCCGATGCGAAGCTGGTGTACAGCCGCGCCGAAACGGCCAGCGTGTACGACACCATCTGGAGCCGCGCCCAACTGGAGGCGACCGTCCGCACGAAGTGTCGCGCCGAACGACCCAAGGACGTCAAGCTGACCTACGAGAACGTCCGGACGGAGGTCGCGGGCGACCGGGCGGTGTTGCGGTGCCGCACCACCAAGCGCGCGGCGGAGGGTACGTCCATTGCCGATGAGGTCTTTCAATTACGGAGGACGGATGCTGGCTGGAAGGTGTTCGAGAACCGCTTCTGGCTGATCGAGTGGAGGGACGGCGATCGCGGTCATGACCGCCGTCAGATGGACGAGGCAGACAGAAGTTGCCTTGCCAAGAGTTGACATGCGCCGCTCCCAGTCCCATTATGACCCGTCGGTCAGGGCTGGGGCAAGCGGAATCATCGACAAGGAAACCCAGGCGGCGTTTCCAAACGGTTCATGCGTCCGCTCGTCGGACATGCGGAGATTCGGGAAGTCTCCGATGCCGGTCGCGGGACAAAGCACTCACGATCACTTGCTGCGGAAATGGATTTTCAAGACGGACTTGCCATCCGCCGCCACATCCATGTGCAGAATCGTGGCGCTGGCCGGCACTTGCCGGAACTTGCAGGGCTTGCCGTCGAGCAGGACCTCGGTGTCGTCGGTCACACGGAATTGCTCTCGGGCCCCGTTCTTGCCCTGCTGCTTGGTGGGCAGGGGAAGAGGATCGGCTGCGCGAACTGAAGTTTCCTTCGGGTTCGTGGTACTCCCCTCGGACCAACCCGGCAGAGTCAAGCACGCAATCAGAACGATGGTGGGAGTCTTCAAAGGAGTTTCACCTCGGCACCAGCGGGCGAGCGGGAGAGTAAGCTGGGGCACGGCATTGCAAGAGGTGTGCCGGCGCGGCGCGTGGCGCGCGCCGGAACGCTCAACTCATTGCCGCAAATCGACTTATAGATCGTAATCCCGAGAACAAGAGACCGAAGGACGGCCGTGCGGACGCCTCATTTTCGGGCAAGATTGCATGGAATGATTGCAATCTACAGGGGCGAAGCGAGCACTGGACGCTGGGGTGGGTGCAGCAGTCCGAGGCGACGACGTAGCGAGTATTCAGTGAAAACACCCATCGACCGAGGCGTTAGTTAGGGATTACGCCGGAAATGGACGACCCGTGCGAGGTTCATTTCCAGTGGCACGGACATTCCTGTCCGTGCGTGGTCCCGGCCGGACAGAAATGTCCGGCCCACTCGGGTAGCTTATTGCCGACGCTGATCCAACTGCCACACGCAACGGGCTGGGCAACCCTTCGATGCCCGGCCCGTTGCGTTTCGTCGCTTGCGGCGTGCCTCATAACCCGACGGCATGTCCGCTGGTTGCGCAGCCGATCCGACGATAGACTTTCTGTAGTGCGTAAAGGCTTGCGAGTACGGAAATTCAGGGTCGGGAGTTCCTGCCGGAATGAAGACGCGCGTTGCCAATGAACCGCTCGCCGATCTGCTCGACCGGCACACGACGCTCGGCGCGGCGGAACTGTGCCGCGTCGAGGGCGAGCGGGTCCGCTGTCTTGCGTGCGGACATCGCTGCCTGGTGGGCGATGGGCTGCGTGGCATCTGCAAGGTGCGCTTCAACGACCGGGGCGAGTTTCGCGTCCCCTTTGGCTATGTGGCCGGATTGCAGTGCGATCCCGTCGAGAAGAAGCCGTTCTTTCACGTCCATCCGGGATGTGATGCCCTGACGTTCGGAATGATGGGTTGCGACCTGCACTGCTCGTATTGCCAGAACTGGCTGACGTCCCAGGCATTGCGGGACACGGAATCCGTCGCACCGATCCGGGCCTTCACACCCGAGCAGCTCGTGGACGTTGCTCGCCGCGAGCGGGCACGGCTGGTCGTCAGCAGTTACAACGAGCCGCTCATCACCGCGGAATGGGCGGTCGGCGTCTTCAGTGCGGCGACCATGGCCGGCTTCGACTGTGCTTTCGTCTCCAACGGCAACGCCACGCCCGAAGTGCTCGACTACCTGCGCCCGTGGATTGTGGCCTACAAGGTCGATCTGAAGAGCTTCCAGGATGCCCGCTATCGCAGCCTGGGCGGCACGCTCGACAGCATCACCCAGACGATTCGCATGGTCCACGAGCGCGGCATCTGGCTCGAAGTGGTCACGCTGGTGATCCCCGGCTTCAACGATGACCCCGATGAATTGCGCCGCGCGGCCGGATTCCTGGCATCGGTCAGTCCCGATATTCCCTGGCACATCACGGCGTTCCACAAGGACTATCGCATGACCGATCCGGACGCGACGTCGCCGGACGCGCTCGTGCGCGCCGCGGAGATTGGCGTCGAAGCGGGCCTGCGCTATGTCTACGCGGGTAACTTGCCGGGCAAGGTCGGACCGTGGGAGGACACCCGCTGTCCTTCGTGCCGGGCGACGGTCATCGAACGCCACGGCTATCTCATTCGCGCCTATCATTTGACCTCCGAGGGGCGCTGTCCGCACTGTCAGACGCAGTTGCCCGGCAAGTGGGCGAGTGATCCCGCCGAGGTTCGGACCGGCACCGGTCAGGCGGCTTACCGGGGCCGCTTGCCGCGCCCGATCGAGACTGCATCGCCTCGGCTTTACGCGCTGACGACTGTCGATGCTCCGCCTTCCCACGAACCGAGAGGAACCATGTCGAACCCCAGCGCCGTCGCGCCGCCGCTGCCCAGCCTGAACGCGATGCAGAAGGAAAAGCTCGTGGCCGGAGCGGCCCGCATGCTGCACGCCGCCGCATCCGGAGGCGCGCCGAGCTTTCCCACCGACCTCGCCGAGCTGCGTGCGTGTACCGTCGCCGGGGCCTTCGTCAGCCTCAAGCGCGGCCGCCACCTGCGGGCGTGTTGCGGCATGCTCGGCCAGCCCGTGCCGCTGCACGAAGCGCTCGAACGGGCCGTCTTCCGCACCGTCTGGGAAGACGAGCGCTTCCCGCCGGTATCGCGCGGCGAGCTGGAGTACCTCGACATGGAGGTTTGGGTGCTGCACAGCCTGCGACCGGTGCGGGCACGCGGCGAGGATCGCCATAAGGTGATTGAACTGGGCAAGCACGGCGTGCAGGTCGTGCGCGGCCAGGCCCGTGCCCTCTTTCTGCCCAGCGTGGCGATTGAGAACCAGTGGGACACGCGGCGGCTGCTCGACCAGGTGTGCCTCAAAGCCTCGTTGCCGCCGATCGCCTGGAAGGACGACTCCACCACCTTGCTGACATTCGAGGGCGAGGTGATGCGCGGGCGGGCCGGCGACCCTGACGGGCTCTCGACCGACGGCGCGCGCCCGGTGTGCCGGCCCGAAGACTTGCCCGCATTTGCCGACTTCTCCCGGCGCGAGCTGATCAATCTGCTGCGCGGCGCGACGCCGAGTTACTATTTCTGGGGCGCTCCGGACGGCAACATCAACGGCTTGATCCTACACCTGCGCCGACCCGGCGCCGCGGAGGCTTACACGGTCAGTCAGCTGTCGATGCGGCCCGGCATCCCGTTGCAATCGACGCTGTTCGCCCTGCTGCGGGCCGCGGCCCAAAACCTTTCGGCGCAGCGCGTGCAGCCGGACGTACTCAAGAACGTCGAAGTCGGCATCACCGTGCTGCACGAGCCCGCGCTGCACGGCACCGTCGCCGATCCGCACCTGGCGGGCTTCGACCCTACCGCGCGTGCCGCCATGGTCATGGAACGCAACAAGGTCGGCCTGGTCTTCGATCCGTCGCGCACGGCCGCGGAGGTGGTCGCCGAATCCGCCCGCCAGGCGCAGGTGCGCCAGCCGAGCGCTGCATCCGTGTGCAGCCTTGGCGTACTGACCAATGTGCAACCGGTGATGGTGTCGACGGTCCCCAAGCCGGTTCGCGGCGGCGCCGTTCGTCCCGCGGCATGCGCCGGCACGTTCTACGATGCCACGGACGAGGCGTTGTCCGCCACGGTCGATCGCTTGCTTGAAGGCGAACGTCGCTCCGAGTCCTGGCCCGCCGCGATGGTGCCCCATGCCGGCTTGCGCTTCTCCGGCCATATCGCTGCCGCCGTCCTGCGTCGGCTGCACATTCCGAAGTCCGTCATCGTCATTGGTCCCAAGCACACGCAGCTCGGCGTCGACTGGGCCGTCGCACCGCACCTGACCTGGTCGCTGCCCGGCATGCAAATCGGTTCCGACTGGCTGCTGGCCCGGCAACTCAGCCAGGCCATTCCCGGACTGGAAATGGACGCCATCGCCCATCAGCGCGAGCACGCCATCGAGGTCGAGCTGCCGTTACTGGCCCGTCTGTCGCCGACGACCAAGGTGGTCGGCATCGCGGTCGGCCAAACGGACCTGGAGGGTTGCCAACGCTTCGCGGAAGGGTTGGCCAGTGTCATGCGCGAACGCGCCGAGCGCCCGCTGCTGCTGATCTCGAGCGACATGAACCACTTTGCTCCCGATGCCGAGAACCGCGCGCTCGACGCCCAGGCCCTGACCGCGCTGGACGGCTGCGACCCCGCAACGGTCTACGACACGGTGACGCGGAACAACATCAGCATGTGCGGCCTGGCGCCGGCCGTCATCGTCCTGGAAACCCTGCGCTTGCTCGGAGCGGGGAAAAAATCGGAACGCGTCGGTTACGCAACGACCGCCGACGTCACGGGCGACAAGAGCCGGGTGGTGGGATACGCGGGGATGCTGTTTGCGTGAGCGCTCGCCAACCGCTCCGGCCCGGTGTATGCTGGCGGAATCCCTGTATCTCGGAGGAACGACCGATGCGATGGCTCACCGCCACTCTGCTCTTCTCCAACGCCGTCCTGGCGGCGTCCGCCGCCGAGCCGCCGTCCTGGCCGCAGTTCCGCGGAATCAATGGAGCGGCCGTGGCCGCCGGCGACCACCGTTATCCTGCCGAGATCGGCCCCGACCAGAACGTCCTCTGGAAGATCGCCGTGCCGTCCGGCCACTCGTCCCCGGTCGTCTGGGGCGATCGCCTTTTCCTGACCGCCGTTCGCGACCAAAAGTTGCTGACGATGGCCTTCGACCGGGCGACCGGCAAGGCCTTGTGGGAAGTCGAAGCGCCTTGCCAGAAGCTCGAAAAGGTCCACCAGATCGGCAGCCACGCCCAGCCGACGCCCGCGACCGACGGCGAGCGCGTCGTCAGCTTTTTCGGCTCCTGCGGCCTCCTCTGCTACGACACTGCCGGCAAGCTCATCTGGCACCATCCCCTGGGGCCCTTCAAGAATGACCTCGGCGCCGGCAGCTCTCCCGTGCTGGCGGGCGATCTGGTGCTTCTGAACCAGGACCACGACATCGACTCGTTCCTGCTCGCCGTCGATAAGCGGACGGGCAAGACGGTCTGGAAGGTAGACCGTTCGGAGTTCCCCGTCGGCTATGCGACGCCGGTACTTTGGTCGGCCAACGGCCGCGGCCAGGTGGTCATCGCCGGCAGCTTGCGCGTCGTTGGCTACGACCTGGCGTCCGGCAAGGAAGCGTGGACGGTGCGGGGCATGGCGCGGGCGGTCCACATGACGCCGACCGTGGGCTCCGACGGCACGTTGTACGTGGCCGGCTGGACGAGCGGGGGCGACGCCAACGACCGCTTCGAGGTGCCCAGCTTTGACGACATGCTTGCCAAGCACGATGCCAACAAGAACGGCACGCTGGAGCTCGACGAGTTGCCGGACGGCCCGCTCAAGATGCGTTTCAGCATGCTGGACCGGAACAAGGACGGCCACGTCACGCGCGAGGAGTACGAGTTCATGCGCCGGGTCTTCGACAAGGCGACGAACCGGGTGCTGGCGATCAAGCCGGGCGGGCAAGGCGACGTGACCGAGACGCACGTGCTCTGGGAGCAACGGAAGTACCTGCCGGTGGTCCCGTCGCCGCTGCTGTACGAGAAGCACCTGTTCCTGGTGAAGGCGGGCGGTCTGCTGGCCACCCTGGACGCGCGAACCGGGCAGATGGTCAAGCAGGAGCGCGTTCCGGGAGGCGGCGACTACTACAGCTCACCGGTCGGCGGGGACGGGAAGGTGTACCTGCTCAGCCAGCGCGGCCACCTGGCGGTGGTCAGCGCGGCGGGAGACTGGAAAGTGCTGCACCGATCGCGCTTCGAAGCGGACGTCTATGCCACCCCAGCGCTGGTGGAGGGCCGCATCTACCTCCGCACGGCCGGCCACTTGTACTGCTTCGGCCTGAAGCCATAAACAATGCAGGGAGCACGTACGCGGATGCTGCTTCGTTGACCCGCGGACGGGACGGGAATCCGTCCGCTCCTGTGCGCGTCACGCGGTGAGGGAAGCGCCCTTCGCTGTCAGATCCGCGGTCTCGGACATCCTCCCGTACATCATCCGCATCTGAATCTTTTCGCTCAGTGCGGCGCACTGGGAGAGGAAGATCGCGAACCGTTGGTCGCCACGAACCTTTTCCCGCGTCAGTTCCCGGAGTGCCTCTTGCTTGATCGCCGTGACGCGTCGCAGGAATGGACGTAACTGCTCCGGATCGGTCACATCCATTTGTTCCAGCTCGACCGCCAGCGTATGCGCGATGAGGTCGTCGAGTTTCCGCTTCTGGGCCTGGTCCGCCGCGTCCGCGGCGCGCTCGCGCCACCGACGCACGCCACCCCAGAGGAGGAGGACGGCGCCGACCGCGAGGAGCAGAACTTCCTTGGATTTGGCGATGAACTCGAATATCTGCGCAAGACGGTTCATCTGCGCGGCAGGGTCGTGGTAATGCATGACGGTGGGGTGCATAACGGCGGCATCGTAGTCCTTGGCGGTCTTCGCCGACAGCACGGCTGGAAAGGAAGAGCGCAGGTCCGTCTCGTAAAGTGCAGCCAGCGACTCGCGCACCAGTCTGTCCGACGCGTCGGATCGCCCCACCAGCAGCGCCATCACCGCCACGGTCCGCACCGGCTGGGACGGTACCGGAGGCTGGCCGGGATAGAGGCCGCGCGGGATGGTGATGGCGGCGAACCACGGGTGGCGCATCGCCAGCCCGTCCGCGTCATCGATTGCAATCAGCTTCAGATCAGGGTCCTGGAGCAGCTTTTCCAGCTTGGGATTCATCCATCCGGTGGTGACCAGGGCGGCGTCGACGGAGCGGTTGGTCTCCAGCACGCCGAAGTATTGCTCCGTGTCCTCCACCTTCACCGCGTAATGCGTCAGGACCGTGCGCGAGCTCTGACGCATGCTCGAGCCCCTCAGGCCCAGGGCGACCGGTTTGCCCTCCAGGTCCTTCAGCGATTCGATGCCCCGGTCCTTGCGCGCAATGAAGTGGACAGGCTCGGGGAACAGCGGCGCAATTCCGGCGAGCCCTTCGGGCGTCGGCGCGACGGTCTGGATCAAAGCGAGTTCGGAACCGCCGTCGCGCACCAGGGCGACATTCGCCTCGGTGCCGGAAGTCTCGATGACCCGGACGCGTCGACCGGTGCGCTCGCGCAAGTGTTCCGCCAAGCCTTCGGCCAGCTTGTGGTAGAGTCCATCCTGCTGGCCGGCGGCGATGCGGATCTCCGGGGGGAGCGTCTCGCGCGAGGCGTACCAGGCGGTAACGCCGGCGGCCAGAACCGCTGTGGCCGCGAGTGCAATCAGAACGTGTGTGACTTTGGGCATGGGAGACTCCCCGGCACATCTGCAAGCTGCCGGGGAGTTATTCGTTGGTTCTACTGTTCCCTTTATTTCCGTTGCTTAACTAACTAATTAGGCAACTTTCGGTAGGGGAGCGGCACGACTATGCCGATTACTAGGATGACAGCGGCGGCAGAATCTCTGCCACTCGTTCAGGGACAGGCTCTGTGGAGGCCGGCAGCATGGAGGGCTTGCGCAATACTGCTTCGGTCTTCCCGCGGATAGGTAGGTTTCTCTGCCGTGTGAAATTGGGCGGGATCGCTGGCGTCACGCTCTCCGTATTGCGCCCCTCCCAATTGCTGAAAAGCCTTTGCGTGTTTGTCCCCTGCTGCTTGGAAGGCACTTTCGGACAGCTTTCCGTGCTCTGGCGGGTCCTGGCTACTGCTGTCTGCTTCGCGGGCCTTTCCTCCGCCGTCTACTGCCGCGAGATTTCGTCCCGCCCTTCGAAAATACAACCTGGCTTTGCTGGACCAGTTGCTTGCCACAACTTCGGCCGCGTGCCTGATGTCATATCTGCTTTACTGTCAATTCGCGCCTGGCACATCCTGTCGCCTCCTGTTGACAGCGCCATTGATCGCGTGCAGCTTGTTTCGCTACCAGTATTCCGTTTACCGCCGAGGCAAGGGGAGTGAACCCGGCGTCATTCTGTTTCGAGACAAGGGCCTTTTGCTCAGCGGCTTCACGTTCGGGATCGGAGTGTTATTGGTACGGTGCCTGCCTTGAGCGGCATACCATGCGGTAAGCAAGGAACCTGGACTCATGAATGGATTCAGGAAGCTTGGTCTGCAACGCCTCTCCTGGATACTCTTGTACTGCGTGTCGGCGATCCCCCTCTTCTCCGGGCTTCGGACCGCGCTGAACCCCTACGACGAAGGACTATCAGCTTCGGGAGCCGTGGCGGTTCTTGACGGCGCCGTGCCATACCGGGATCTGTGGACGAACTATGCGCCGGGGCAATACTACGCCCTTGGGTTTCTCTTCTGGGTCTTCGGTCGCTCGCTGCTGGTGCTGCGCGTCTACAACGCCATCTGGGGAGTGATAGCCGTTGTGCTCGCCTGCGCCCTGGCACGGCGCCTTGCGCCCGCGCCTTTCGTCCTTTTGCCCGGGATGGTCGTCACTCTGCTGGTTGGCGCGTTAATCCCCGGAACTGCCGCGCTGCCAGCGCTGGTACTCTCTCTGGTAAGCTGCTTGTATCTGGCCTGGGGCCTTTCCGGCAGTGTGGCAGCATGCGTCTTCGCCGGCATTGCAGCCGGGGCGACCACGTTTTTCCGGCATGACTTCGGCTTCTACACGTTTGCCGCCGAATCAGTCGTCTTGGGCGCGGCCGCTTTGGGTGCTTGGTGGCGAGGGGAATCGGCTCGTGAGCGGGCCTACTTCATGTTCGCCCTCTTGGGTGGAATGGCAGCAATACTGGTGCCCCTCGGGCTATTCCTGATTTCTCATGTCACCCTCCATGAACTGCTCGAGCACTTGCTCCGCTTTCCCGGCCAAGTGTACCCCAAGGTCCGCCGACTACCCTACCCCGCCTTTCCGAATCCCGGACGACTGTTGCGCGGCGAGGAGACGCTGCTCCGCTTCTGGTGGGAATGTGCGGCCCGTGCGCTCTACTATTTCCCGTGGGTTGTTTTTTCGTTGGCGGCTGTTCGACTTGTCCGGGCTGGCCTTACCCGTTCTTTCACCAACAGGGACTGGTTTGCGTTCCTGCTCCTGGTGGCGGGACTGGCATACTTCAACTACGGGCGCGTTCGCAGCGATGATGTTCACATCATTCCCATGGCAGTGTTTGCAGTTGTGCTGTCGGGATATGTTGTCCATGGACTGATTCACGGCGGGTTTCGCGCCCGGAATGCTGTGGTTCGATTGTCCCTGGGAGCCCTGGTATTGTTCCTGGTTGCGTGGCCGGGCGTCCATAAGTGTCGGGAAATTCAGACGGGCCGAATGGTGTTCCGTACGCCACTAGGCCTGGAGGCGGCCCGAGGCGTCCGGGGAATGGGATGGCAACAGGCGGTCGGCGATGCCATCCGCTACGTGGATGCCAACGTGCCGCCCGGTGAGGCGATCTTCGTGGGAAACACTCGCCATGATGTCGTCTGGATTAACGACGCCATGTTTTACTTCCTGGCCCAGCGCCCGAGCGCGACGAAGTATCTCGACCTCCACCCAGGACTTGTAACCACCCGACCGGTGCAACAAGAGATTATCCAGGCCCTGGCGGAGAAATCGATCCGTTGCGTCGTCCTCTGGGAGGCGCCCCTATCGAACGAGCCGAATGATAGCGCTCGAAATGAAGGTGAAACGGGCCTCGATGATTACATTCGCAGTCACTTCCGAATCGGCGCCCGCTTCGGACTCTATACGGTGCATTGGCGGACTTCACCTCGCGAACAAGCAGCCAACACTGTTCCGATCGCGTCGGTTGATGCTGCTACGGAATAAGCTCGCGGGAGCTTGTGATACGCGATGGTATTCGGCATGATGATCGCAGCGGTTCACAAGCGGAATTTCTTGAAAAAACGCTCGGGAATGGCCCGAATGACGCCCATGAGCGGACGCCAGAACCACGGCGAGTAGAGCACGTCTCGCTGCCGACCCAACGCACGATGGATGTCCTCTGCCACCCTCTCGGGCTGAGCGACCAGGAACAGACCGGGCAAGCCCCAGGTCAGTCGCGTGTCTACAAATCCGGGCTTGACGGTCAGGACGTGTACACCCTTCGGTGCAAGTCGGTTCCGCAGACCATCAAGAAATGTGTTCAGTGCCGCCTTGGTGGCCCCGTAGACATAGTTGCTTTGCCGCCCGCGGTCGCCAGCCACAGAGGAGAGTGCGCAGAGGAAGCCGACGCCGCGTTTTTCCATGTGGTCAGCAGCGAGATGGAAGATGGAGACAATCGAAGTATAGTTGGCGTCCATCATTCGCCGCGCTTCACTCAGGTTGCTGATGGCCGCCGCTTGCTCGACCTGGACGCCGTGGCAGGCAATCGCTCCGTAAAGTCCGTTTGGACAGTGGGCCAAGCACTCGGCAAAGAAGGCTGGGTGGGAAGCAAAGTCGAGAGCCTCAAAGTAGCACACGGAGACTGTGGCTCGGTGGCGCAATCGCAGGTTTGCGGCATCGCGTTCCAGTTCGATCGGGTCGCGGCCTGCGAGGAGCAGGTAATGTCCCACTTTCGCCAACCGATGAGCCAGGGCTCGCGCGACCGCTGAGGTGGCGCCGAGGAGCAGTATAGACTCGCTCATGCAGCCTCCCGTGCAGAGGACGCGACGGCATCGAGTCTCAGTCGCCGCGACAGGCATGAACTGTAGCGCTGTTCCGGATCCAGCCGCTGACGAAGTGTGCGAAACTCTTCCGCTCGTGGATACATCGCCTGAAACTCAGCCGGTTTCAGATAGGCGTCCTTCGCCAGATAGACACGACCGCCGTGCGCTTGCGTGATCTGTACCAGTCGGTTCAACAGGTCGTCCAGGTCGGGACCGCCCCTCGCGAGGTCCAGTGCCAACGTGTGGCCACTACGTGGGAACGACAACAAGCCCGGATTGGCCGCCCCCAGCAATTTTAGGACTGCCAGGAACGGCGCCCGGCGCGCCCGCAAAACCGCGTCCAGAAGTTCCCGGATCGCGCGCCCACTGCAGTCGGCCGGCAACGCGACTTGGAACTGCACGAAGCCGCGGGGACCGTACAGATGGTTCCAGCGACGGATGCGGTCAAGAGGATAGAAGAACGAGTCGTAGTCCACCAGCGCGGCGCCCTCGGCGTGTCGGCGGTAGTACCAAGCGTTGAAGGCTCGCACCGTCGTGGGACCCAGCAAGAAACCTGGCCAGCCGCGCGGCACCGTGAAACGTCGTGGAACCGGTGCGTCGAATGGCCGATCTCGAAGCCGTGGCGGTAGGTCGCTCGCCCGCGCATGTTCGCCACGCATCAGGATCGCTCGACCCAGCGCTCCGCCTCGTGCCAGGCAGTCGATCCAGGCGACCGAATAACGATACTGCTGATCGTCGGACAGGGCTGCCAACGTGTCGTCGAGGTTGGCGGTCTTGCGATATTCAATCGCCAGATATGCCGACTCGACCGGTCGAAGTCTCAGGCGAGCACTGAGGATCGGCCCCGTCAGGCCGAGGCCTCCCAGGGTTGCCCAGAAGACGTCGGAGTGGACAGTCGCGGAACAATTCATCACCCGGCCCATGCCCGTCAGCAGTTGAACGCTGTCAACGAACCGCGCGAATGAGCCTTCCATGTGATGGTTCTTACCATGCACATCAGCAGCCAAGGCCCCACCCACCGTGACGTGGCGGGTGCCTGGTGTCACTGGCAGGAAGAATCCCTGCGGTAAAAAGCAGGTCAGAATATCGTCCAGGGTAACGCCGGCTTCGCACGCGACGATGTGTTCGGACGGATCCCATGCCAGCAAGCGGTTCAGGCGGACGTGGCTAATGACTCCGTCGGTGCTGAGCGCAGCGTCTCCATAACCGCGCCCCAGGCCCCGGCTGATGTAGCTTTGCCGTGAACCGCTGGGGCCGATGGCGGCGAGCTCGCGCAGCGACTCCGGGCGGAAGACAGCACCGCGGTAGTGGGGATAGTTCGCCCAGCCCGTCAGTTCTTGCTCGGCAAACGGAGCTTGCATAGGTTTTCCATTGGGTGCAACTGCTGATTCTACCGGTGTTTTCCAGAGATTTTGAGCGAAAAGGGGCGTTTTTCG
>JAIEMG010000318.1 GCA_019752375.1 Gemmataceae bacterium | reverse complement strand
TGGCAGACGGAAAACCATCAAAGCCCTCCACAAGGCGAGGGCAAGTTGAAAATGCCTCTTTTGATGCTAAAGTCTCGGTTTATCTGGCGTATTTGACGGTTACTATCTGCCCGACTCTCGTGCCCGGAGAGGGAAGACCGATCGATTGAGCGGTGAGCCGAACCCACCAGGTATTTCACGGACAGAAATGCCCGTGCCTGTGAGAGTTCGTTTAAGTTGATGTTGATGGCATCCGGCATGCTTATCTTTACACCGTGGAATGGAGTGCCAATCCTCATCGAGGGGCAACAAAAAATGAAGCGCAATCGCCGTGCCGAACGTGGGGGCTTGAAGCCACGCCACCACCCAAATGGATGATCCGTTACTGGTGCTGCCGAGGTACTGGACGGAGCGACTGTCCGGCTGGAATCCGCACCCACAATCCTGCCCAAAAAGCGCTGACGGCACCGCAGACCCGGGGACACCCTTGCGCCACGCCAGCTGAGGCAGGTGAGGATTGAGCCGCGCTCCAAGGCGACCAGATTGCTTCAGGGCTAGAGATGAGTCTGAGCAGTAACGACTGGAACCGACCGCGAATAATTTGCGCTGATTTGGGTATGTGAAGGCACGCTATCTGCTCAAATTATTACTCCGGTATGAACCATCCTTTACCGTTCCTATCGCCTTGATGAGGAGTATAAACATGGCCGACGAAAAGAATCGCGGTGGGCAAAAACGCGGAAACCAGCAACCGGATTCAGCACAACAAAAGCAGGGTACGACAACGGGCGGCGTGGGCCAGCGCTCCGAGGGGGCCAAGCAGGCCGATCAAATGTCAAACCCGGACGACCAGCGGCGACAGCCCACGAACAAGCAGCGTTAGCGTTGACACGATAGTCCAATGACGAAGGTGTAAGCTATGGCGCGCAAGAAAAAGCATAACAGCCGAGTCCCGCCAGCCAACCGGCCGCAGGCAGAGCCCGAAGTGGTTCAGGCGACTGCCGAAGGGCAACAGCGTGCCGTTAACGGGGCGGCCTTTCAGGAACAGGACCCGAAGCGAAGATTAGGAAACTTTATCGGAGCGGGGGAACACTCCTATCAACAACCCGGCGGTGCCCCAGGAGCGTTCCCGACTGAATGCGCCACAGATCGAGTGTCGGGGGCGGCAGGCACTTGAAGGCCATTATTTGCGAATTCGCTTGAGCAGTGAGACCGCGAGATGGAAAGGGGGGGCGGTGTAGGAACGCGCCGGGAGCTGGTCGCAACTCGAAGTTCGCTCGAATTCTCCTTGAGCAACGCGTTGCCCGCTTGGATGATGGGCAGGTGATCCCGGACGGCTGGAGAGATGCTCATGATCGCCTTTGCTTGTTCACATTGTGGCACGAAGCTCAACGTCAAACCAGAGTTCGCCGGACGCCAGGCGAAATGTCCCTCCTGCAAGCAGCCCGTCACCGTGCCCCTGCCCAGTGCCACCGTCCCGTTCATCCCGCCCCAGCAGATCGACGGCGGCGAGAGCAGCCTGGCGAAAGCCGGACTCGACGGCGGCGTCACGCTCGCTCCGCACGATACCAGCAAGCTCAATCCCTCCGCAGGCAAATCACAAGCGGCGCCCCTGTCAGCTCACAAGACGGGCAAGGAGCGCTACGTCATCGAAGGCGAAATCGCCCGCGGCGGCATGGGGGCCGTGCTCCGTGCGGTGGACTGCGACATCCGTCGTGAAGTCGCCGTCAAGTACGTGCTGGACGGCAGGGACCCCAAGAAGCAGGCCCGCTTCATCGAGGAAGCCCAGATCAATGGCCAGCTCGAGCATCCCAACATCGTGCCGGTCTACGACCTCGGCATCGATGCCCAGCAGCGTCCGTTCATCATGATGAAGCTGGTGAAAGGCCGCAATTGAGCACGAAAGCCGCGATGCCGACGGAGTTGAGCCACTTGGCGACCTGCTGGCCTTCATGGTCGGCGACAAGAATGGTGTAACCGCCGCCAGGGCAGACGATGACGCCGGTGCCGGTGGCTTTCGAGGGATCAGGCAGGTGAACCGTGAGCGTCGGTCGGTCCTGGTCCTCTTCGCCTTTGGCACCGGGAGCCTTGTCGGTCCAGAACGGAACGATCTTCGCCTTGGCCGGTTCTGCGGTGTGACCCGCGACAGCTCCGCCGAGGAGGATGACAAGGAGGGCAAGTGCACTGAGATTGCGGGTTGTCATTCGAGATCCCTTCACGTTCGCCGTTGATCCAGCGGTCAGCATCGCTCTGGAAAGTACAATACCCTCGTCGCCTGCTCCCTGGAAGGACCTCCGATGGCCTTCAACGAAGTCCTCGCCGAACGCATCCGGCAAGGACTGGCCCGTAAGAAGGGCATCACCGAGAAGACGCTGTTCGGCTGCTTCTGCTTCCTGCTGCACGGCAACGTGTGCGTGGGCGTCTGGAAGCAGTCGCTGCTCGTCCGTGTCGGTGCTGAAGAGTACGCGGATGCTTTGAAAGAGCCGTGCGTCCGGGAGTTCGACATCACAGGGAAACCGCTGACCGGCTGGGTCGTGGTCGATCCAGCGGGCATCCAAACCGAGAAGCAGTTGCAGGACTGGATTCAGCGGGCGGTTAAGTTCGTCGGGAAGCTGCCGGCGAAATAGCTGCTGACGAGCTTGCCCGGCATCGGAGTAAAAAATTACTCGATACCGTAGTCGATGATCGGCCAAGGAACTGTTCGATCGGGTTGCACCCGTGTGTGTAAGAATCGTGCCAATGGACGGTATTCTCCGATGAGGCAGCAACGGGTGTGTTCGTCCTTGCAGCAACGGCTGGTCCTTCTTCGCAGGAGAGAGTCATGGCACGCGTCGTACGCTTTCGCAAAGTTGGCGGCCCGGAAGTCCTCCAGATCGATGAAGTGGACGTACCGCCGCCGGCCAAGGGTGAAGTGCAGATCCGCATCAAGGCGATCGGCCTCAACCGTGCCGAGTCGATGTTCCGCAGTGGCCAGTATCTCGAAGAACCGAAGCTGCCGGCACGTTTGGGCTACGAGGCAGCTATAGCTGTTGCCGCCGTCGGCCCTGCCCGCCGGGAAGGTTGATCGGCTCGCCGGTCTCTTCGGCGACTTCGGCTTGGCCTTGGTGCTCGGCGGTCAACACCACCGGCTCGACCGCCGACGTAGCCGCCTGCCTGGCCTCTTCGCGGAATAGCTTCACCCACTGCTCGTAGGTGCAGTGGAAACCGTCGCCGCCACCGCACATCTCGATTTCACCGATCCAAGGGCAGTCGATCTCGGCGGCCAGCATGGCTTCGTCGCATGGACCGACCAGCAGACCGTTGTAGCTATCCTCGAAGCCAGGATACGACTTGTCCTCCTTGCGTTCAGGTCGCCAAGTCAGCTGACGGAGTTGCTCCCGGATCTGGTCCAGCTGCTCGTCGGGCGGGTCGGGTGCGACCGCCGTGAAGTATTCCGGGTCGATGTTCATCGCGATCAGCTTGGCCCGGCACTCTTCGGGATCGGCGTCCAGGAACTCCCTGCCCATGTCATAATCGGCGTCCCAGAAGATCCGGCTCGACAGGCCCTCGATCAAGCAATCCCACTCGCCCAGGTCCGTGCAGCGTGGCTCAGGGAAGGGATCACCTTCGCAATCAACCTCGGTTTCCCGAGCGGCGTCGAGCACCAGGTCACGCCAGTACGTGGCGAATTGGTTGTCCGGCTCGTCCTGGAAGTCCATCTCCATCTCGATGGAGTGCAGAATGTGATCGAAGATGGCGGCAGCCGTACCTTCGGTGTGGGCAGTCAGGTCAGGAGACGGGAGGGTTGCATCGTGCATAGCCTGGCCAACCAGAGCGAGCATCGCTAGTTTCTGGTTGGGCTGGAGGTCGTCGAAGGTGCGGACGCCGGTCTCGCACAAGCTGGGATCGTCGAAGGATTCTTCCACCTCGTCCCAGAGGGAAGAGAGGGCGAGCTGGAAGAGCCGCCACTCGGCACCCCGCATGACACGATCGCCGTCGGAGGTGTACCACATGAGCAAGTGCTTGCGGTTGAAGCGGGCTGGATAGGGAGAGGGTAGCGGGTGCCGAGCCTAAGTGCAATGTCAGCAGCTTCCGACCTGACGGTTGCATGTGCCACCCGTCTGGGGTAGACTTCTTCATATCCAATTGCATATTCCCCACGGATTGGTTTCCTTTTGCCCACCCTGCGCGCTGGTAGGGTGGTGCGCCAATTCCAGAGTCCGCGGTTCGAGAGGGAACCATGGCGGCGGTTGCACAGGACCACTTCACGTTGACGGCCATGGCCCTGACGTTGCTCATTGCGTGCGGGGGTTGCGCCGGCGACCGAGTTGCCGCTCCGTCGCTGTCTCCGGAAGACGCCGCCCAGAGCGCGCTGGCAGAGTACGATACGAACAAAGACGGCTACCTCGACGGCGAAGAACTGAACCGCTGTCCGGCCCTGAAAAATAGCCTGGCGCTGATCGACAAGGACGGGGACGGGCGACTCAGCGCCGATGAGATTGCCCAGCGCATCCGCGCATACCGCGATACCAAGGTCGGACTGACAGCAATTGTCTGCGAAGTGACGCTCGATGGCGACCCTCTCAATGAGGCCAGCGTGACCTTTGTGCCCGAGAAGTTTCTGGGCTCCGGGTTTCAGGCTGGATCCGGGATGACCGAGGCGACTGGGATCGCGATTTTGACGGTAGCGGGGCGCGAGTTGCCTGGTTTACCTTACGGCTTTTACCGGATTGTGGTGTCAAAGAAGAATGCGGACGGCCAGGAAACAATCCCGGTTCAGTACAACGTCGAAACGGTTCTCGGGCAAGAAGTCGGCCCGCGCGTGCCCACCCTGCGCGGCAAGCTGCGGCTGGCGTTGGAGAGTAAGTAACGCTCGGCGGCGTCCTCGTGAGGAGGGTTTTAGCGATGAGTCAAGTCCAATGCGCCGCTCCAGGAAAATCGGTATCGGCGAGCCGGGGCGTCCATCGTGCGGGCTTTTCACTCATCGAACTCCTCGTGGTCATCGCGATCATTGCCATTCTCATTGCACTTTTGCTGTCCGCGGTGCAATCGGCCCGCGAATCGGCGAACCGGATTGTCTGCACCAACAATTTGAAGCAGCTTGCACTGGCCGGCCACGTTCATGTGGATGCCAACGGCTTCTATCCGACGGGCGGCTGGGGCTGGTCCTGGATCGGCGATCCAGAGCGAGGCGCGGACATCAAGCAGCCGGGTGGCTGGATTTACAACTCTTTACCGTTCGTGGAACAGCAAAACCTGTATGCCAAGGGTCTCGGCCTGGCGAGCCCCGATAAGGACAACGCCCTAGCCGAACGGTTGATGACTCCCGTCACCGTGTTCAATTGCGCCAGCCGGCGCACGGGCGGTCCGTATCCCAACGCGGGCGGCTATTCCTTCCGCATGGTCAACGTCCCGGTTCCGAAGGAAGCACGTACCGACTACGCGGCCAACGTGGGCCACAATTCGGCCAACGAGTTCTTTGGAGGCCCAGGCAGCTACGCGGAGGGCGACGCTCCCGGCTACGCGTGGCCAAGCACGACGGGTTGCACCGGCATCAGCTTTCAGCGCAGCCTGATCCGGCCCGACGACGTGTTCCGAGGCACGAGCAACGTGTACTACGCAGGCGAGAAGTACCTGAACCCCGACCATTACTTCATGGGAAACGACGGGTCCGACAACGAGTCCATGTACACCGGCATGAACAACGACATCTATCGGGTGACGGCCTCGACCCCGATGAAGGACACCCCAGGCTACAGCGACACGTTTCGCTTCGGCAGTGCCCATCGTTCCGGGTGCAATTTTGCTTACTGCGACGGATCGGTTCGCTTCGTGCCTTACAACATCGATGCCAACGTCCACCGCACGGCGGGCAATCGCAACCTGGATTGATCGGCAGTCCGGTTCACTTGACTCCCAATCGCTTCGCCGCCTCCGGATCAATGAGATTCAGCGCATAGGCCCCCGCCTTGCGCACGCCGGGACGTTCGTCCTTCAATGTCTCGGTGAGTGCCGGAATCGCGCTGCGGGCTTCCGGACCGATGTTTCCCAGCGTGGCGGCAACCCCAATCCGCGTCATCTCGTCATCGGACTTGAGCCCTGGAATCAAGGTTGGCACCGCATCCTTTGCCGCTGGCCCGATCTGGCCCAGTACGCTGGCTGCGCCGCGCTTGACCAGCAGGTCGTCCGACTGAAACACCTCCATCAGCACCGGGACCGCCGCCTCGCCCCCATTCTGCAATTCCCAGTATGCCGCCACGCGGGTTTCGTTCTCTCCCAGCTTGTGCGACCAGTAACAGCTGGGACAGCCGTCAAAAAACGCTTCGCCCCGCAGGTAGCCCCAGACGATGTAAGGCGCGGGCGTCACGGCCGTCGCGACGGCCAGGCCGATCGCCAGCACGATGCCCAGCCAGCCGAGGTACGATCGCTTCATGACGGCCACTTCCTCCTCGCCCAACAGTTCTGTCCGTTCATGGTAAAGGAAGTGACGAAAAAAGCCCACGGGCGTATTGCCCGTGGGCTTGCTGCTTCGGGTCGCTCTCTCACTTCGTCGGATCGGCCACGCGGCCGGCGAACAGGACGCTGCCCGTGCGATTGTCGCGGATCAGGAACAGGAACGGGTGGTCGGCATTGAACGCGATCGCTTCCCGCGGCGCCGCTCCGCGTCCCATGATGACGGCCGTGGCGCCGGCGGCCTCGGTGCCTTCCTCGTTCACGTCCACAAACGTCTTGTGAACCACCTGCGAGATGCAGAGTCCTTCGCGACTGTTGGTCATGCCGCTAAAGTCGGCCCGCCGGGCCATGAAGGGGAGCGTCATGCCCATCGCGATGAGCTCGTCTTTCAGATTGAGAGGCGTCGTCACCCGGAACTTCGGCAACGACACTTCGATTTCGGTTTCCTTCACCTTGGCCTGCCATTCGGTCAGCTTATCGGCGGTCAACGACTTTTCCAGGTTGGCCAGCCCGTCCACCTTCTTTGGCAGCAGTACGACCATCGACAGTTCCTTGCCGACGAAGGGCATCTCCAGCACCTGGAAGGTATCCTCGCTCAGGTATCCGAACTTCGCGGTGCGGTGCATCGTCGGCACTTCCAACTTCTTGGCAGCGCTGATGTGGAAGGGCTGCGCCACCGTCGCGTTCTTGTAGAACTTGGTTTCCCACTCGGCCTTGAAGTAGATGGCGTTCGTGAGGATCAAGCGCGTGTCGGGCGTGACGTGGTCTTCCAGGAGCAGTTCCTTGATCTTGTCCTGCGTCTGCTTCTCGACCCAGGAATTGATGATCTTGCGCGCTTCCTCGCGGGCGTTGACGTAATCGACTTCGGTCAGGCCAGCGCCATAACTGGTGCGGGTGAGCTTGACGAAGTCGTCGCGGAAGCCGTAGTCCTTCTGGCCCCACAGGGCGTTGACGACGTTGAGCTGGTAGTTCACCTTCTTCTCGTTATTGCTGCTCAGATCGCGGACCAGGGCGCCCGCGGCGGGGTGAAGCCGGTCCTGCGGCAGGGTGAAATGCATCACCTGGGCCATCTGCGCCGCGGTGTCGTTGCGCGCGCCCGCGTAGGTCATGGCCAGGGCGGTCGAGACGCTGTAGGGCGAGTAGACGAGGTTGCCCGGCTTCTCGCGCAGCTTGCCGTAAAGATCGACCGCAAAGGCCGTGTTGCCCTTCACCAGGGCCGGGCGATCGCCCTTGGCTTGAGCGGGGTCGTCCGCCAGCGCGATGGGGGAGTAGGGCACGGCGGGTTTCTCCGGATCGGCGCTGGGCGGCTTGGCAAGCAGGTCGTTCCAGAGCCAGCCGGCGCCGGCGCCCATGAACAATAAGACGGCGAGCAGAGTCGCGACGGTTTTCAGACGCGTGACGAACATGGCGTGTAATGCTCCTTTGGCTAATGCGACGGCTGGTCCCGAGGCGCCTCCTGGGGTCGCCGCGAAACCCATGGCCGCCTGCACGGTGGAAGTTCCAAGTGCCGCCGGCACCACTGCCGACGCTGCGTTTTCAGTCAAGATTGAGGCCACGAGGGCGGAAGTCAGGGCCAGGCCGCGGCGCGACAGCCGGTCGCGCAGCAGGTCGCGAGCGCGGGACAACCGTCCGGCGATGGTGCCGCGGGTCCAGCCGAGCTGGTCGGCCGCTTCATCGTTGGTCTTCCCCTGGAGATAACAGAGGACCAGTGGCGCCCGGTACTTCTCGGGTAAACGGCGCAGCTCCTCGTCGAGGACCACGCGTACGTCGCTCCAGATCGGATCGGTCGGGATTTCGTCGGTCGGCATCACCGCCCCCTGATTCTCATGGTTGCGCCGCCGCGCCGAGGCCGCCCGCGCATCCAGGGCAACCCGGTACGCCACGCCGTGCAACCAGCTGCTGACCGAGTCGTGCTTGGCAATCGAGTCCGCTTTGCGTACCAGGACCAGGAAGGTGGCCTGAAATGCATCGTCGGCATCGGCCGGATTGCTCAGGACGCGCCGGCAGACGTTCCAGACCATCGCTGCGTGCCGCTCGAGCAGTGCCTCGAACGCGCCCTGATCGCGGTGCTCGACGAATCGCCTCAGCAAATGACCGTCGGTCGGTTCCGCCGCGCCGGTCGGCTGAGTAGCACGTCGTAAGTGCCGCAGGACCAGGGCCAGGGCTGGATTCGGCATGGCAATGCACTCCGCAACGTCCTCATTCACAGACATAGTTGAAGTTGCGGGGCGTTTGCTTACAAGTATTTTCGGAAATGAGGAACGCCTGGCACGAAGTGCTGGCTGAAATGAGGGTTAGGGATGAATCGAAGTTGCAGTCTCTACCAATAGTAAGCCGGATCGTTCCCTGTCGGGATCTGCAAACCGCTCATCCTGCTCAACCTCTCGTCCGATATCTGAGGCATACTGCGCGCCGGAATCGCCGCATCGCGAGAGGCATCACTGCACCCGGAAACGAGTTTGCACATGGGCGGCGAATCATCGATTGTGGACACAGGCACCCATAAAGAGCCGGTTCGACCCTGGTGGCGCGAAGCCGAGGTCGGCCTGCTGCTTCTTCTGGTCGTGGTCGTCTACTTCTCGCGGCTTGGCGACCTGACGCTTCGCGGTGAGGAGACGCGTTGGGCACATATCGCTTGCGAGATGTTACGGACGCACGACTGGGTGGTGCCGCGTCAGCAAGGCGAACCATTCTTCAGCCGACCGCCGCTGGGCAACTGGCTGATTGCCATGGCAACGCTCGCCCGCGGCGAGTGCGACGTGTGGGCCGTTCGCTTGCCGACCGCCCTGGCGACGCTTGCACTTACGCTCTTGATCTATCGGTATTCGCGGACGTTTCTCTCGACGACAGGCGCCCTGGCGGCCGGTGCCGTGTATGCAACCTTCGGGCAGGTCCTGGAACTGGGCCGCCTGGCGGAGACCGATGCACTATTCACCGCACTGCTCGGCGGAGCCTTGCTGGTGTGGCACGGAAGTCTCCTGCGAGCTGGGCGGCCGGCCTGGGCCGCGGGCTACTTCCTTGCCGCGCTGGCCACGCTGGCCAAGGGGCCGCAGGCGCCCATCTACTTCGGCGCGTCGGTCGGCGTCTTTCTGGTGCTGAGTGGACACCGAAGGGAACTGTGGTCCCGACGGCACCTCCTGGGACTCGGCACCTTCGCCGTCGTGGTGGGATGCTGGCAGGTTGCATTCCTGCTGAAAATGGGAGCGCTGGCGACGCGTTTGATGTGGACATCCGACACGGGGCTGCGGTTTGTGGATCAGACGCCGTCGAAGATTCTCGGGCACCTGATGGGGTTTCCCGGCGAGGTGCTGGTTTGTACGCTGCCCTGGTCACCGTTGCTGGCGCTCTTCGCCAGCCGACGACTTCGACGATCGCTCGGCACCGGACGCGAGCCGGTGCAATTCCTGGCGACCTGCCTGGCCGTCTGCTTCCCGACGTGCTGGCTGGTGCCGGGCGCTCGGCCGCGCTACATCATGTCCATGTACCCCTGCCTGGCCCCCCTCATTGGTCTGGTGATCGAGCGCTGTCTGGAAGCGGAAGCGGGCTCTCGATTGTCCCGACACTGGCGCGCGTTTCTGCTTGCATGCGGGATGGTCATGGTCGTGGCTGCCGGCCTGGTGCTGGTCGGCAGCACGCGGCCGATCGCCTCCCTGAGGATATTCGACCAGCCGGCTCTCGTTGCACTCCTCTATGTGGGCGCAACGCTCGGACTGGCAGCCGTCGTCCTCGGCGTTGCCAGCGGCGCAGCGTCACGATGGCGTCGTTCGGTGGTGCTGGCCGTGGCGGTCTTCGTGGGAATGACGGGCAGCGGCGTGTTGCTCAGTTACCAGGTGCGCAAGAGCGAGGTCGCGGCCCCGGTGGTTGCTCGGCTCAAGGGCGAAATCCCCCCGGAGGAGCGCCTGGTGAGTTTGGGGCCGGTGCACAGCCTCTTCCTCTATCACTACCGCGACGCCATCGAGATCATGCCTGGCAACGGCCAAGAGTTAAGCGACGACGTGGTCTACTTCTGTCTCGATCACTACGGCCCCGGCGTGCCTCGACTGCCGTTCGCCTGGCAAACGGTCGGCGTGGTGAACTGCGAACGCTACCGGTCCGATGGCCAGGGATGCCAGGTCTTTGTCGGCCGGCGCGTGCGGCCGGTGCGGTAAAAAAGTCCGCGGCAGCAGCACAAGCGCTCGTCCAATCTCGTCACGCCCTGTTCCATGCTGATCCGGCGCTGGACGCGATGGCGGCCCAGCCATAGTCTGTGAGCGAGCGTGCATGCTGCCACTCGCGCCAAACGATCGCCGGGAATGGACTGAAGATGCCAAAGGAATCCGCACCTGCGCCGCGCCCGATCCGCAAGCTGCTCGTCGCCAACCGCAGCGAGATTGCCATTCGCGTGTTTCGCACGGCCCATGAACTCAATGTCCGCACGATTGCCGTGTACTCGCACGAAGATCGCTTTGCCTTGCACCGCTTCAAGGCGGACGAGGCGTATCCCGTCGGCAAACCCGGCGAGCCGATCCGCGCTTATCTCGACATCCCCGGCATCGTCGCCATCGCCCGGCAGCACGAGGTGGATGCCATTCATCCCGGCTACGGCTTCCTCTCGGAGAACGCGGAGTTCGCGCGCGCCTGCCAGGCTGCCAGCATCACCTTCGTCGGCCCGCGTCCGGAAATCCTGGAGCAACTCGGGGACAAGGTGGTCGCCCGCGGCATTGCCCAGAAGGCCGGCGTGCCCGTGCTGCCCGGCAGCGAAGACCCGGTGCGCTCCACTGCCGACGCACGGTCCCTGGCGAAGAAGCTCGGCTATCCCGTGATCGTCAAGGCATCGATGGGCGGCGGCGGCCGCGGTATGCGTGTGGCTGCCGGTCCCGATGCGCTCGATGAAGCGGTGGACCAGGCCCGTCGCGAAGCCGGCGCTGCCTTCGGGATCGCCGACGTGTTCCTCGAACGCTTCTTGCCGCGTGCCCGCCATATCGAGGTCCAATTGATCGGCGACCGCCACGGCAATCTCGTCCACCTCTACGAGCGCGATTGCTCGCTGCAGCGGCGGCATCAGAAGATCGTCGAGATCGCCCCGGCTCTGAACCTCGATCCTGCCGTGCGCCAGCAGATCCTCGACGCAGCGCTGAAGGTGGGCAAGGCCGTGGGGCTCGACAATGCCAGTACGGTCGAGTTCCTGCTCGACGCCGACCGCGGCGACTTCTTCTTCATCGAGGTGAACCCGCGCATTCAAGTGGAACACACCGTCACCGAGCAGGTGACTGGCTACGACATCGTCAAGACGCAAATCCTCATTGCCGAGGGCCGGCCGCTGAGCGACCCGGAGATCGGCCTGGGCAATCAGGATGCCATCGGCACACACGGCCACGCGCTGCAGTGCCGGGTGACGACAGAAGATCCGGCCAACAAGTTCATTCCCGACTACGGCCGGCTCAGTCACTATCGATCGGCCAGCGGCATGGGCATCCGGCTGGACGCCGGCACCGCGTTTGGCGGCGCTGTCATCACCCCCTTTTACGATTCGCTGCTGGTCAAGGTGACGGCCCACGGTCTGCGCTTCATCGATGCCGCCCGACGCATGGAGCGCAGCCTGCAAGAATTCCGCATCCGCGGCGTGAAGACGAACATTCCCTTCCTTATCAACCTGGTCACGCATCCGCAGTTCATCGAGGGCGGCTGCACCACGCGTTTCCTCGACGAGACGCCGGAGCTGTTCACCTTTGCCGCGCGCCAGGACCGGGCGACAAAGCTCCTGACCTACATCAGCGAAGTGATCGTCAACGGCTTCCCGGGGATTCGCCGCGACAAATTCGCGCGGCGGCATGGCGACAATGCGGCCCGTGATGCCTGGCCGGCCATGGCGTCGCCGGCGCCGCCGTCCGGATCGCGCGACAAGTTTCACGAGCTCGGCCCCGACAAGTTCGCCAGGTGGGTGCTGGCCCAGAAGCCGCTGCTGCTGACCGACACCACGTTCCGCGACGCGCATCAATCGCTCCTGGCGACCCGGATGCGCACCCACGACATGCTGGGGATTGCTCCGCACTATGCCGCCCACCTGTCGGGCCTGTTTTCGCTGGAGATGTGGGGTGGAGCGACATTCGATACGTCCTATCGCTTCCTGAAGGAGTCGCCCTGGGACCGGCTGGCCCAGTTGCGCGAGCGGATTCCGAACATCCTCTTCCAGATGCTGCTGCGTGCGGCCAATGCCGTCGGCTACGCCAACTATCCCGACAACGTGGTCAAGGCGTTCGTGCGCGAGTCGGCCCAGGCGGGCATCGATCTGTTCCGCATCTTCGATGCGCTCAACTGGCTGCCCAACCTGAAAATGGCGATCGAGGCCGTGCGCCACACCGGCATGCTGTGCGAGGCCGCCATCTGCTACACCGGCGACATCCTCGACCCGAAGCGCACCAAGTACGACCTGAAGTACTACGTCGAGCTGGCGAAGGAACTGGAGAAGCTCGGCGCCAACGTGCTGGCCATCAAGGACATGGCCGGCCTGTGCAAACCGCCGGCAGCCCGGCAATTGATCCGCACGTTGAAACAAGAAATCGGCATCCCCATCCACTTCCACACGCACGACATGTCCGGCGCGCAGATGGCTTCGATCCTGCTCGCGTCCGACGAGGGCGTGGACATTGCCGACGTGGCCATGGCGCCCTTCTCCGGCATGACAAGCCAGCCAAACCTCAACACATTGGTCGAATCGCTGCGGAACACGCCGCGCGCCACCGATCTGGCCTACGAAGCGCTGGACACCGCGGCGAAGTACTGGGAGCACGTTCGCCGGCTGTACGCGCCGTTCGAGAGCATCCAGCTGCCGGCGGGCGGCGAGATCTACCGGCACGAGATGCCGGGCGGACAGGCGACGAACCTCTATCAGCAGGCACAGGCGCTCGGCCTGGAATCGCGCTGGGCCGAGGTGTGCAGGACGTATGCCGAGGTCAACCTGCTGTTCGGCGACGTCATCAAGGTGACGCCGACGTCGAAGGTGGTCGGCGACATGGCCCTGTTCATGGTCGGCAATGGACTGACGCCGCACGACGTGCTGGAAGGCGAGCGCGAATTGTCCTTCCCCGAATCGGTGGTGGAGTACTTCGAGGGCCGGCTGGGTCAGCCACCAGGCGGGTTCCCGAAGGTCTTGCAAAAGCGCGTCCTGCGGGGCCGCAAGCCCGTGCGCGGCCGGCCCGGCGCCAGCTTGCCGCCTGCCGACATCCCTGCCACGCGTCAGGAGCTCGAACGCAAGCTGCGCCGCCAGGCGGACGAGCGCGAGGTGGTCTCCTATCTCCTCTACCCGCGCGTCTTCCTCGATTTTGCCGAGCACCAAAAGAAGTACTCCGACACCAGCGTCTTGCCGACGACCGCCTTCTTCTACGGCATGGAGCCCGGCGAGGAAGCGAGCATGGACATCGAGCCCGGCAAGACGCTCATCATCAAGTTCCTGACGGTCGGCGATCCGCACCCCGATGGCACGCGACTGGTCTTCTTCGAGTTGAACGGGCAGCCGCGTGAAGTATTGATCGTCGATCGATCGATCGCCACGCAAGTCCGCGAGCGCGTCAAGGCCGAGTCCGGCAATCTGAAGCACGTCGGCGCGCAAATGCCCGGACTGGTCGTGCGGGTGGAAGTGCTGGCTGGTGCCGAGGTCAAGGAAGGCCAGAAGTTGATCTCCCTGGAAGCCATGAAGATGGAGAGCACCATCTACGCCGAGCGGGCCGGCAAGGTCGCCGAGGTGCTGGTATCGCCCGGCACCCAGGTCGAAACCGGCGACCTGATGCTGCGCTTCGAGTAGCGGCTGGCTTTTCCTTGACACTCCGCGCTCGGTCCGTCACCATGAAGCACGCCCAACCGATCCGGACCGGCTCCTGCCGGCCGTGATCGCCTCACACCTGCATCCTCACCAGCCACCGAGCTGGCCTGCCGACTATTCCTGGGGGGGAATTGCCATGCAGAGTCGCGCCGGAGTTCGCTGCTTGACCGCCGCGATCGCCGTCCTGCTCCTGTCCGCCGGGCTGCGTGCCGGCGAACCCAATGCCAAACCGCCCCTCAAGGCCGAACCGCCACAAGCGGCGCTCAAGACTCTGCTCGTTCATCCGCCCCAGGTCACCCTCGATGGCCCACGCGACCTGCAGCACCTGGTGGTCATCGGCGAATATGCGGATGGCCGGCGCTGGGACCTGACGCGCACCGCGAAGTATGTCAGCAGCGCTGCAACTGTGGTACAGGTCGATGCGACGGGCATTGTGCGCCCGGTCAGCGACGGCCAGGCCGAGATCAAGATTGAAGTCGGCGGACAGTCGACGACGGTGCCCGTCAAGGTCCAGCGTGCCAAGGCCGAAACAGCCGTGAGCTTCGCGCGCGAAGTCGTGCCGGTGCTGACCAAGGCCGGCTGCAACATGGGCGCCTGCCACGGCGCGCAGCACGGCCGCGGTGGTTTCAAACTCAGCCTGCTCGGCTTCGATCCGCTGTACGACTACGGTCAGATCGTGCAGAGTGCCGAGGGTCGGCGTGTCGTCCTGTCCGATCCCGAACGCAGCATCCTGCTTCAGAAGCCAATCCTCACCATGGAACACGGCGGCGGCGAACGATTGGTCGCCAACAGCCGCGGTTACCACTTCATCAAGACGTGGCTCGAAGACGGGGCGCCGGAGCCGACCGCCAAGGACCCCAGCGTCACTGCTCTCGACGTCTGGCCCCCCAAGCGCGTGGTCGTGCCGGGCGACCAGCAGCAGATCATCGTGCGGGCGACCTGGAGCGACGGCCGCAAGGAAGACGTGACGACGTTCGCCCAGTATGACTCGCTCAATGAGAGTGTTGCACAGGTCACGCCCGGCGGCCTTGTCACGGCCCTGGATCGTGGCGAAACGCATATCATGATTCGCTACTGCGGCCAGGCGACCGTTATGCAGGTCTCGCTGCCGTTCGCACGCGTCGAACCATTCCCCGAGACGCCGCGCAACAACTTCGTGGACGACAAGCTCATCGCCAAGTGGAAGGACCTAGGCCTGACGCCGTCGGGCCTGTGCAGCGACGAGGATTTCCTGCGCCGCATCTATCTCGACACGATCGGCACCATGCCGTCGCCGGCGGAGATCAAGGCATTCCTGGCCGACCAGGCGCCCGACAAGCGCAAGAAGGCCATCGATGCGGTGCTCAACCGGCCCGAGTTCGTCGATTTCTGGACGCTGAAGTGGGGCGACCTGCTCCGCATTGACCGCGACCAGCTCCAGGAAAAGGGCATGTGGAGCTTCTTCAATTGGCTCCGCGCGTCCCTGCGCGACGGCAAGCCGATGGACGAGTTCGCTCGCGACATCATCACCGCCGAGGGCAGCACCTACAGCGAGGGTCCAGCCAACTACTATCGCGTCGGCCGCGGCGCCGACGAATGGGCCGAGACGACGGCCCAGGTCTTCCTCGGCGTGCGGATGCAGTGCGCCAAGTGCCACCATCATCCGTTCGAGAAGTGGAGCCAGGACGACTATTACGGCATGTCGGCCTTCTTCGTACGCCTGGGCACCAAGAACAGCCAGGAATTCGGCATCTTTGGCCGCGAGACAATCGTCTTTCTGCGTCCCGACGGCGAGAGTCGCAATCCACGCTCCGGAGCCGTCATCAAACCGCGCCCGCTCGATGGTCCGATTTCCGAAGACCCATTCGATCGCCGCCGCAAGCTGGCCGAGTGGATGACGGCGAAGGAAAATGCGTTCTTCGCGCGGAACCTCGTCAATCGCTTCTGGGGCTACTACATGGGCCGCGGTCTGGTCGAGCCGATGGATGACATGCGCGCGACCAATCCGCCGTCGAACCCCGAACTGCTCGATGCCCTGGCCAAGGACTTCGTCGAGCACAAGTACGACCTGAAGCACCTGCTGCGGACGATCATGAACTCGCGCGGCTACCAGCTCACGTCCTTCATGGCGGACGGCAACCGCGCCGACGTGACGAACGTCCATTACACGCGCTACTCGCTGAAGCGCCTGTCCGCCGAGCAGCTTGCCGACGCGCTCGACGCCGCGACCGGCACGCAAGAGAAGTACACCGGCCTGCCGCTGGGCACCCGCGCGATTCAGCTCCCCGACACCAAGGTGCGTTCGTTCCTGCTCGACGTCTTTGGTCGGCCCGCCCGGCAGATCACCTGCGAGTGCGAGCGAACCATGCAGCCGAACATCGCCCAGGCATTGCACCTCCTGAACGGCGACTTCATGAACAAGAAGATCGCCGACCCGAAGGGACGCATCGAAACCTTACTTCAGAAGAAGACGCCGGCGCCCGCTATCATCGAAGAACTCTACCTGGTGACGCTGGCCCGCATGCCCAAGCCGGAAGAGATCAAGCGTGCCGAAGGATGGATCGGCATGGCGCCTTCGCCGAAGGAAGGGGTGCAGGACTTGCTGTGGGTGTTGCTGAACTCAAGGGAGTTCTTGTTCAATCATTGAGAATTGAACCACAGAGGCACAGAGCACAGAGAAAACAAGGCGGAATCGCGAGGTGGAAGCCATGAGATCGATTTGGCTATTTGTTTTCTCTGTGCTCTCTGTGCCTCTGTGGTTCAATTCTTCTTCCGCCGCCGATCCTACCTACTGGCAAGACATCCGCCCGGTGATGCGCAAGCACTGCACCGCTTGCCACAACGAGAAGAACCTGAAGGAAGTCGAAGTCTCCGGCGGACTGGCCCTGGACACCTTTGAACCGTTCAAACCCGGCGGCAAGAAGCCCGTCGTCCTGGCCGGCAAGGGCGCCACCAGTCCCCTGGTTAAGGTGCTGCTCCACAAGGACGACAACCGCCGCATGCCGCAAGGCGCGCCGGCGCTGTCCGAGCAGACGATCGCCCTGATTCAGCGCTGGATCGACGCCGGGGCGAAGGAAGGCGAGCGTCCCGTGGTCGAAACGACGCCGGTCGGTCCGGTGCGCACGCGCAAGCTCGATGTGGTCCTGTCGACCAATGCGATCCCGCCCAAGGACGTGCTGGGACCGGGCAACCCCGCCAAGCTGGACCTGGCGCTCAAGGTGGGACCGCTGGCGCCCGTGGCCGCGGTGACGTTCAGTCCCGACGGCAAGCTCCTGGCCACCGGCACTTACGGGCTCGTCACCCTTTGGGACCTGGAATCGGCCAAGCCGGTCAAGACGCTGACCAGCGTGCTGGGCGCCGTTCACGACCTGAAGTTCAGCCCCGATGGCAAGGTCCTTGCCGTGGCCGGTGGACAGCCGTCCGCCAAGGGCGACCTGCGGTTGTTCAACGTCGCCGACTGGACGCTGATCGCATCCCTGGGCGGTCATGCCGACGTGGTGTCGAGCGTCGCATTCACTAGCGATGGCAAGCGATTGGCGTCGGCCAGTTTCGACAAGACCGTGCGCGTCTGGGACGTGACAAGCCACAAGCTGGAGCAGACGTTGACAGGGCATTCCGATTTCGTCTACGCGGTGGCATTCAGCCCCGATGGGCAATGGCTGGCCAGCGCCAGCAAGGACCGCTCGGTCAAGAAGGTGGAAACCGCGACCGGCAAGAGCCTGTTGACGTTCAGCGGCATGGATCAGGAAGTGCTGGCGGTGGCCGTGAGCCCGGACGGCCAGCAGGTCGTCTGCGCCGGCGCCGACCCGGTGCTGACCTATTTCAACGCCCAGACCGGCCAGCGCATTCGACGGCAGGGCGGCCACGGCATCGCCATCTACGAGCTCTGTTTCAGCAAGGACGGTCAAACCTTCGTCTCGGCGGGCGGCGATCGCCTGCTCCGCACGTGGAACACCAAGGACGGCACCCTTGCCAAGACGTTCCCGGTTAGCTCGATTGCCTACGCGACGGCGATCAGCCCCAACGGCAAGCTCGTCGTCTCCGGCAGCTTCGACGGCCTGGTGCGCGTCTTCGACATCGGGACAACTCGGCACCTGCTGACGCTGCTGTCGGTGCCGCCGCACGACGACAAGCACGACTGGCTGGCGCTGACGCCGGAAGGGTATGCTGCCAGCAGTGATAGTGTGGCGTCGGCGGGGCAGTGGCGGATGGGAGTGCAGGCAGTGAACGCGGAAGCGGCGTGGAAAGCGCTGCGGCAGCCGGAAAGTGTGGCGAAGGCGGCGCGCGGCGAGGCGTTGGCGCCGCCGTTCGGTGCAAAGCAGTAGTTCCTCGTTCGACCTCAGAGGGCGCAGCGGTGGTCCGGGGTACTTACGGACAACTGACGCGGTTTGCGTGACATGCGCAAGACCGCTTCCGACACGGAGCGTTGACTCACGCACTTCCGGATCATTTCTCCGTGATCCGGTTGTACTTTTTCATCACCTGTTTGAGCCGGTCGTGTGGGATGGCGTGCACGGTGTTGTCATCGATGCCTTTCATCGTTTCCGCCGCAACCAGGGCGTTGACGATCGCCTCCTCGGTCGCCTGAACGGTGGCCTCGAACAGCGGATCCATGCGCTCATTGGGCAGCATCTTCAAATTCACGACCTCCTTCTTGCCGGCAGCCTCCGGATTGGCCGTGGAGAACGCGAGGAAGATGTCTCCCGAGGAATTGCCGGCAATACTGCCATTCCGTCCCAGTCCGAGTGCCGCGCGCCGGGTGAGTCGCTTCAATTGATGCGGCAACAGCGGTGCATCGGTGGCGATGACGATGATGATCGAACCGCCGTCGCCGTCCTTCCTCCCGCGTTCGGGCAGCAGGTCGGTGATTTCCTTGCCCACGGGAACGCCGGCAATTCGGAGTTGTTCGCGGCTGCCGTAGTTCGCTTGCACCAGGACGCCGACGGTGTAGCCGCCGTCCCCATCCGCCAGTTTTCGGGACGACGTGCCGATGCCTCCCTTGAAGCGATAGAGGATCATGCCGGTCCCGCCGCCGACGTTGCCCTCTTCCACGACGCCGCCGCGAGCCTTTTCCAGGGCTTCGAGGGCGTGTTCCTTCTTGACGTGGAAGCCGTTGATGTCGTTGAGGAAGCCGTCGTAGGTTTCCGCGACCACCGGCAGGCTGAACCGGACCGTCTTGGCATAGTCGGGGATTCGTTTGACGAGCCAGGCAATCACCGCATCGCGCACGACGCCGACGCTGTGAGTGTTGGTGATCATGAGGGGGCCTTCCAGGCAGCCCGATTCCTCCAGCCAGGCCGTTCCCGTCATTTCGCCATTGCCGTTCAGCGAGTGCCACGCGCCGAAGACGCGATCGTTGGAGTCCTTGCCGCGCGGCAGGATTGCCGTCACCCCGGTCCGGACCGGCCCCTTGCCGACCACGAGCTTGCCTTGCCCCGAGACCAGCGTCACGTGGCCGACGGCGACGTCCTTGACGTCGGTGATGGCGTTCAGCGGCCCGGGAGTGCCGTCAAAGGGAATTCCCAGGTCGCGCGCCCGGGTCTTTTTCTGTGCAAGCACTTCATCCGGCATGGCGAGGAACACCAGAACGAGGAACAGGCAGGTCCACCAGGAAAGCGAAGGCTTGGCGGCCATCAGAGCATTGGGTGCAATCATGGGCAAGGGCTCACTGGTGCGAAAGTTAAGTGTCGCGCGCTTTTCGCCCATCATCCAGGTCATGAGGCAACTGCTCAAGCGGATTTCGCCCGGAACCGCTGCCGGTCCGGATGGCCGTCCCGTCTTCTACTCGACTCGTATCACAAAGCGTATTGCCAACGCTCGGCCGTGGGAGTACCGTGGACACCGCCTGCTCCCCCATCCCGCATGAGGATCCTGCCATGAGAACTCTCCTCTCGGCACTCGCAGCCATTCCACTCATCGCTTGCGCCGTTGTGGCCGACGATCCAGCGCCCGCTGACGCCGAAGCGATCGCGAAGAAGCTTGCTCCGTATTTCAAGCCGCCGGAGGAGTTCAAGGACCAGTGGGGCGATTATCGGTCGCCGCTCAAGTTTGCCGATGGAACGGCGGTCAAGACGCCGGAGGACTGGCAGAAGCGCCGGCAAGAGATCCTCAAGAACTGGCACGGCCTCATGGGCGAATGGCCGCCGCTGCTCGAGAAGCCGAAGGTCGAGTTCCTGGAGAAGGAGCGATGCGACAACTTGACGCAGCACCATCTTCGCATCGAGGTCGCGCCGAAGAAGACCACCGAGGACGCCTACCTGCTGGTGCCCGATGGCAAGGGGCCATTTCCCGCCGTCGTCGTGGTCTTCTACGACGCGAAGACCGGCATCGGCCAGGGCAAGGCGGAGCGGCGCGATTTTGCTCTCCAGCTTGCCAAGCGAGGCTTCGTCGCCCTGTCGCTGGGCAGCGCGCCGGAGACCTACTATCCCGACAAGGCCAGCTGCAACCTTCAGCCGCTGTCGTTTCATGCCTACGAGGCCGCCACGTGCCACACCATCCTGGCGAACCTGGAGCAGGTGGATGCGAAGCGCATCGGCGTGGTCGGCCACAGCTATGGCGGCAAGTGGGCGATGTTCGCGTCGTGCCTGTACGACAAATTTGCCTGTGCCGCCTGGTCGGACGGGGGCATTGTCTTCGATGAAAAGCGCGGCAACGTCAACTACTGGGAACGCTGGTACCTCGGCTTCGAGCGCGGCACGGAAGACCGCAAGCCCGGCATTCCCAACGAGAAGCACCCGCGCACGGGCAGCTACAAGAAGATGATTGAGGAGGGCCGCGACCTGCACGAGTTACACGCGCTGATGGCGCCGCGGCCGTTCCTGGTCTCGGGCGGCTCCGAGGACTTCCCGGAGCGATGGAAGGCGCTGAACCATACGATTGCCGTCAACAAACTGCTTGGAAAGACCGACCGCGTCGCGATGACCAATCGCAAAGGCCACGAGCCGACGCCCGAGTCGAACGAAGCGATGTACTTGTTCTTCGAGTATTTCTTGAAGCACGGGAAGGCGAAGTAGCGAGGCGATTCACGATTGTAGGGTCCGCTGTGCGGACCCTGCGAAAGTCCACGCGCGGTGGCGAGGCGTGGCTTCGCACCTTATAATTCCTCCCGGCACCCACCCCTTGGCCCTCCCGGAGCTTCGTCATGCTTACGCACCGCGCCCCGCTTCTCGACCGTCGCTCCTTCCTGTACGCCGGCCTTCTCGGTGTCAGCGCTCTGGCGGCCGGCCGGCTCTTCGCCCAGGACAAGAAGCAGCCGACCAAGTTTCAGATCGCCTGCATGACGCTGCCGTACTCGCAGTTCTCTCTCGAACGTGCCCTGACCGGCATCAAGAACGCGGGCTACAAGTACGTTGCGTGGGGCACGTCGCATCGCGAGGACGGGGAGTCGAAGCCGGTGCCGGTGATGCCGGTGGATGCAGCGCCGGAGAAGGCCAAGGACCTGGGCAAGCGCTGCCGGGACATGGGACTGGAGCCGTTGATGATGTTCTCCGGCATTTATCCCGAGAACAAGCTGGCGTTGGACGTGTTCAAGAGCCGCATCAAGCAGGCGGCGGCGGGCGGCGTGCCGCAGGTGCTGACGTTTGGCCACACCGAGGGCGCTGGCAGCCGGAAGCTCTGGATCGAGCGATTCAAAGAACTCGGGCCGATTGCGCGCGACCACGGTGTGCTGATCGTCATCAAGCAGCATGGCGGCGAGACCGGTACGGGTGCCGCTTGCGCCGAGATCATTCGCGAAGTGAACGACGACGCCGTCAAGCTGAACTATGACGCCGGCAACGTGCTCGACTACCTGCGCGGCGAGATCGATCCCATCGCCGATTTCCGCATCGGTCGCTGTGCCGACCTGACGCGCAGCTTCTGCATCAAGGACCACCGCAACTTCCCGAAATCGCCAAAGGAAGGGCAGGATTGCGGTCCCGGTTTCGGCGAGATCGACCACTACAAACTGCTGGCACCGGTTGCGTTTACCGGGCGGAACCTGCCGCTGTGCTGCGAAAACATCTTCGCGCCGTTCGTGCCGCGCCCCAAGGAGCCCGAAGGCGTCGATGCACTGGCGAAGCGGGCTCGGGAGTATCTGGAAGTGGTCGTCCAGGGACTGCAGAGTTGAGCCGCGCGACAATCATTGGGGACGATCGTTAGAACTCATCAAAAAAAGTTCGTAGGTTTCGTAGGACGGATTTCCAATCCGTCCGTGTTTGTCGGACGGATTGGAAATCCGTCCTACGAATTTATTCGTGGACGAGTTCTAAGGCAAGCGGGTCCGAATCCTGCCGCGGCTACTTATCGCACTCGCGATTGGACTGTCGGACGGAGCGAGCCGGCAGCGTTGGCGTCGCAGTCCGCCGGGTCGCGGGAGAAAGAATTGTGGACGGCGCACCGACCGACGTGCCTCGCGACTGGGAGGACCGCCTCGCCAAGCCCATGTTTCTCCTGGCCGGGACCTTTCTCGTCTTGCTGAGCGGTCTGATCCGTGAGGGGCACCACGTCAACGCGGGCGTGCAGGTGGCCATGCTCGGGCTTTACCTTGCCGGTCTCTTGTTCCTGTGGCCCCTCTTCCTTGTCGAGGCGGTACTGCGGGCCTCCTTGCTGTCGCCCGCGGAACGCTCCATCAAGAACATCGCGTGGACGCTGGTGCCGGCTCTGCTCCCGCCGCTGCGGATGGCGGTCCAGGGGGTGCGCCGGCCAGGGCAGATGTGGCTGCCGGGACTGGGCTGGCAGGTCGTGGACTACGACCTGCGCAAGACTCTGGAGTTGTTCTTCAGTGTCCCGATGATCTTCATGGCGCTGCTCATCTTGCCCGTGTTGGCGATCGAGTATTACCGACAAAACTGGCTGGAGCCGATGGAATCGGAACCGTTGCTCCGGGCGTTTCTGGACATTTGCATCAGCGTCATCTGGATCGCCTTCACGGCGGAGTTCATCATTCGCATGGCCGTTGCCGACAGCCGGTGGCAGTACGCGCTGGCGCACTGGCTCGATCTGGCGGTGGTCGTGCTGCCCATGGTCGAGTTCCTGCCCTTCCTGCGCGTGATCCGACTGACGGCGTTGACCCAGCTGTCGCGGTACTACCGCATCTATGGCGTGGCAGGCAAGGGCTGGCGGGCTTTTCTCGTGCTGGAGGTGCTGCAACGGCTCACCCGGCATTCCGCCGTCGCCCGCTTGGAGGGTGAACTGGAGGCCAAGTTGGAGGAAGCCCAGGAATTGCAGCGTGAGATCGACTACTATCGCCGCAAGATCACTCAACTGGAGCAGCAGCTTCCTCCCGCGAACGGCCGCGCTGTTAATGCGGAGACAGATAAGCCCGCGCCGGCCGAGAAAGCCGGGTGATCGAAGCGGCCTGCTCCGTTTTCGGCTCAGTTCTTTGTTCTGGCATTCGATAGCGTTGCCGCCACCTGTGCGGGCGGGCCGTCAACGGTCAATCCTTCTCCGTCGATCATGGTGACATGCGACCGCGTGACAGGGCCTGTGGCGCCGGTGCTGGCATCGGGCTCGACGCGCAGGACGTGATCGGGGTTGACCCAGACGGACGCCCTCGGGTCACGATCGGTGCGATGGAGCTCAATAAACACGGCCATCGAAATCTCCGTGATAGCGTCCGCGACCGTCGTATCCATCCCGGCGTCGCTGGACCTGAAGGCGGACAAACGGGCGTGGCGCCAAAGGACTCGGCGCCCCGGACTGACGCCTGCGGGGCGTCAGTTGGCGCCCTGGGAGAGTGCCTTCTGAATCGCCTCTCGAATCCCCATCGGCCGAATCGCAAAGGCTACCAGGGCGCGGCGGTCGCGAACCACCGTGGGATTTTTCAATCCCTCGATCAGGTGTCGGCCGACTTCGAAGCTGGCCGGTGTCACCAGGGCCAACCACAGGCTCGACAGGTAAGGCGTCAGGACCGGCACCGAGATCAGCCAGCGCCGCAGTCCTTTTTGCCGAGCGTACTCGCGAATGATGCCGCCGTACGTGACGACATCCGTGCCGCCGATCTCGAAGACGCGGCTTTCGCCGGTTGGCAAGTCCTTCGCGGCCAGCAGGTAGGCCAGCACGTCGTCCACGGCGATGGGCTGGGTCGGCGTCGTCAGCCAGCGGGGGCAAAGCATGACGGGCAGGCGGTCGGTCAGCGATTTCACCAGATCGAACGACAGGCTGCCCGCGCCGACCACCATGGAAGCCCGGAGCTCGATGGTCTCGGTGCCGGATGCCTGCAGAAGCGTGCCGACCTCGTGCCGGCTGCGCAGGTGCGGCGACAGGTTCGGATCGCTGTCGTCGCCCAGGCCGCCCAGGTAGATGATTCGGCGCACTCCGGCGTTCCGGGCGGCCGCGGCGAAGTTCGTCGCGGCCAGGCGGTCCTGCTTTTCGAAGTCCGTGGAACCGGACATCAAGTGAACGAGGTAGTAGGCCGTGTGGATGCCCCGCACTGCGGGGTGAAGAGAGACAGGATCCAATACGTCGCCAGAAATGATTTCGGTCGAGGACCGACACAGCGGCCGCAATTTCTCGGGCGACCGGGCCAGACAACGGAGTCTTGCTCCCTGCTGTTCCAGCAACGGAATCAGCCTCCCGCCGACGTAGCCGGTAGCGCCGGTCAGCAGGACTGCAGACTGATTCTGGTCTGACGAGTTTGGCATCAACGCCGGCGCCTGAATCAAATCTAATACCGCGGCGGGTTTTCGCGGACCAATTCATTCGCACGCAGGAGCGAATCGGGAGTCCCCGCATCGGTCCAGTAGCCTTCCAGCATCGACCAGCCCAGCCGGCCCTTCTCCAGGTAGAACCGATTGACGTCGGTGATTTCCAGTTCACCGCGGCGGCTCGGCTTCAGGTTCTTGACGACCTCGAAGACGTCTGGCGGGTAGACGTAGATTCCCGCGACCGCATAGTCGCTCTTGGGATCGGACGGCTTCTCTTCGATGCTCAGCACCTTCTTGCCGCTCAACTCGGCAACGCCATACCGCTGCGGGTCCGGCACCTGCTTCAGCGCAACCCAGGCGTGGTCGGGCCAGTCGGCGGATTCGCCGACCACGGTCTTGAGCGGGTCGTGAAAGATGTTGTCGCCCAGGATGACGGCACAGCGAGCATCCTTGCAGAAAAGCTCCGCCAGGCCGAGGGCCTGAGCGATGCCGCCGGCCTCGTCTTGCACCCGGTAGGTAAGCTGGCAGTTGTGTTCGCGTCCCGAACCGAGCAATTCGACGAAATCGCCCATGTGCTCGGTGCCGGAGACCAGCATCACATCCTTGATGCCGGCCCCCACCAGCTTCTTCAGCGGGTGGTATACCATCGGATAGGGGCCGACGGGCAGCAGGTGCTTGTTGGTCACCTTGGTCAGCTCGCCCAGGCGCGTGCCCTTGCCACCCGCCAGAATCACGCCGCGCGTCATCATGGGACACCTCGGTATTTCAGACCGATGGAAGGAAAGCACACCCGCTTACTACTACGCTACCTTGCAGTGGAAGCTGCCGCGAAATGACGAATGACGAAGCCCGAATGACGAATCAATCACCAATTCCCAATGACCAAAAGGACGAGACGCTTCTTTCTCCGCTGGGCATTCGTCATTGGTCATTGATTCGTCATTCGAGCTTCGTCATTCGTCATTCCAGCAGGGAGAGTGAAGTAGCGTGTAAAATTACTTCCCCGTTCGGACCGGTTGCGGTTTGCTGCCATTGCCGTTCTTGTGCTCCGTCAGACGCGCTCCGTACTGCTTCTCGTAATACTTCAGGTAATCGCCGCTGCGAATCTGCGCTACCCAGTCGGCGTGCTCCACGTACCAGCGTACCGTCTCGCGCAGGCCGTCGGCGAACGGCACCTGGGGCGTCCAACCCAGCTCGCGTTCCATCTTGGCGCAGTCGATCGCGTAACGCCGATCGTGGCCGGGCCGGTCCTGGACGTGGCGGATCAGCGTGCGCGGCTTGCCCATCACGTCGAGCAACGTGTGCGTCAGGTCGATGTTAGCCTTCTCGCAGCGGCCGCCGATGTTGTAGACCTCGCCCACGCGACCGGCTTGCCAGACGCGCCAGATGGCCGCGCTGTGATCGCGCACGTGAATCCAGTCCCGCACTTGCATGCCGTCGCCGTAAACTGGCACCGGCTCGTCGCGGAGCAGGTTGGTGATGAAGAGCGGCAGCATCTTCTCGGGGAACTGGTAGGGACCGTAGTTGTTCGAGCAGCGTGTGATCAGCGCCGGCAAATGGAAGGTGTGGACGTAGCTGCGTACCAGAAGATCGGACGCGGCTTTGCTCGCGGCATAAGGACTGTTCGGCGCCAGCGGCGTCTCTTCGGTGAACAGGCCGGTCGCGCCCAGCGTGCCGTACACCTCGTCGGTGGACACCTGGAGATAGCGCGGCACTTTGAATTCCTTCGCGACGTCGAGCAGGACCTGCGTGCCGCCGACATTCGTATGAATGAACGGGCCCGAATCGTGAATGCTGCGATCGACGTGACTCTCCGCCGCGAAGTGAATGATGCCGTCCACGCCGGCGCTCACGACCTTGCGCATCGCGTCGCGATCGGTGACGTCCCCCTTGACAAAGCGGTAACGCGGATGGTCCGCGAGATCGGCAAGGTTCGCGAGGTTGCCCGCGTAAGTGAGGCAATCGAAGTTGACGACCGAAACGGCTGGATCGGCACTGAGAATGTGCCGGATAAAGTTACTGCCAATAAAGCCGCAACCGCCCGTGATCACGAGAGGACGCATGAGACCTCCTTGCTGAAGGGGACAGGAACCATCCTGACTCCGTAGCAAGTTTTGTACCAGAATTGATTGCCTCTGGCTCGTATTTTCCGCGACCGCCTGTTCAAACGGCCACCTTGGTGGCACTGCACTGCTCCAGGACGGTCTGGAAGATTTTCAGGGCCGTGTCGGTCTGAGCTGCCGTGACGCACAGCGGGGGGCAAAAACGAATGGCACTTTCTCCGCAGCCAAGCAGCAATAAGCCCTGACGAAAGGCGCTTTGCACGATGGCGTCGCGCAGCGCCGGGTCCAGTGTCTGGCCGTCTTTCTTGACGATGTCCACGGCGACCATCAAGCCCAGGCCGCGTACCTCGCCCAGGTGTTGATGCGTCTGCTTTGACTCCTTCAGCCCACGTTTGAGCTGCTCGCCGCGCTGCGTGGCATTGGCCATGTAGCCGTCCCGTAACAGATCGAGCGTTGCCAGGGCGGCCCGGCAGCTGACCGGGTTGCCGCCAAAGGTGCTGGCGTGACTGCCCGGCGGCCAGTCCATGATTTCCTCGCGAGCAATGATCGCCCCCAGCGGCATGCCGCTGGCAATGCCTTTCGCCAGGCAGATGATGTCCGGCACGATGCCCCAGTGCTCGAACGCGTAAAGCTTGCCCGTCCGCCCCATGCCGCTCTGGACTTCGTCGACGACGAGGAGGATGCCGTGCCGATCGCAGAGTTCGCGCAGCGCCGGTAAGAAGCCCGCGGGCGGCACGTGATAGCCGCCCTCGCCCTGGACCGGCTCGACGAAGATGGCGGCCACCTCGTCGGGCGGCGCCGTGCGCTTGAGCAATGTCTCCTCGATCTGGCGAACGCAGATACAGCCGGCCACGTCGGTGCAAACCGTGCAGCCGCGCGGATAGGGGGTGTGATGGATATCGGGCACCAGCGGCGAGAACCCCCGGCGATGCACGAGCTTCGATCCGGATAGCGACATCGCCCCGTAGGTGCGGCCGTGGAAAGCGCCGAGGAACGCAATGGCCCGCGTCCGCTGCGTGTGCCAGCGGGCCAGCTTCAGGGCCGCCTCCAGCGCTTCGGCACCGCTGTTGGTGAAGAACACGCGCTGCGACGACGTGCCCGGCACCGATTCGGCCAGCCGCTGCGCCAGGTCAATCTGGGGCTCGTAGTAGAAGTCGGTGCCGGACATGTGCAGGAGCTTGTCCGCCTGGTCCTTGATGGCGCCAGTCACCTGCGGATGGCAATGGCCCGTGGACGTGACGGCAATGCCGGCCGTGAAGTCGAGGAAGAGGTTGCCGTCCACGTCCTCAATCACCGCACCGCTGCCCCGCTCGACGACGAGGGGATAAACGCGTGTGTAGGACGGCGACATGCAGCGTTGGTCGCGTTCCAGGAAGCCGCGCGCCTTCGGGCCGGGCAGCTCGGTGCGGACGTCCGGGACGGTGCGATTGTCGAATTTCCACATAAGGAGCCTCCCATCCTGGGAATTCAGGACGCCACCGCGCCGCGCGGTTCCCGAAGAATGTCATCGAGCACGGCGGGCGCCATGCGATCCTCAATGACGGCGATGGCGGTAATCAGTTCAATCAATCGCTGCTGGTAGTCGAGATAGTTCTCCGCGGCAGGAAGCGACTGAATGATTGGCTTGCCGTAGTCGTCCTTCGGTCCAGCAAAAACAAGCAATTCTGGCTTGGGATAGGGCTGCCTGACCCAGCCATGGCTGAGCAAATACTTCTGCACGTCCGCCACTTTCACTTGACGGACCCGCGGATCAATCCAGCGCTCAAATCCAATCATGCCTCACCCCTTGCGCGAATACGCTTCACGATGGCTCGTAGAGCGGGGACAGTGAACACATTAGTCCGAGGGACCGACAGACGAATCGATTTTCGGTTCATGGTCGCCGGCCAATCTCTCAGGGAGAACCAGTACGCGCAACGACGCAGGATCAGTTCCTCCTCTGTCTGGCTAAGCCATTGCTCTTCCGACTTCGGCAACGCCAAGATTACGAGAATTCGATGCGATCCCGCTTCAGCGAACCGGAGAACTTCGTAATCACGTACTGCCAAATCATACCGGAGATTTGTGCCCGATACGTTGCTGCGTGTCGTCGCCTTTGCCTGGATATCGAGTCGAACCCCGGTTTCCAGCCGACGGTTGCCCACGATAGTGATTTCATGCAAGGACAAGTCAATGCCGTAATCGGGGAACGGCGTACTTACGCTCATTCCGCACCGTCCGGCAATCGCTTGAACGTAGGCCCGAGACAGCGCTTCTTGCCGATGTTGGGGCGTCAACACAAACCTGACCTCCTGGTCGCGACCACAAATCTTCGTACCGCTGATTCACGCCGGACCGCCTTCAATGTCCGTCGTCAGTCCCTGTGCCATCTTGATCTCGGTCCCATGATTGACCGTCCACGCAATCTTGTGCGTCACCGTCTCCACCAGGCCTGCGGCGGATGGATGGCCGTTGCCGCTCTTCTTCACGCCGCCGAACGGCAGGTGGACCTCCGCACCGATGCACGGCAGGTTTACGTAGCCCATGCCGAACTGGCATTCGTCGCGGAAATAGCGCATCGCCCGATAGTCTTCGGTAATCACCGCCATCGACAGGCCGTACTCGGTGTCGTTGTAGATGCGGGCCGCGTCCTCATTGGTCTTGAACGGGATCAGCGCCAGGTGCGGGCCGAAGACTTCCTCCCGGATGGCGCGGGCGCCGGGCCGGTGGTCCATGCGATACACGAATGGCGACAGGTAGCAGCCGGGCACGCCGTCCTGCGTCTTCATGCGGCCGCCTTCCAGCAGCACTTCGGCGCCCTCGGCACGCGCCAGCTCGTTATAGCGCTCGACCTTCTCGACGGCAGCGTGGTGAATGACCGGGCCGGTGAAGTTGCCGCGGTCCAGAGGATCGCCAATGCGCAATCGTTGGGCCGTGGCGACGAACTTCGCCGCGAATCGGTCCAGGAGCGGCTCCGCGACCAGGACCCGGCTGGCACTGACGCAACGCTGCCCCGACGTCTTGAAGGCGCTAACGATCGCCGCGGTCACGGCCAGGTCGAGCCGCGCGTCCTCGCAGACGATGACGGCGCTCTTGCTGCCCATCTCGCAGGCGACGATGCGGTCGTGGTGCTCGGCCGAAAGCTGCTGGATCCGGCGGCCCACTTCGTAACTGCCCGTGAACAGGACGACGTTGACGCCGGCATTGCGGACCAGCGCCTCGCCGGCGACGGCGTCGCCGTGAACCAGGTTCAGGACGCCCGGCGGGAAGCCGGCCTCCTCAAACAGTTCGACCAGGCGCTGGCCAATGGCGGGCGTGTCCTCGGACGGCTTGAAGACGCAGGTGTTGCCTTCGAGCAGGCTCGGTCCGAGCATCCACAGCGGCACCGCAAAGGGGAAATTCCACGGCGTAATGACGGCAGCGACGCCCCACGGCTTGCGGCGCATGGAGGCGTCTTTCTCGGGCACCTCCGACTCCAGCACGTCACCGATGGGCATGCGCCCGGTGCCGAAAACGTACTGAATCATGTGCAGACCTTCGATGACCTCGGCCTTGCACTCGGTCACCACCTTGCCGCACTCGCGCGCCATGAGTTCCGCCAGTGCGTCCGCGTCCCGCTTGACGAGTTGGGCCAGGTTGTCGAATAAGTCGGCGCGATAGATCCGGCTGGTGCGTCGCCAGGTTGGGTACGCCGCGCGGGCTGCAACGACGGCTTCGTCGGCAACGGCCGCCGTGGCGCTCGGAAAAACGCCCACGATCTCTTCCCAGCGTGCCGGATTGTGGCTCTCGAAGCGCTTTTCCTGGGGATCGAACCAGCGCTCGGCAATGCGATGGCGGCCGGTCACGGGAGAGACAGCGCTGCTCATGGAATCCTCCTTGCGAGATGCGGCATGACGAGATGCGCGTGCAAGTGTTGATTGGAGAATTATACGAGGGTTCGCCGTGCCGACACAACGCCGCTTACGCAGCTTGCCCGGCTCCCGCAGCCCAACCCGTCCGGTGGGAATTCGATGCGATGGTAGAAGAACCGTCGCATGGTCTGGTCGCATTCAAGGGCTTGCGTGTTTCCGATTCCCCACGCTTGTGGTTCAATACGTTCATGAAGTCCTCAATCATCCGGATCATCTGGGCGCGCGAGATGCGCGATCTGCTGCGCGACCGGCGCACGCTCTTCATGATCTTTCTCCTACCGGTCGCGCTGTATCCCTTGCTGGGCCTGGTGGGTTATTCGCTGGCGTTGGGCTCGGTGGAACAGCGAAGTCGGGTCGGCGTCAGCGGTATTGAATACTTGCCGACGCTGGACGCTACAAGTGCCGACTTCAGCCCGGTGCCCGCCGCATCCTGGTTCGCTTGGACGCCGGGCCATGGCATCGACGGCGCTGCCGGCGCCGCGGCACTGGTCCACATGGTCCAGGCCCGACAAACCTATCCACCGCTCATCCTCGACGATCGCTTTGTGGAGGTTTTTTGCCGCAAGGGCCTGATGGGTAACGGCGTGGACCTGGTGCCGATGACCGGCGTCGAACGCGCCCTGCTCGAAGACAAGACGTTTGATGCGCTGCTGGTGATTCCGCCGGACCTGCTTACGCAACTGGATGCGGGCGGGCAACCGGCCATCCAACTCTACGCCCGCCCCGGCGACGAGCGGTCGCGCCAGGCGGAGCGGCGCGTCAAGGGCGTGGTGAATCGCTGGAAGCAGCGCGTCAAGGAGGTGCGCTTCCTGCGCCGCGGGCTGGCGATCGACTTCGACAATCCCGTCGTCGTCGTCATGCCGGAGCAGGAGCAGTCGCTGGAGCAGCAGACGGCCTCGGAAATCTCCGATATGGTGGCCCGCTTCTTCCCGTTCATCATCATTATGTGGTCGCTCGCGGGAGCACTGTATCCCGCCATCGACGTGTGCGCCGGGGAAAAAGAGCGCGGCACGCTGGAGACATTGCTCCTGAGCCCTGCCACGCGGACCGAGATCGTTTGCGGAAAGTTCCTGGCCATCTGGGTCTTCGCATCGGCCACGGCGCTATGGAACTTGCTGTGGATGGCAGGAGGCACGCTGCTGGCGCACTACTGGGTGCCCTTTCCGATCCTGCGTCCCAGCGGCGTGCTATGGAGCATGGTGCTGACGGTGCAGATCGCGGCCTTGTTCAGTGCCGTCAGCCTGGCGCTGGGAGCGTATGCGAAGAGCACCAAGGAAGGGCAGTACTACCTGATGCCGGTGTTTCTGCTGGCCGTGCCGTTAACCTTCTGGCCGTTGCTGCCGGGCGTGGAGTTGAACCTGACCTACAGCCTGGTGCCGATTACGGGTGCCACGCTCCTGCTCCAGCGATTGATGCTGCACCCCGAGCAGGCGCCCTGGGGTTATTTCGCCCCCGTGCTCCTGTCGCTGACGGGGTCGATCGCGTTGGCGCTGCGCTGGGCGGTCATGCAATTTCAGCGTGAAGAAGTGCTGTTCCGCGAGGCGCAACGTCTTGGGCTGGTGGGCCAGCTGCGTCGCCTGTTCCGCAACGCCTGATCGTGTTCATCGTGCCGTTCGCCCTGCCAAGGTTCGATTTCCTCTCTCCCACGAGACAGCTTCCATGCGCAACGTCATCATTCTTCTTCTGGTCGTCGTTGTTGGCGGACTGGGCTACCTGTTCATGTTTCAGCGTGACACCTTCATGGGGTATCTCGGCATGGCGAAGGGGTACGGCCCCGCCAAGACGCCCGATGATGCGCTGCAGAAGTTCCAGAAAGCGGTGAAGGAGCGCGACTACGCCAATGCTTCCAAGTACTGCAGCGGACCCTATGGCGAGCAACTGAACCGCTCGGCCGACGTCGCCGGCAAGCTCGGCAAGGCCATCGACGGTGTGACGGCCGCGGCGGAAAAGCGCGACATCGCCCTGACAGACAAGGTCAAGGGTTGGCTCGCCGCTTGCGAGCCGTTCCCGGCCAAGTTCGAGGCCGGCAAGATCGAAAAGCATGGCGACGACCGGGCCACGGTGGCACTGAATTTTCCGGCCAACCACAAGATTGTCGCGGAGATGAAGCAAGAAGGCGAGGGCGATGCCAAGTCGTGGAAGCTCCACATGCCCACGACCCCATGGCTCCCCAAGGGCGTGAACCACCTGCTCGACAAGGGCAAGGACTACGCCAAGGCGCTAGAAAAGGTCAGCGACCAGATCAGGAGCAAGGAAATCACCACCAAGACCGACCTGGAACAGAAGCTCGAAGAGGAACTGAAAGCAGCGGGCAAGGACTGATCCTGGCCCGTCCGGGAGCCCGACGCGCCAGCAAGGGATAAAGCGATCCCTTGCTGGCGCGTTTTGAAGTTGCGCCCTCATCCAAGACTCCTCCTGGATTTACGGCGTATTTCTTTACCCCGAAGGGGTTGCGTGACATAGCCCAGGGTTGCCGTACTCGGCTACCCTGG
>JAIEMG010000288.1 GCA_019752375.1 Gemmataceae bacterium | reverse complement strand
CGTCCGGTTTTCTAGGGACGGATTGGAAATCCGTCCTACGTGCAATTGTTCAACTTATTGTTACGCGGCTCCTTAGCGGCCGTCGTGGGTTCGGTAGTCCTCGGCCGGCACGAGGTACTGGTGGCGTTGCGCTTCCATGAGCCGATCGCGCCAGGTGCGTTCCAGTTCCAGATGGCGCAGGGTCTCGGGGCCGGCGGTGGCGCGAGCGATCTCCTCCAGCGGGAACTTGGGCGTGCGGTCGGCGTTCAGCAGGCCATTGGCCTCCTGGTAGGTGTCGGCGAACTGGGTGTAGCAGAAGCCGGCCAGCAGCGGCAGCGCGCGCACCGCTTCCAGAAGCCGCGTGTAGCGCTGAGCGAATGCCTCGGCCGACTCGGTTCGGGAGTAGCCCCAGGCGCCGTCGCGGTCGGGCGCGACGGCGATGCCGCCGAACTCGCTGAGCATCAACGGCTGGCCGGTATGGCCACCCTCGCCCAGCACGAGCAGCCGGCCGCCGGGCCGTTCGCGCTGGAAAAGGCGGGGGAGGTGGTCCTCCGCGCCGTAGCGGCGGCTGATCCGCCCGGCGTCATCGTCGTAGTCGTGAATGCCGATGATATCGGTGGCCACGCTCTCCCAGCCGTCGTTGCCAACCACGGGCCGCGTTGGATCGAGCGTCTTGGTCAGGTGATACAAGGCCTGGACGTAGTGCCGCTGCGCCGGACTGCCGGGCAAGTCGGGGACGCCCCAGGATTCGTTGAACGGCACCCAGGCAACGATACACGGGTGGCTGGCATCGCGCTCAATCACGCGGACCCATTCGCGCGTTAGCCGCTCGATCGACGTCTTGGTATAGCGATAAGCGCTGGGCATCTCCTCCCAGACCAGCAAACCGAGCGAATCGGCCCAGTAGAGGTAGCGCGGGTCCTCGATCTTTTGATGCTTGCGCACGCCGTTGAACCCCATCGCCTTGGCCAGTTCCACGTCCCGGCGCAGGGCGTCCGCGTCCGGCGCCGTCAGTCCGCTTTGCGGCCAGTAGCCTTGATCGAGCACCATGCGCAGCGTGAGGGGCCGACCATTGAGGATGAAGCGATCTCCCTCCGCGGCGATCGAGCGCAACGCGGTGTAGCTAAGCGCCTCGTCCAGCAGTTCGCCGCGCGCCCCCCAGAGGCGCAGGCGCGCCTGAATGAGCGTCGGCCGCGACGGGCTCCACAACAGCTCGTTGCGAAAGTCGTCAATGCCCGGGTCGGACAGCCCGATGCGGCGATGGACCTCGGCGGCGACGACCGCATAGGTATCGTCGGCCAGGAGGGTGTTGCCCGCCGTCAGCCGGACGCTCAGGCGCAGGTCGTCGCGGGGCCGGCCCGCCACATAGGCTTCCACTGCCACTTCCCAGCGCTCCAGGCAGGGCGTCCAGCGCAGCGCGCCGATGCGTGTCACAGGCACCCGTTCCAGCCAGACGGTTTGCCAGATGCCGGTGGTGCGCGGATACCAGATGGAATGCGGTTCCAGGTGCCAGTCCTGCTTGCCGCGCGGCTTCGCCAAGTCGAGCGGGTCGTCCTCGGCGCGGACCACAATGGTCTGCGGCTGGTCGGGCAGCAGGTAGTCGCTGACTTCCGCGGCAAACGGCGTGTAGCCGCCCTCGTGTCGCACGACCACGGCGCCGTTGACCCAGACCGTCGCCTGGCTATCGACAGCGCCGAAATGGAGCAGGAGCCGCTGGTTCGCCGCCAACTCCGGGGCTGGCACCGTCCGGCGGTACCAGCACGCACGGAAGAAGCCGTTCGCTTCCACGCCGCCAGCCGGCGTCTCCGGGGCAAAGGGCACGATAATCTTCGTTTGCCATTCAACCTGTGAAGGCAGGGCCCAGCGTGCCTGCGGGTCCAGGGCGAAGTCCCAGGGCCCATCCAGAGACGTCCAGTCGGTCCGCACCAGTTGCGGCCGCGGGTAGGCGCCGGACAGGTGCAGCGGAGGGTTTCCAGACATGAGCGGATCGGTCTCCCCGAGTTCAAATCAATCTTTCGGCCACGTCCGGCCGCGGACGGCGCCTCGCGCGATGAGGCGAAGGTCGGAAATCCGCCAATTCGCGGTTGGCTGGCACTCTTCGTGCGTCCCGGCTTCAGGACGCGCAGGCAACTTTGCCAACTGTGCAAACGCGATACCCGCATGCCTCGTCGGACAAGGAAACAAACCAATGGACGCTTTCCGCACGTTGTTCCAGCGCGACCCGACGGTTGCCGCAGAGGCGCCAGGACGGGTCAACCTCATCGGTGAGCACACCGATTACAATGGCGGCTTCGTCTTGCCCACCGTGATCCCCCAGCGCTGCCGAGTGCTCTTGGCCCCACGCACCGATAAGCTGGTCCGCGCCGCCAGCGGCAATATGGATGCCGCCTTTCTGCTCTACCGCCTTGGCGAAGAACGGCCGCGGTGTTCCTGGCTCGATTATGTCCAGGGTGTGACATCGGTCCTGCGGGCCAACGCGCACCACCTGTGTGGCTTTGACGTGCGCGTCGAATCGAACGTGCCGCTGGGCAGTGGCCTCTCCTCGAGTGCGGCCCTGGACGTCGCCTTGCTCCGCGCTCTCCGAGAGGCTTTCCGCCTGAGCCTGAACGACTTGGAGCTGGCCCTGCTGGGCCAGCAGGTCGAAAATCGTTTCGTTGGCGCTCAAGTGGGAGTGATGGATCCCATGGCGGCCAGCCTGGGCGAGCCGGGAATGGCGCTCTTCATCGACACGCGTACCCTGGGATACGAACACGTCCCGCTTCCGCCAGGGGCGGACCTTGTGGTCATTAATTCCGGGATTGCGCACCAGCACTCCGCCGGCGACTACAACACCCGCCGGGCCGAATGCGAACGCGCTTGCGCATTGCTGGGCGTCCGTCAACTCCGCGACCTGACGGTCGCCGACCTGCCGCGCCTGGCCACGCTACCTACCCCCCTGGACCGCCGAGCGCGCCATGTCGTGACCGAGAACTCCCGTGTCGGTGAGGCAGTGGAAGCCATCCGCACGGGCGACCTCAACCGGCTTGGGGCGCTGTTTTATGCCTCGCACGAATCCCAGCGCGACGACTACGCGGTATCGATCCCGGAGATCGACTTGCTGGTGGAACTGAGCCGTCAGACCGGCCGCGCCTATGGCGCCCGTTTGACGGGCGGCGGGTTCGGCGGATCGATCGTGGCCCTCACGCACGCCGGCACTGCCCGGGAAGTGGCGGAACGCATCGCGACGTCGTATGAGCAGCAGACCGGCCAGCAGCCAACGATCCTCGTGCCGCAGGTGGGCGCGTAGAGTTTGGGAGGGGATTTGCGATGTCACGTTCGGCGAACAAGCGCCTACGTCTCCAGCGCCCGTTTGAAAGGACGATTCACGGGAACCGTCTGTAGGCCGGGAGCTTCAGCCTGCGGAATGAATCTGCCACTAACTCGATGCCGCTTCCTCGGGCTGAATAAAAGCTGCAGTCTACAGACGTGGGAGAGTTCCTTTCACGCGAGGCAGCGCTGTGGAACTAACCGGGTGGCACGGACATTTCTGGCCGTGCGGTGTCGCCTTGCCGCACGGACAGAAATGCCCGTGCCACCCGGCCGATCCCTTCCCGCTTGGGCGCTGTCCTTTCACTGATGGCCTCGATTGCCGGTGCGGGCGTGGTTGCCGGTGCCCTCGAAGCTGCCCAGGCGATTGGCGGGGTCGTGCTGTTGAAAGCCCTTGTTGTCGCCGGTGTTGCCCTGATGGCTGCCGGCACCGGGCGGGTTCATGGTCCGCTTGGCGGCGAAGTCCTTGTTGCTGCCCTTCTTGGGGCTCTTGCCCTTGCTGTGTGCCATGGGAGTTTCATTTCGGCCGACCGCGTGAACGGATGGGCCGTGGCCACCTTTCTCTGGCCAGAATCAATAGTCCGCTGTGCGCTCAGCCCTTGATCGCATGCAGGTTGATTTGTTGCTCCGCCATGTGGGTCAGCTTCTCGTCGGTTTGTTTTTCCTCGTCCAACGTCTCGTGTAACAACTGGGCGACTTCTTGCTGGCCGAGCTGGTCGGCCCAGGCGCAGACCGAGCCGTAGCTGGCGATCTCGTAGTGCTCGACCTTCTGAGCGGCGGCGATGAGTCCCGCGTCGCGTACTTCCGAGTCGCCCCACTGGCTCATGATCTCCTGGCCTTCTTCGATCAATCCTTCCATCGCTTCACAGGTATTCTCCTTAAGCGCGGCGCCAAGCTTCTCGAAGGCGCGTTCCAGGCGGTTGACGTGGTTCCTGGTCTGCACAAGATGCTCCTCGAAGCCTTGGCGCAGCTCGTCCGACTCGGCGGCGCTGGCCATCTGGGGCAGCGCCTTTACGAGCTGCTTCTCCGCACTGTAGAGGTCCTGGAGCTGATCGACGAGCAAGTCCCTCAGCGAATCCATCCACAGCATGATCGTTCTCCTCTTCTGTTGGGTTCCGGTCCGTCGGTCGCGCGGCCGACTCGATCAAATGCGGCAAATCGAGCGCCGCGGATTGCCAATCTTGGTTCCTGGGCGCTGTCGTTTCTCGGTTTCGATTTCGTGGTCTTGGACTACCACGACGATACGCGGCCATCGGTATCGAACTTGCTGCACAACCTCAGCGTTATGTCGGGCAAGCGTAGGTGCCCGCCGAACCGGTTCCTGAACCTCTTTGCACCGGGGAACTCTCACGATGCGCATTCTCGTCCTCGGCGGCGCTGGCTACATCGGCAGCCACGCCGTCCGCCTGTTTCTGTCCCGGGGGCATGACGTCTGGGTCTACGACGACCTGTCTCGCGGCCACCGCGGCGCGGTGCCGGCTGACCGCTTGATCGTGGCGGGCCTGACGGACCTGGAGCGCCTGGAGCAGGTGGTCGTCGAGACCCGGACCGAGGCGGCAGTCCACTTTGCCGCCTATAATTACGTCGGTGAATCCGTGCAGGATCCGGGAGCGTACTATCAGAACAACCTGGTCAACACCCTGAACATGATTGAGTGTCTGCGCCGCCATGGCATCAGCCGTTTCGTGTTTTCCAGCACGGCGGCCACATACGGCGCGCCGTTGCGCGTGCCGATTACCGAGGATGAGCCCCAGCAACCAATCAATCCCTATGGCCGCGGCAAGCTGGCGGTAGAGTGGGCCTTGACCGACTATGCGGCCGCGTACGGCTGGGGGTTCGCGGCCCTTCGCTACTTCAACGCCGCCGGCGCGGCGCCGGACGGCAGCATCGGCGAGGACCACGACCCCGAGACCCACCTGATTCCCCTCGTTCTCCAGGTGGCCCTGGGGCAACGGCCCGCGATCGACGTGTTCGGCACCGACTACCCGACTCCGGACGGCACCTGCATCCGCGATTACGTCCATGTAGAGGACCTGGCCGAGGCCCACCTCCTGGCCCTGGAACGCCTCCAGCGCGGTGAAGCCCTGCGCTATAATCTGGGCATTGGGCGGGGCTACAGCGTCCGGGAAGTGGTCCGGACCGCGGAAGAGGTGACTGGCAAGTTCATCCCAGTGCGCGAGGGACCGCGACGGGCGGGCGATCCGCCCGTTCTGGTCGCCGCGTCGGACAAAATCCAGCGCGAACTCGGCTGGCGGCCACGTTATCCCGAACTGCGGCCAATCTTGGAGACGGCCTGGAACTGGCATCGCCGTCATCCGCACGGCTATGAGGACTAGTGTTCTTGATCCCAAGAACACTAATTCTACAACGCTAGGTTGAAAGCAGGATTCGTCATAAACGTCTGTAGCCGCAGGCTTCAGCCTGCGGAAGTGCATCGCAGGGCCGGCAGACGCCACTCCGCAGGCTGAAGCCTGCGGCTACAGACACAGACGCCGATCCTTCCCGTGGACGTAGCGTTGTAGTACTAGAGTGCTGCCTCAATGAGTGGGTAGGAGGGCCGGGCTTGGGAACGAGCGGCGGTTCGTTTCGGTGTTGGACGTTCACGCAGCACCTTGCATCACGGTAGTTGAATACGCGTGTCGGTCGCGGGCGCTTGGACGTCCGCCACTTCCTCGACCCGTCCCTGGCGCAGCAGGTAAACGCGGTCCGCCAGGCGCTGGGCTTCCGATGGGCTGTGCGTGATGTGCAGCACCGTGACTTCCGTTTGCTTCCGTACCGCGCGTAACAGGTCGAACATCTCCTCGCGCGTGCCTTCGTCCAGGGCGCTGAGCGGCTCATCCAGCAGCAGGACGCCGGGCCGCATCGCCAGGGCTCGACCCAGCGCGACCCGCTGCGCTTCGCCGCCGGAGAGGCCCACGGGGTAGCGGTGCAACAGTTCGTCGATGCCAAGGAGCTGGGCCAGTTCCGCCACGCGCTCGCGAATCGCCGACCGGCTCCAGCGCCGCACTTCCAGCGCAAAGGCCAGGTGCTCGCGCACCGTCATGGTCGCGAACAGTGCCCGGTCCTGCGGGACGTAGCCGACGCCGCGCTCGGCGGGCTTGAGTGCGGTCACGTCGCGGTCCAGCAGCTGGACGCGGCCGCTCAGGACGCGTCGCAAACCGCAGATCACTTCCAGCAGTGTCGTCTTGCCGCTGCCGGTACGGCCCATGAGCACGCCATACTGCCCCGTCGGAACCGTGAAGCTTACGTCCCGCAGCGAGAAGTTGCCCTGAGCGACCAGCAAGTTGGAGACGGCAATCAACGCTTGGGGCCTTTCACAGGACGCGCGCGTCGCGCACGCCGAACAGCCGGACGATGACCAGCACCACGAGGGCCGCCAGCACCATGATGAGCGACACCGCCACCGCAGCCTCGATGTTGCCGATGCTCAATTCCAGGAACACGGTGGTAGACAGCACCTCGGTCTTCATGCGTGTGGCGCCGGAAAAGACCAGGATCGGTCCGAACTCGCCCAGCGCCCGCGCCCAGGCCAGCGTCGCCGCCGTCAGCAGGCCGCGCTTCGCCTCGGGCAGGACGACCATCCAGAAGGCCTGGCTCCGGCTGCAACCCAACGTGAGGGCGACCTGCTCGGCGCGCGGATTGATCTGGTCGAAGGTCACGCGCATGGTCCGCACCGCGAAGGCGCACGAAACCGAGAACTGGGCCAGGATCACGCTGGGAATCGCGTAGGTGATCGACGTGCCGAAGTGCCGCTGGCACCAGGGCTCGAGGATTCCGCCCAGCCCGGTTGCCGCCAGCAAGAAGACGGTCACGACTCCGATGCCGATCGCCATGGGCCAGGCAATCGCTCCGGAAATCGGGAAGGCTTCACCCAGCGCTGCAAAGACGATCTTGATTGCCAGCAGCAGCCCCGGCCCCAAGGCCAGGGGCAGCACGATGAACGCGAGCACGAAACCCATGTGCGAGCGCGTGACGTTTTCCAGCGCTCGGCCCGGCGGCGTCATGAACAGGATCAGCAAGCTCAGGCCGACGACGAGGGGCGGCAACACGATGGGGATGTCGATGATCGCTTCCACCAGCCACTTGCCGGGGACTTGCTGGCGCGACAGCAGGTAGCCGAGCGGCACCCCGACCCAGAGAGACAGGATAGTGGTGATGCTGCAGGAAACCAGGCTCAGCTTGACGGCGTACTGGATCTCTCTGCTGGCCAGCGCCTGCCACAGATGGCCCGGCGTGGTGAACGACAGGTCGGCCGCCAGCATCAGGATGATGAGAAGGAGGTAAGTGCAGCCCAGGAGCGACAGTCCGAGAAGGAACGGCACGTCCGACCCGACTCGCCGAGGCGGCGTTTGCGGCGGAGCAGCCACGCTCATTTCGACTCCGCCTTCTGCTGCCAGTGGAAGCCCGACTTCTCGAACTGGTGGCGCGATTCGGCCGAGCGCAGCCGGTCCAGCAACCGCTGCGTCAGATGCTTCTGCTTCGATTCCTTGCCCACGGCCACCGGCTGCACCGCGATGGCGCATGGGATGTCGATCGGGATCCAGTCCAGCTCATGCTCGGCGGTCTTGGCGTTGCTGACGTAAGCGATCGCCGCGTCCAGCGACTTTGCCCGCATCTGGTTGACGAGCAGGTCGCCCGTCGGCGACTGGACGACGACGTTCTTCATCACCTTGTTCTGCACCTTGCCGGCCTTGAGCGTGGTCTGCGTCAAGGCCCCCATCGCACACTGCTTTTCGTGGCCGATGCCAATGCGCAGGCCCGGGTTGCCGAGGTCTTCCATCGACTTGATCTGCCGCGGATTGCCCTTGGGGACGAGGATGACGAGTTGATTGGTGGAGACGTCCACCGCATCGATGAAAATGTCGTTGACCTGGTCCAGGAACGACTTGTCGCAGGCGAAGTACGCGTCCGGCTTCTGGCCCGCCTGCATCTGGGCGACCAGGATGCCGCAGCCGTTGTAAACGCGCGTCACATGGACGCCTTCGCGCTCCTCGAAGTCCTTGATCGTGTCGTCGATGGCGGGCCGCAGCATGGAGCCGGCCAGCATCTTGATTTCCGGCTCCAGCGCCCAGTCATCGCCATCGACGGGTTTGAACCCCTGCTTCTTGAATTCCGGTAAGCCCCGGTCGCCGGCGGCGAGGTAGCGTGCAAACCGCAGGGCCGCGGTCGGCTGCGTGGTGTTCCGAAGGACGCCAATCGAGATGCGCGCCGGTTTCGCCGCCAGCTCGGGCGCATCGATCACTTCCAGCTCGGGATACTGCGATGCGGTGGCGTCCCAGACGATGCCCGCATCCACCGCACCGACCTTGATGTCGTTGGCCACGTCGTTGACGGTCGGCTTGAAGACGATGGTACGTTTCTTGAGCGCGTCCCATTGACCGGTCTTGAGCAGTGCTTCCTGCGTCAGCTTGCCGACCGCGGCCGCGTCGGGGTTCGCCTGGCAGACGCGCAGGTTCGTCTTCAGCAGTTCCGCAAGCGAGACCACCTTGTGCGGATTGCCCCGGCGCACCACCAGCACTGGTTTCATCTCGGCCAGTGGGATCGTCTCGGCAAGCAGGCCTTTCTGACGGGCCAGGTCCACGTAGCTATCGTCGGCGGGGAGGTAGAGGTCGCCCTTTTGCGCGACTTCGATGTTGGCCAGGAGCGTCTGCGAGCCGCCGTACTGGAGCTGCACCGGCACGCCATATTCCTTTTCGTACGCCTGGGCCGCCGCCTCGACGGGCGCCTTGATGCCCGCAGCACAGTAGACGACCAGCGGTTCGGTGCTGGAAGCATAGCGGCCGGGGTTCCACATCAGTAAGGCGACCAAACCGACCAGCAGGCCGGCGGAAGCCAAAAACGCCAGCCAGGCAACATGGACCTGTCCCCAGCGTAATCGTCGGCGGGTCATCGCGAACTCCGGACAAGCGGTGAAGGCGGGGTCGACCGGACAGAATCATTTTGCCAGGTTTACCGGGAAGGGCCAGCGTGTTTTTCGCATTCCCTTCGCCGGGGTGTGGCAAATTTGTCGCAGCCGGCAACTACTAAATCGCAAGCGGGGCCGTCGCTTCCCGTGGAACCCGACGCCCCCGCTCGCAATCAATCACATTCCCTCTACCTCTCAACTCCCCGGCGGCCAGGTCCCCATCATCGGAAACACATCATCCGTCGCGTTCGTCGGCGACTGAATCGCGTAGCGATACTCGTACGGGTCCGGCACGCTCATCCGGGCGAACGGGGCCGGCTTGGTGCGCTGGGCGGAGACGGGAGCCGTCACCATTGCCAGCGACACCGCGGCGGTGGCATCGTCCAGGGGTGCTCGGTCCGGACGTGCCGTGGCCAGCAGCGGTAGGGGCGGGAGCGGCTTGTTATCTTGCAGTGCTTTCAGCAGCGCCTTGGCGTTGCTGTTCAGGGGGCTCTTCGGGTTCTTGGCGACGATCTCCAGCTGGGCCTGGGCGGTCTTGGCGTCGCCCTTGGCGGCGAAGGCAGCGCCCATGCGCAGGCGAAGCTTGTCCAGCACTTCGGGGGCCGGCTCCTGGTCGATCGCCTCGCTGAAGAGCTTGAGGGCGGTCGTCGGGTCGCCGCGGTCGGCCAGCGCTTCGCCCAGCTCCAGGCGGGCGTCGATCGACAGGGGCAGGTCGGCGAAGCCGGAGATCAAGGCCTGGTACAGCTCGCGCATCTTCTTCTCGCCGGGCTGCTCCGGAATCTCCTTGGGCGCGTCGGGCCTGGCGCGGGCGATGGCCGATTCCATGCCGCCGATGGTCCGCTCGCTCCAGGCAGCGTCGTAGAGCATGCGGGCGCGCGTTTCGGAAGTCGGCTGCTTGGCCTTGAGCGCCTCGGCCTGGTCGGCGAGGAACTTCGCGGCTTCGGCCAGCGGCTTGAGCGAGGCAGTCAGCTCCTGGGCGGCCTGGGTGCGCTCGTCGGGCTTCAGGTTCGGCGTGCTGAAGCGCTGCCAGGCTTTGTCGATGGCGGGTTGGGCCTGCTCCTTCATGCACTGACCGCGGCGCAGGGCCGCATCGGCCGCTTCAGGAGCAGTGGGGAAGTCCTTCAGGATGGCTTCGAACACGCCGCGCGCTTCGGGCACTTTGCCAGACTCGCGCAGACAGATGCCGAGGTTCAACTGCAAGAGCGGCAGCCAGGCGGTGCGCGTCGGGTCCTTGCGGAGCGCGTCGCCGTACTGGTCCAGCGCCTGCGAAAGCACCTGGGCGCCCTGGGCAGCCTGGTTCTGGGTGCGGAAGATGGTGGCCAGGTTCAGGAACGCCAGCGGGGCGATGGGGCTTTGCTTGTACGGGTCGTTGGAGAAGCGGCGCAGGTTTTCCAGGGCCCGCGGCACGGCGCCCAGGTTGACGAAGCACTTCGCTTCCTCGAAGACCGCGTAGGGCAGCGCCTGGTCGCGCGGGTGCTCGGCATACAGCTTCTTGTAAGCGACGCGGGCAGCGGTCAGGTACTTCGCCTTTTCCGGCGGCTGGGCCTGGAGGGCGGCAAGCCGCTGGTTGCAGTAGCCGATCTTCATCAAGGCCATCGGCGTCAGTGGGCCCTTCTGGTTGTTGACGAAGCCTTCGAGCAGCTCGATGGCCTGCGTCATCGATTCCGTGAGCTTGCCCGCACCCAGGGCGTCGTCCACCTTCGTCGGCGCCAGGCGAATGATGCAGTCGGCCTGCAAGTAGGACGACAGCGCCAGCTCGCCGGTGCGATCGGTGCCGGAGATGGTGGCCAGCATGGCGTTGGCCTTCTCCAGCTCGTTCTTGCGCAGCAGTGCCAGCGCCAGGCCGTAGCGAGCGAGGTTCGCATGCTCGTGCTCGGGGAACTGCTTGATGACCGATTCGTAACGCTTGTTCGATTCGGCCGTCAGCCGCGCGATCTCTTTCTCGCGATCGGGCGCCTGCGGGTTCTGCTCGACCGCCTTGAGCTGGAATGCGGCATTCTCGGCATGGCGGAACATGATCGCGGGCAGGAATGCGCTCTTTGGATATTGCGTGATGAAGTTTTCGCATGCCTTGTCCGACTCGGCAAACTGGCCCGCCAGGCCCAGGGCATCGGCGGCGCGCTGGAGCAGCTCCGCCTCGCGGCCTGGCAGCTGCTTGCTCGACAGGAGTTGCTCGTACTCCGCTGCGGCTTCTTTGTACTGGCCGGAAAGCTGCAATGCGTCGGCCAACTCCAGCAGTGCGGCGCCGCGGCGGGCCTTGGCATCCGGATCGTCGCCTTCGCGTTCCTTCGCCTTTTCCGCGGCCTGGCGCAGCGTCTCGATGCCGCGCTTCATGACCTGCTGATAGGCCTGCGGATTGGCCGGGTCCGCCGCACCGACGATCGCCTTGCCCAGCCAGTAGAGCGCCTGATCGGCCAGCAGCGGCTGACGGGCCGGCAGCGTCTGCAGCATGTTGATCGCTTCATTCCATTGTTTCAGGTTCACCAGGCAGATGCCTTGCCGCAGCATGCACTCGGGCACCAGCGGCGAACGCGGGCTCATCTTGATGAAGTTGGCGAAGCGTGCGTTGGCATCGGAGAACCGGCCGCCCTCGGCCAGGATCACGCCGAGCTGATAGTTCGCCCGTGCGATGTGCTCCGGCGCGGGCGAGCGGACAAGGTTCTCCAGCCGGATCTTCTCGCGGGGATTGCTCCGCAGCAGGTCCGGCCGCTTGAGTACGTTCGCCGCGTTCTTCTTGTGCGCCTCATAATCGGCGATGGCGCCTTCGTAATGGCTGATGGCCTCCGCGCGCTCGTCTTCCTGGTGATGGACGCGTGCCAGCAGGTAACGGGCATGGGTGCCGAACTCCGCATCGCCGAAACCGACGATGACGTTGAGCGCCCGGCCGGCGCCGAGGAAGTCCTTGTTCAGCAGCCGCGCCCAGCCATCGTAGTAGAGCGCCAGCCGCTGATTCCGCCCCTTGGAGAGCAGGGGATCCTTGAGCAATGCTGCCGTCACGGCCAGCGCTTCCTTCGACTTACCGTTCTGCAGCAACATCTCGGCCTGGGCGAGCCGCGCGCGGTAGGCTGCTTCCTGGTCCGGCTTCGGCTCCGCACCCGGAGCCTTTTTGGCCCGCTCCGTGTAGGCCAGCGCCGCGGCTGCGAATTGGTTGGCAGCTTCGTCAATGTGCTTCTGCGATTCAGCCTGAAACTTGGGCGCGTCCTGGGCATTGGCCTGGGCGAGCTTCACCCGCTCGCGGATGCCGAGGCCGCGGTGGGCCATGCCGAGGTGGAAGTGGGCGGACGGGTATTCCGGCGCCTCCTTGTTGCCCGCGAGCATCTTGAGCTGCTCGATGACTGCGTTGTAGTCCGGATCGGGCGTTTCCAGGATCGCCAGGGCCAGGCCGTGCCGGGCGGCCGGCGCGTCCTTGTGATTGGCGAACTGGTTGACGAATTCACGATAGCGCTGGACCGCAACGGAAAAGTTCTTCTCGCTGACGGCTTTTTGGGCGTCCGTCAGCAACTTCTGGGCAGCCTTGTCGTCCTGGGCGAAAAGCGATCCGGTGCCGAGCAAGATTAGCCCCAGCACCGTCAGGCGCAGGCCAAATCGAAGGTGCGAAACAAGCGACATGAGCGTCTCCTACGCAGGAAGGAGTGAATGATAACGCGGTAGGCCGGAGTGCCCGGGCGCAGCAGCGCCGCGGAAGCAGGCGGGATCGGCGGGAACAAGCACTCCATCCATGCAGACGATTCTAACCGGGGGAGGTATTGAGTAAAAACCATTCTTCGCGCGAGTTACTCCCGGCCCGTCAGGAGATCGATGACCCAGCAGCCGCGGACATGCTCGCCGGGGTGGCGGCAGTGGTTCAGGATGTCGGCGTTGTTGCAACCGGCGTCTTCGAGGGCGTCGGCAAGGATGGGCAGTTGGTCGAAGGCACGCTCCTGGTAGATGGATTCGGCGTGACGCATCACTGTGGACGGAAGCCAGACGGAGTCGATGGTGACAAGGCGGAACGGGTTGCCGAAGATGTCACGCAGAACTCGGCATTGGGAATCGCCCTCCTCGTTAGTAGCACCACCCGCCACCTTCGTCCAGGCTCGCTCCTTTGTTCGCCGTGCCGTTTCTTCGTGTGCCTCGCGCCAGGTGACCCACGCCTGCCACATCCGTGCCTCCTGGGCGCTGTGAAGAATCGTTTGGAGTATGTCCGGATTGATCCGTTCCTCCGATGCGCCGCGGGCGGCCGCCGCTGCTTCGGTATCTCCACCCTTCAACTGCTCCAGTGGCCGCTCGACCGTATCGGTAACCGCCACCCGGGCCTCGCGCCGAACACGCGTCAGTTCCTTGCGCATGCCTCTGCGCTCCAGCCCCTGACTGTCAGCATAGCGCTCGCTAATCTCAACCGCGGTACGAGACCGGGTATCTGTCAGGACATCCCAGATCCGCCGGCAGCACGTCACGGCGGACAATCTCAGCTTCCGGTCGCTGGCCTTGCCCCGCAGGAACGCCAGCATCGGAGTTGGATCGGTGCAAGCGTTCCACTCGGCTTCGGTCATCGGGCGTCACCTCCGACGATTAACGGTATCGCCCCGACGCGGACCGCTCAACGAAAATTAGCCGTGGCGATGGCCCGATGGGGCCGACTTTGGCCGTGACTAATCGTTCCGAAAATCGTTTCATCATTATGTTATAAACCATCCTTTACACTAAATTATCATGGGCTTGCGTCACAAAAATCGTTTCATAAATCGTTCCAAATCCGTCCCATGTCTACCCACGAACAACTCGTGACCGTGTTACGGCGCCAAGGACTGGTCAGCGCAGGCGATCTGATCAAGGAACTGGGCGTCTCCCGTGCCACGTTGTCCCGACTCGTTTCGTCCGCCGCATCAACGGGGGTGGTACGCCTCGGTCGCGGTCGCGCAACGCGCTACTCGTTGTCGCGGACTCTTGCAGGACTCGGGGACAGCCTGTCCGTGTACCGCATCGATGGGGCGGGGGCAGTGCACAATTACGCGACACTGTATCTCTTGTTCGGAGGTCGGCACTGGCTCGAACGGACCGACAGACGTCCGCCGCAGGGATCGAACGAGCGCGTGACGCGTGACACGTTTGTCGGTCTGCCGCCCTTCGCTGCGGACATGAGCCCCCAAGGGTACATCGGCCGGAGCTTTCCAGGCCGATTCCCCGAACTGGGATTGCCGCCGACCATCCGTCAGTGGAGCGACGACCATCGGCTGATCGCACTGGCGCGGCGGGGAGAGGACTGTGTCGGCAACCTCATCATCGGAAGTGAGTCCCTGGCTCGGTTCCTTGGCTCCGAACCGACGAACGTCGACCGCGAAGCCTTTGCAGAGACCGTCGAGGCTTCCCTGCAGGATCGACCCGGCTCGTCGGCGGGAGGGGAGCAACCGAAGTTCGGCGTGTACTCCGGCGGCCGACACGTGTTGGTGAAGTTCGCTCGCCTGGATGGTAGTGATGTAGCGGTGCGATGGGCAGACCTGCTCGTGTGCGAGCGGATGGCCCTGGATACCGTTCGCAAGGCCGGCATCGAGTCCGCCGTCGCGGAGTCGTTCGACGTTGGCGGTTGCCGTTTCCTCGAAGTGGTCCGCTTCGACCGCGTTGGCGCCCGAGGGCGGAAGGGCACGATCTCATTGGCAGCGATCGACGCGGAGTACTTCGGGTTTCTGGACAACTGGACGAACGCCGCCTCTCGTCTGCTCACAGCCGGATGGATCGATGACGCCACCGCGCGAAACCTGCGGTGGATTGACACCTTTGGGCAACTGATCGGCAATGAAGATCGACACTTCTGGAACGTGTCGTTCTTCGAGGAATGCGGCTCCGAGCTGACCCTGACGCCGGTTTACGACATCCTGCCGATGGTCTTCGCGCCCAGCGGACCGCACCTGACCAACCGAGCCTTTTCACCACCAGCGCCAACCGCGGCGAACCTGGACGTTTGGCCCGACGCCGCTCGATGGGCGATGGAGTATTGGTCCCGGCTCGCGGAGACCTCGCAGCTCAGCGATGCGTTTCGCGGATTGTGCGCGAGCGGCCGAGAGGCGGTTCAGTCGCTTTCACGTCGCGTCTTGGGTCGGAATCAGTAAGCCGATCGGGAGCATTGGGTTTTCCCAGTGGCACGGACATTTCTGTCCGTGCATCGATCGAGGCGCACGGACAGAAATGTCCGTGCCACTGGGGGGAGTTTTCCCCTGCCGCTCGTGTTGCCCGTCTACTTCTTCACGCTCCACAACCGTGCCGGATACCCGTCAAACCGCAGCGATCTTGAGCTTGTGCACGAACATGGCGTGAACCGTTCCTTCCGCAAGGGCGGCAACCGGCGCGGGAATGTTCCCGGCCGCGGCCGCGGGGCCTGCCGCGTAGTGATACGCGGCACGCACGGTGTTTTCGAGCAACTGCGCCGACACCCGCTGGTCCGCCAGCAGGGCCGCGGGGAAGGAACTTGCCAGGGCCACGCCGCGACGCGTCAATCGCTTGCGCAACACTTCACGCGCTCGCGCCAGTCGACTGGCCACGGTGCCCGCCGGCCAGCCCAGTTGCCTTGCCGCTTCTTCGTAGGGTTTGCCTTCGAAGTAACAGAGCACGACAGGCTGCCGGAAGCGTTCCGGCAAGCGGTTGATCTCTTCATCGAGCACTGGACGCAGATCGTGGTCGGTATTGCCAGCACAGGCCTCGGGAGCGATCACGTCATCCACCTCCGGGCTCTGCGCCCGACGCCGATCAGCCTGAGCCCTGGCCCGCAGCGACACGCGATAGGCGACGCCGTAGAGCCAGCTGCCGAGCGATTCCTGTCGTACGATCGACTTCGCCTTGCGCACCAGGACCAGGAACGTCGCCTGAAACGCGTCGTCCGCCTCGTGCGCGTCGCGCAGGACGCGCCGACAGACCCCCTGGACCATCGCGCCGTGACGCTGGACGATTTCCGCGAAGGCCGCCTGGTCGCGCCGGGCGAGGAAGCGCTCCAGGAGCCGGCCGTCGCCGGGTTCGCCGGCGGCGGGCGCGCCGGCCCACTGCCGGATGTGCGTCAGGACCGTGTTCAAATGACCGCCGGGCATGGCAAGGATCTCACGAAGGATTCACCTTCCCTACAAGGATAGTGCAAGGAGCCCGGCGCGCGCGTCCCGATTTTTGAAAGGAAAAACTGTGAGCCCGAAGCGCCAGCAAGGATCGGACTTAATCCTTGCTGGCGCTTCGGGCTCGCGGGCGTTTTCGCGGTTGGCGTACTACTTTTTTAGCGCCCACACCCGGCACGGGTAGCCGTCGAACTTTAGTTTGGTCCCGCACGTGGGGAAGAAGTGGCCGCTGCCGACCACGAGCGATCGGCCGTCGGGCGCGAAGGCCACGCAGGTGACGTAGGCTTCGGTGGTCTTGCAGGACTCGCGTTCCTCGCCGGTGACTGCGTCCCAGATGCGAGCGACGCCTTCGCCATCGCCCGTGGCGATTCGCTTGCCGTCGGGTGAAAAGGCCAACGTGGTAGGCCCGAAAAACTTCTTGTCCTCCAGGGGTTTGTTGATCCAGTCGCACTTCCGGGTCGCAATGTCCCACAGCTCGATTCCGCCCGCCGGCGAGAGCAGCAACTTCTTGCTGTCGGGAGAGAACGCAATCGGGCCCTCGCGGTGGTTCTTGCTTTCGCACAGCGTCGCCACGATGTCTCCGGTGCCGGCATCGTAGATCCGGACGAATCCCGCTTCGTTTTTCACCTTGCGAACAACCGCAGCCAAAAGCGTGCCGTCCGGCGAGTAGGCGATTCCGCCGGAGCCGGCGCCTTCCAGGGTCTTGCGCAGCTTGCGCGTGCCGACTTCATAGAGCTGGACCGCCGTCCGCTTGATTTCGCTGGTCTTCTCGTCGCGCCAGTAGCCTGCACAGGCGACGGTCTTGTTGTCCGGCGCGATCTGCAGGCCCATCACGTAATGGGGGGCTCCCTCCAGCGTCCCCAGTTCCTTCTTCGTGGCAAGGTCGACGAGCTTTACGCTCCCGTTGCGCCAATGAGGGGGGCCAATCAGCGCCAGCTGTCCATCGGCCGACAGCGTCATGCGGCCGAAACTGGCCTGCGCGTCGGACAGCAACTCGCTGCGCACTTCGTGCGTCCCGGTGTCGTAAACCACCACCGACCCGCCGCGGGCGACGATCACGGTCCCTGCGTCGCGTGCGAATTGCACCGCAACGACTTCCGACTCGCGATTGCCCTTGGGCAGGATGCCGTCCTTGACGGCGACGCGACCTGGCGCCGCATCCGCGACGATGGCAGCGGCGGGCTTGTCCGCACTTTCGTCCCTGCGGTCGCGCGGCGTATACGCGGCTGCGCCGGCACCCAGCAGGAGGACGCCGAACAAGGCCACGGCAACGATCTTGAGCTTGTGCACGAACATGGCGTGAACCGTTCCTTCCGCAAGGGCGGCAACCGGCGCGGGAACGCTCCCGGCCGCGGCCGCGGGACCTGCCGCGTAGTGATACGCGGCACGCACGGTGTTTTCGAGCAACTGCGCCGACACCCGCTGGTCCGCCAGCAGGGCCGCGGGGAAGGAACTTGCCAGGGCCACGCCGCGACGCGTCAATCGCTTGCGCAAGAGATCGCGTGCCCGTGCCAGTCGGCCCGCCACGGTGCCCGCCGGCCAGCCCAGTTGCCGGGCCGCTTCCTCGTAGGGCTTACCTTCGAGATAGCAGAGAACGACGGGCTGACGGTATTTCTCCGGCAACCGGCTGACTTCTTCGTCCAGCACCGGACGCAGGTCGGACCAACCATCGCCGTTCGTCTCGGTCGCGGGCACGTCTTCGACCTCCGCACAGTGAACCTGGCGCCGATCGGCCTGAGCCCTGGCCCGCAGCGACACGCGATAGGCGACGCCGTAGAGCCAGCTGCCGAGCGATTCCTGCCGCACGATCGACTTCGCCTTGCGCACCAGGACCAGGAACGTCGCCTGAAACGCATCGTCGGCCTCGTGCGCATCGTGCAGGACGCGCCGACAGACCCCCTGGACCATCGCTCCGTGTCGCTCGACGATGGCGGCAAACGCCGTCTGATCGCGCTGAGCGAGGAAACGTTCCAGGAGCTGTCCGTCGCTGAGTTCGTCGGTGGCGGGCGTGCCGATCCACTGGCGAATGTGCGTCAGGACCGTGTTCAAATGACCGCCGGGCATGGCAAGGATCTCACGAAGGATTCGCCTTCCCTACAAGGATAGTGCAGGCGGGTCGGGGGGCGCGTACAGAATTTGGGAGGAATTTTTCAGCGGCGGGCGTGTGAAGATTTGAACAGTGGTGGCGGGCGGTATGAAAGTGCAAGAATGACGAGTGAGGAAGCCCGAATGACGAATCAATGATCAATGACGAAGCTCAATGACCGGTGCACCCCGTCTCCCCGCGGCATTGGGCATTGATGATTCTTCATTCGGACGTCTTCATTCGTCATTTCCCCCAACGCCCAAAGGGGAACGAGTTCCGGCTAGAGCAAACGCCGGCTCTCTTGCTCCAGTCCCTTGACGAGGAACGTGACTACCCGCTCGGCCACGTGGTTGAAGTAGTCCCACGAGTGGCCACCGGCCCGCGTGGTGAAGTCGACGGTGTGCGGGACGCCCAGCGCGTTGAGCTTCTCGTGGAGGCGGTCGTTGCCGCGGTACCAGCGCTCGTCGTCGGGGTCGACGCAGAACAGGATGTGCGCGGGAAAGTTCGATGGATGGATGTGCAATGTCGCGATATCCTGCCGGCACTGCTCCTTGCTGTCATACATGTCTTCCAGGCCCAGTCCGTGGCCGTAGCGCTCGTAGCAATCGATCGACGACGCGATGCCCGCCACCACGGGAAATAGCTTTGCCTGCTTGAACGCCAGCCGCAGCGCTCCCTGTCCGCCCATGCTGATGCCGAACAGGCCGATGGCCGGCGGCGCCAGGCCCCAGCGCTCGCGAAAGAACGGCATCACATGTTCGAGAAGGTATCGCTCGGCGCTAAGCTTGGCATCGAAGGCAGGCAAGATGCGATCCGACCACCACGAAAGCTGGCCGTGCGGACAGATACAGGCCAATCGATGCTGCTCCAGGAGCTTGGTGTAGACCGGAGCGTCGCGCAGCGTCTCCAAACCGCCGGAATGCAGGTAGAGCATGCCAAAGCGCGGCTTGGCAGCGCCAGAAGGATCGAACACGTCGGCACGCTTGCCGGCAATTTCAGCGACGGTCCACATGGAGCGGTCAGGCTTTCTAAACGATGCCGGCCTTCTGCGCGAACGGGAACAGGCCGCCCGCTTCGAGGATTGGCGCCACCTCGCCCAGCGGCTTGAGGCGCCACTCTTCCTTGGTCGTCAGGTTGTGCATGACGCCCTGGACGACGTCGATGCGCAGCTCGTCGCCGGTGCACACCTTTTCGCACAGGCGATCGACGCTTTCGAAGGGCGTCAAATAGCCGCCGTTGACGCAGTTGCGGAAGAAGATGCGGGCATAGAACTCGGCGACGACCGCCTGAATTCCCGCCGCGGCCAGCGCCACGGGAGCATGCTCGCGCGACGAACCGCAGCCGAAGTTCCGGCCGCCGACGATGATCGTGTAGTCGGAGACGAACTCGTCCTTCGTGTGGAACGGAATGCGGCCCTTGGGCAGCCCCTTCTGCGCCGGCGGCACGCTGGAAAGGGCGTACTTGCCGAACTGCTTGTACTCGTCGGGAATCGACGGGTTGAACGTCAGGTACTGGGCGGGGATGATCTGATCGGTGTCCACGTTGTCGCCGAGGACAAAGACCTTGCCGGTGACGATCTTTTGCATGAAGGTTCTCGCGGAAGGAGTTGCTTTCAACAACTCGGATTGCTGCTCAGTTGCTGACGCACCCACGTGCGAAATTCAAGAAGCAGAGTGACCTCGTCTGCCTGCCCTCGCTTCTCGAGGACGCGGACGAGATCATTCCCGCTAAGGAAAGGGAAGTAACGGCTGAAAGCGGCCACGGCGTAGTGCCCCTGGACGTCACGCTGGAGAATGAAGACCGCTTGCCCGTCAAAGCGCCAAATTTCAGGAACTCCAACGGCTGCATAAATACCCAGGCGTCGGCGAGCGTCGGTTGTGAGATCGATTTCAATCGCGAGGTCTGGCGGCGGGTCCACCGACAGATCGATGCGATCGCGACCACGGACCCGAGGCTCGTTAGCGAGGTAGAAACACTCGTCCGGCTCAATCGCCCTTTCAAGGTCCTCGCGCTCGCAGGTCATGGAACCAAAGCAGCCGCGCGGCATCTTCAGTTCCTCGGTCAAAATGATGATCATCTGGAACACGAAGCGGCTGAACCAACAATGGGTGCTGGACTTGGTCATCAGTTCCAGACTCCAGCCGTCGTACGAAAGATGAAAGTGACGCTCGGCCAGCGATTCGGAAATCTTCTTGTAAGCGGCCCAGTCGACATCGCCCACCAAGAAGCGTTGCTCACTCGGAGAAGACGCGCGGAGGAGCGCTTGCGCCGTCGGAAGCGCCGGCACCTCGATGTCCGGGAATCCCTGGATGACCTTGGACATGTCCAGTCCTCGAGAGCTTGGAACTAAAGCGCGTCCCGCGGATCGCTAATGACTCCGCCAACCGCACTGGCCGCCACCGTCAACGGGCTGGCCAGGAAGACCTGCGCCTCCTTGTGCCCCATGCGGCCGGGAAAGTTGCGGTTGGTCGTGCTGATGCAACTGATTGGCGTGTTGAGGCGGCCGAACGTGTCGCTCGGGCCGCCCAGGCAGGCCGCGCATGAGGGTTCACCGATCTTGGCGCCGGCGCTCAGGAAAACCTCTTCGAGCGTCTGGCCGTTGAGCCGTTCCGTCTTCAAGGCCTGGGCGATCTCGCTGGTGGCGGGCACCACGAAGGTGTCGATCTTGACCGACTTGCCCTTGAGGATCGACGCGGCGGCGCGGAAGTCGGTCATCTTGCCGCCGGTGCAGCTGCCGATGTACGCGCGGTCGAGCTTCGTGCCCTTGACCTCGCGGACCGTGGCGCGGTTGTCCGGGCTGTGCGGCTTGGCGACGACCGGTTCCAGCTTGCCCACGTCGTAGACCTTCTCGAAGCAGAAGTTCGCATCCTTGTCGCTGTAAGCGGCCGTATACGGCTTCTGACCGGCGTTGCGGGCGTTGACGTAATCGAAAGTCACCTGGTCCGGGGCGATCACGCCGTTCTTGCCGCCCGCTTCGATCACCATGTTGCACAGCGTCATGCGCTCCTCGATGTTGAGCGCGTAGACTCCATCGCCGTCGAATTCCATCGCCTTGTACGTCGCGCCGTCGCAGCCGATGTCGCCGATGGCGGCCAGGATCAGGTCCTTGGCCATCAGGTAAGGCGGCAACTCGCCGTGGAAGACGAAGCGCATGGTCGGCGGCACCTTGACCCACAGCTTGCCGGCGCCCATGACGAAGCCGGCGTCGGTGTTGCCGATGCCTGTCGCAAATTCGCCGAACGCGCCTGCGGTGCAGGTATGGCTGTCGGTGCCCAGGAGCACCTCGCCGGGCCGCGTGTGGCCTTCTTCCGGCAGGGCGATGTGGCAGACGCCCTTGTACCGCGGCGTGCCGACGTCGTAGTAGTACGGCAACTCCTGTTCGGCCGCGAACTTGCGCAGCACCTGCACGTTGCGGTTGGCCATCGCGTCGGCCGTGAAGATGTAGTGATCCGGGATGATAACCACCTTGTTGCGATCGAAGACCTTGGCCTTGTCGCCGCCGAAGTGGGACTTGAAGATGGCGATCGTGCCGGGCCCGCATACGTCGTGGGTCATCAGGACGTCCACGTTGATCCAGATGTTATCGCCCGGTACGACGTGGTCGCGGTCGGCATGGCGGGCGAGGATCTTCTCCGTCAAGGTCATCGCAGACATCGTCAGCAGCTCCCGGAAATCGAGGCGAATGGCTGTTCCAGTTGTGTATTATAGCCGCAGCCATCGAATGGACACGCGATAATGACCCACGGAGCCACGTCTCCGGTCTTGCCGCAAAATGCCGCGTCACGCAGCCCCGTCGGAAATCCGCGGGCGATTTTAGGTCAGGAAGCAATGCCAAACCTTCGCACCTGCCGCCTAGTCACACTGGGTTGCAAGGTGAACCAGTACGAGACGCAGTACGTCAAGGAGACGCTGGAGCTCAACGGTTGGCGCGAGGCCCGCACCGATGAGCCGGCCGCCCTGTGCGTCGTCAACACCTGCACCGTGACGATGGAAGGCGATGCCAAGAGCCGGCAGCTGGTGCGGCGGCTGCACCAGAGCAACCCCGACGCCGACGTGGTCGTCATGGGTTGCTATGCGACGCGCGATCCCGATGCCGTGGGACGCTTGCCCGGCGTGACGAAGGTCATCACCGACAAGGAGCGCTTGCTCACCGACCTGGCGGACTTTGGCGTGACCCGGCTGCCGCCAGGCATCACGCGCTTCGACGGCCATCAGCGTGCGTTCGTCAAGGTCCAGGACGGCTGCTTGCTCAACTGCAGCTACTGCATCATCCCGCACGTCCGCCCAACGCTGCGGAGCCGTTCTCCGGAGGAAATCGCTGTCGAGGTGGAACGCCTGGTTGAAGGCGGTTGCCAGGAAATCGTGCTGACCGGCATCCATCTGGGCCACTACGGCATCGACTGGAGCCGGGGCAAGCCGAAGCAGGAATGGAACCGTCTCTGGCACCTGATCGACCGCCTCGATGCGCTGCCTGGCGACTTCCGCATCCGGTTGAGCAGTCTGGAAGCGGCCGAGGTGCGTGGCGAGTTCGTGGACGCTCTGGTGCGATCGCGCCGTGTCGTTCCACATTTGCACCTGTGCTTGCAGAGCGGCTCGGACCGCATCCTGGCGCTGATGAAACGGCGCTACCGCAGCCGAGGATTCGTCGAGCGCTGCCGCCGCCTGCGTGAAGCGCTGGACCGCCCGGCGTTCACGACCGACGTCATCATCGGCTTCCCGGGCGAAACCGATGCGGACTTCGAAGCCACCTGCCGAGTCGTTCGTGAGGTGGGCTTCTCGAAGATTCACGTCTTTTCCTACAGCCCGCGCCGGGGTACCGCGGCGGCAGCCTTGCCCGAGACGGTGCCCGCATCCGTGGTGGCCCAACGGCGGCACCGACTGCTGGAGCTGGAGCGCGAGCAGGCGTCCGAGTACCATCGCAGCCTGGTCGGCATGCGCCTCGACGTGCTGGTCGAAGGCGCCGACCCTGAGCGGCCCGGCTGGGTGCGCGGGACGGTGTGTCGTTTTGCGCCGTCGGCATTTGAAGGACGCATCGAGGTGCTGCGGCGCCGGCGCGTGCCGGTGCGCGTCGTGCAGGTCGCCGACGGCGTCCTGATCGCGCGGCCGGAGCCGGAGGGTGGACGAATCCCTTTGTCGTTGGTTGAAGCGGCCGGATAGGATAAAGGACGGCAGCCCATCGTCAGCTCGAGGTGAGGAGTGGACCATGTCGATCGACCGTCGCACCGCCCTGAAATCCGCCGTTGTCGCCGGACTCGCCGCCAGCGGCGCGGTCGCCGCCGATGCCAAGCCGGACCCGCGCCGTGCGTCGCCCAAGCGTTACGACATGAAGAAGTCGATCAACCTCTGGGCGTTTCCGTATCCACAGCGCATGACGCTCAAGGAGTGCCTGCAACTGGCCAAGGACGCCGGCTTCGACGGCATCGAGCTGAACTACGACCTGGAGAGCGACCTGTCGCCGAAGTCCGGCACCAAGGAATTCACCGAGATCCGCAAGCAGGCCGAGCAGATCGGCATTGCCGTGAGCGGCCTCTGCTCGTTCCTGTTCTGGAAATTCGCCTTCACCAGCAATGACCCGACGCAGCGCGCCCGCGGCATCGAGCTGGCGACGAAGATGGCGCACGCCGCCAAGGACCTGGGGACCGACAACCTGCTCTGCGTTCCCGGCGCCGTCCACATGCCCTGGAACCCGGATTACGAGCCGGTCCCCAACGATGTCTGCGACAAGCGGGCCCGGCAAGCGGTGGCCAAGCTGGTGCCGGTCGCGGAGAAGCTGGGGATCTCGATCAACATCGAGAACATCTTCTTCAACGGCTACCTGATGACCCCGGACGAGATGAACGCCTTCGTGGACAGCTTCAAGAGCAAGCACGTCCGCGTCCACTTCGATACCGGCAACATCATGATGTTCCAGTATCCCGAGCACTGGATTCCGATCCTCGGCAGCCGCATCAAGAACGTCCACTTGAAGGAATTCACCAAGAAGGGCACCGACTTTTCCCTGGAGAGCTTCCGCCCGCTGCTCGACGGTACCACCAACTGGCCGGCCGTCATCGAGGCCTTCGACAAGTCCGGCTACAAGGGGTATCTGACCTTCGAGTATTTCCACCCCTATCCGCACTATCCCGAGGCGCTCATCTATCAGACGGGAGACTCGCTTGATCGGATTCTCGGACGGAAGTGAGGGCAGCCCGGTGAAGCCGCGCTTGCTGCGGCGGCTGCTATACCTGACGCTCGCGGCGCTGTTCTTCGTGCTGGGACTGCTCGGCGTGCTCCTGCCGGGGCTGCCGGCCACGCCGTTTTTCCTGCTGACCAGCTACTTCCTCGTGCGCTCGTTCCCCAGCCTGAACGAACGGCTGCTGCGCTCGCCGATGATCGGCCCGCTGCTGCGCGACTGGCAGGACCATCGAGGTATTCGGCCACACGTCAAGGTGAAGGCCGTCGGCTTGATCGTCGTGGCCCTGGGATTGAGCGCCCTCTTCGGCGGCTTCGACTGGCCCTTGCTGGCGCTGGTGCTGGGGCTGGGCTGCGTCGGCATCGGAGTGGTCCTCAAGCTGCCCACGGTTCCCAACACGCCTCAGTACCTCGGCACGGAAGGATCGACAACCTGCGACCAGGCGTCGATGCCGCCCGCCAGCGAGACGACGTCGGAAACGCCGGACCTTTCCAGCAGCGCTGCGGCCGACCGGCTGCGAATGCCGTGATGACAGTACACCACCACCAATGCCCCCTGCGGCGGCCGGACCTCGGGCCCTCGCGCCGCCAGCTCCGGCAGCGGCAACAGGACGCTGTCCGGTAGCGCTGCGATCTCGTGTTCCCACGGCTGGCGGACGTCGATCAGGTAGACCGGCTCACCCGCCTTCAGCTTCCGCGCCAGCTCGCTCGTGTCGATCTCGCGAACCATGTTCCATGCTCCTCATACCCGCATCGTCTGCCACCGGCCGCTGGCGAAGCGGTAGAGAAAGAACCCGCCCCGCGCTGTCCCCGTTTTCCCCAGCCGAAGGCTGGTCCTGCTGGCGCGCATTCGCTCACTGCTCGGCTGATAGCAGACGAGCCCGTCACGGCCGACGCCCGAGAAAGTTGTCTTGAACCGGCGACTTGGGTTCCGGCGTTACAGCGAAGTTGCCGGAGAGGCCGACTCTGCCGACGGGCCGCGCCGCGGGAACTCCTGCTGTCGCTTCGCCATCTTGGCCCGGACCGTCGACGTCGGCTCCTCGGGCACGAATCAACCGATGGATGTCCCTATTTCCCTCCACCGCTCGGCACGCCGCGTGAGCTTGGCACGCAGCGGATTTCGTTCGATGTAACGCAGCACCGCCAGCAAGTGCTCGTCCTCTGCCATCGGAAACGCCTTGAAACGCCCCTGCCAGACGTGGCCGCTGCCGTGATAGTGCTGGTGGTAACGGCGGACGTGCGTGTTGAGCAGCCAGTGCATCCAGCCAGGTGAAAGTGATTGGCATCAGGCAGAAGCCCAGGACGGGCATGGGAATTTCGACGCAGGCGTGGCCGATCGCTTTGAGGAACGCCTCGTAGTCAGCGTCCTTGTGAAACACCTCGCGGCGGCCATTGCCGCGATTGATCACGTGGTAGCAAACGCCGCCGACCGAGGCTCGTGCAGTGCGTGGCATGGCTGCATAGCTTAGAAAACCGCGCGACTAATGTCAATATTAAACATGAATGTCCCCTTTCTCGGCTTCAATCCTTCCCCGAGGTTGTGAAACGACTCGGAGGAGGAATCCAGATGACAAACCGACGACGACCGAACCCCGTGACTGCCGAGACCGTGTTTCGCACCTACCAGCTTGATGATGAACTGCGCCAGGCACTCAAGTCGCGCCGCCAGGCTCTGGGCCTGACGGTCCGGGCCTTTGTTGCCCAGGCCATCGAGGAGGAACTGGACGCCCTCGTCGAGGCGGTGAAGCGGGAATTGCCGATGGCAGACAAGAAAGGCAGACCAGCGCGGCTGCCCTTGACCGAGGGGCTGCTTGGCAGGCTGCAGGAAGCCGGTACGGCTACCAGTCTGCCGGCCAGCCGGCTACTCGTGGCTTGCCTGGCACGCGCGGCGAGCAGGAAGCGCAGGCGCATCAGTCCAGGTAAGAAGGCGGAGCAATGAACCGCCTTCGCAGCGACCTCCCTTGCAGAGACGATCTAATCCCCGTGTGCCGGTTGTCTCGGTCGGAAATCATTCATGGCGTCGATGGCGCCAACCCGCACCTCTCCGGGCCATCGTGACCTTGTGATTGGCTCAGGGAAGGGCAAGGTAAGCAGTTCCAAGATGGGAGTGGAACCACCCGAGTACCCGCCTCCCGCCTTCTTGTCGTATGGCTGCATCGTGACTGGTTCTGAAAGCGCGGGCGTCGAAAGATTGAAGCCCGGGCAGTCACCGATGGTCTGGACACCCACCCCTGTTCACCCCTCCGATTCCAAAACCTTCTTCGTGGTCCACTGGTGATCGCAGAAGCGACAGATCCAGTGACAGCGCACGTGCTGACGCGTCACGTGCACCTGCTCCTTTCGCTCGGTCGTGCCCCAGCGCCGCCCGTCGTCGTCCTTGTGAACGTCGGTTCGAGCGACGGTCTTGAATCCCTGAGTAGTTCCGAGATGGGTCTCCTTCTGCAGAATGCACGCCCATAGCCGGTTGCAAGCCGAACAGCAAGTCACGAGCGCCCAGGCGAAGAAAAGGATGAGTCCGAAAAGGGTCAAGGATATCGCGACCAAGCACCCATCCAGCACCGTACTCTGCTTCCACCAGCTGCACTTCGAGGCTGCCGTCAAGAAAGTGATTGATGCGAGGACCAACGCTAACAGGACGATGATACCGGCCCGCCGGCTCTGGATTGAAAGGGTCTTCATCGCGAGATCCGGGATCAGGTACTGTAAGGGGTGGCGGTCGGCGGGCTGCAGCGCCCCCGCTGCATCGCTTGATGCTGCACCCTGCTGCATGGCCTTCCATTGCTCCGCGATCACCTCCATCTCGTCGCAAGCCCGTCGCACGTCCGCGAGCTTTTGTACTTGCTCGGGCGTCAACGCCTCCTCCGCCGTGCTCGGTGGTGGCGAGGCGTCGACCGCAGGAACCGGCGGAAGGGCCCGAGATGGTGGTGGCGACGACACGGGTGGGAAGAGTTCTCGGATCGTACCGGCTGGCAGCCAGCGATCCATGCCGTTCTGCCACACCAGGTCAGTCCCGGTGAGACGTCCCGACGCGGCCAGTGCTTTCAGTTGCGCCCAGGAGAACGGGCCGTACCTGCGTCCCTCGTGTGTGCAGAACCAACCGGCGGACTGAGCAGAACCTGGGGGTGGCACGGGCTGGGCCGTCGGGATTTGTGGAAGGATTTGGGATGGTTCGACCCGGGCGTACGGTTGCTCGACACGGCGAACATCGTCGATCCAGCTCGGCACTGCCGGCTTGGGCCCTGCCGATGGCTGCGCTGCCGACTGTTCGGACCGCTGAACATCGGCAAGCCAATCTGGCGCAGTTGACGTGGTGGGTTGCCCGCCCGCCTGGAACGGCACGTTTCCTTCCAGCAGTGTCTGATCCGTTGGCGGCAACGGAATCGGCACGCGCTGGCCGCAGCCGGGGCAGGATATTTTGTGCCCGACTTCATCGTCGCTCCGGCTCATCACCATCTTGCAGCGCGGACAGGTAAAGCGAAGCACAGTAATCCTCGCTGAGGGAAGGGATGTGGAAGCCGCAGTCGTTCTCATCGTCCGGTCCAATCCGGCTTCTCGATGGTGATGCCCAGCACCACGGGCGCAGTGTTGTCCTTGCCCTTGATGAACTCGATCTCCTTGATCGGCGTCAGGCGCTTGGGCGTGATGCTCAGGTACCGGATTTGCTTGTGCGCATTTTTGTAGGCCAGCCGGGACTCGGGGACTTCGATGTGAGCGCCGTAGTCCGCCAGATGGAGACCGTTAACCAGGGGATGATCTTCGACCAACCCATTTTCGTAATGCAGGCGCACCGTCAGCGAGACGGATTTCTCCCCCACGGTTGGAAAGCCCCAACCACTGACTCCACCGAGCATGTGGATCACCCCGGCAGAAGCTTGGCATGGCACTCGCACCGTCTGCGGCATCTTCCGGCTCACGGTTCCCATTGGACCGTGCAGCACGATGGCATTCCTGACCACGCCTTGTTTGGGGTCCGTCACCACGAAGGGAACCTTGTAGACCTCTTGTGCCCCCCAGGTTGGCAGTGCCAATGTGTCATTGGGAAGATTGTTAAACATCGGCTTGGTGCTGACCGCTGTAGCCACCTTGTCCAGCGGCAAGATGACGAAGCGGGACGGCGGCTCCAGGGCCGGGTTCTTCCCCAATTGGGCCAGCCGGGTATCGACCTTGGTCCGGGACAATCCGGTCAACCCCGGCGCCGCCTGCCGGTACCAGTAGAGGCTGCGGCGCAGCAGTTCCGTTCGGACCGGGCTGCCCTCCTCGTCGGCTTCCGCCAGCGCCCACCAGCCATCGCCTACGGCGGCCTGCTGTTCCGCCTGTTGCGGCCGAGCCAGGTCCTTGCCGGCCAGCTCCCGCAGGTTCTGATCATCGGCCCGCGCCAAACGGGGCAGGCCCCGGTCCCATTTACCCTTCCAGAAACACTGGTACTTTCCGAAAGCCCCGTTGGCCTTGGCGTCTGCAGGGTCGCGATTCAAGGTCGCTTCCGCGTCGCAGGCAGCCGCGTACGCCTTCTGCAAGGGGTCGAGACGGTCCTTCCAAGTCTGCACAGCAGCGCTGAGCTGCTTCACTTTGAGCTCCGAGGCCGTAGCCTCTGCTAGCTCAAGGAGCTTCGCGGCCGCCCTGAAGTCGTCGTCCCGTACAGCCTCGTCGAGGACCAGTAGCGCGGTCTGCAATAGGGTCGGTTTGCCGGCCAAGCCAGTCGCCTTAGCTGCCTTGGCAAGCGCCGTGGCCTTGAGGTCCGGGGCTTTGACGGCGTATTTCGTGGCGAGGAGACTGGCGATCTGGCAAGCCATTGCCGGGTCGGCCGCGTTGGCTGTCAAGTCGAGGGCATCGCGGTAGAGGACATAACGTGCCGCGGGATCGTCCTTCGTCGCGGTCGCCTGCTCCAAGAGCTTGTCAGCCAAGGCGAGCTGATCGGTTGGCTTCGTCTTGGCAAACTCATCGTTGAACAAGCTGCGGATGAGCTTTTCGGCCTTCCGCTGTTCCTCGATTGCCGGGACAGGAGCAGGCGGGGCGGCGTCCGTCACCAGGTCGATGCTGATTGCCCGCGCGTGCAAGCGCGGGCCGCCGGACCGGCCGCCCAGGTACCAGTAGTCGTCCTCGCCGAGGTAGACCTTGACCTCTTCTCCGGCCCCCCGAAAACCGCCACCCACGCTGGCCAGCACGCAGAAACCGTCCGTCCGGCGAATCATTTTCATGGGCGGATTTCCCGCGGTCCAGGCGTGCTCCCGAATCCGGGCCCGAAACACCCCGGCCTGTTTGGTCCGGACCACTAGCGCCTTACCCCAGATCGGGGTCCCGGCCCGGCCGTGCAGATACCACTGCCGGTCCGGTGCCAGGAACACGCCAACCTCTTCACCATCGCCGATGAAGCCGCCGCCCACCCCGGACAGGAAGCAAAAGCCGTCCTCCCGCGGCAGCAGCGGCAGCGGCGGGTTCCCCGGCTTCCAGGTGTATTCCTTGACCTCGGCTTCGAACAAGCGTCGCTCCGGCCCGCGCAGACTGGTGGCGCCGCCGGTCAGCGGCTTCTGGGTGCGACCCACAAGCTGCCAGCGTCCTTCCTCGACCGTTACCTTGACCTCTTCACCATCGCCTGCGAAGCATCCACTGAGCGCCGACAGAAAACAGAAACCCAGATCATTGTCAAGCATCTGGACGTTGGCGGCCCCCCGCGCCCAACCATGCTGTTCCAGTTGCATGGTCGGCATGGCGATGAAACGCAACTTGGGCGTGACGTCGGGCGTGGTCTTCGGATCCTCTGGCAGGGAGGTGGACTTCGTCGTCGTGGGCCGGACCAAGAAGGTGCGGGGCCGCGTTGTCGCGGGACGGGAAGGAGGCGAGCTCTGGCCGGTTTCTCTGTGCTCGGTGTCCAAGTTTCCCTGGGCGATGGGCGGCTGGCGGTCCGCGGTTCTGCTGCCCTCCCTGCTGACCAGCAAGACCAGAGCGCCGGCCAGGCCGACGAGCACCGCCACCAATATTGCAGCAACCCGTCCGGCCGGCGTTCGCCTGCGCCGGACATAGCGTCCGGCTGGCGCGGGGACGATACTGGGTTGAAGAGGAGCCTGCACAGCCGTCCGCCGGCCCGGGCTCGCCGGCATTGGCGTCCGTATCTGGTCTTCCAGCAGTGGGACATGGTCCAGGGGAACGCGGAGCGCCTGGATAAGGGCCTCGGCCAGCGGACGGACCTCGGGGTGGTTCGAGCGTAGCAAGTCGGCAAAGAGCGGCGACCGGGTCGGCGCTTCGAAATCCGCTTGCTTGAACAGCAGGTTGTCGCCATTGTCGTATCTGTCCCACATGGGACGGCCGCCCACGATTAGGGCCCGCAGCGCCGTGTAGATGATCAGGTGCGCGAAGCGGTCGATGCGCGGGCTCCAGATGGTCTCGCGCAGCCGTTGCGGGTGTTGGTAGTTGGGGTGGCCCAGCTCGATCGACTTGAGCAGCTCCAGCGCCGGCACCCACATGCCGTCGTAATCCACGAGCCTGACGCTGAGCGTGGCAGCTTTGGCTGCCGGCACCAGAAGGATGTTGCCGTGCTGCACGTCGCAGTGCGCCAGGTTCGCCTCGCGCAACCGTGCGGCCAGCTTGACCCAGATCTGACAGAGCGTGCCCAGGACCTGCGGCTCGCTGACGTGGTCCTTGACGAACTCGTTCAGAGCGAAGCCCTCGACCCAGTCCATTCTCAGCACCGGGTACCACTGGCCACGGACCTTGATGCCCTGCTCCAAGAACTTGAACTCCACCATGAACGGCAGTTGTACCTGGGCGAGGTACTTGCTGATCTCCAGGTAGCGATCGCGCAGCCCCGGAATCTGGCGCGTGAAGCACTTGACCGCCCACTTGCGGTCGCCCGCGCTCACCGCATACACGTCGGCGAAGTTGCCGGAACGCGGCAAAGGGAGACCGAGTTTGTTCACCACCACGGTCCCTTGGCGAAGCTCGGCATCCTCGAAGCAGGCGGCTGGGAACTGGATCGCCTCGTTGAAGTCCTGCGACATGGGCCATGCCATGAGAATTTCCTCTACAGGTCGATCACCAGGAGTGTCACGTCATCGTTTCGCAAGGAGCCGCGGTCGCGCAGGTCCTCCAGCCAGGATCGCAGGGCGTCCGGACGGTTCGGGAAGCGCTGGAGTTCCTCGATCGCGAACCAGGGCTGTTGCCCCCGCTCCGCTTCGGCCAGGAACCACTGGGCCAGTGCGTCCGTCATCAGGAGCAGGCGATCACCGGATTGCCACGTACCCCAGGCTTCCTTCGCCCGAACGGCACAAGTCCGGGCATCCGAGCGGGAGCCCAGCAAGGCCGGGCGATTACCAAAGTCGGCTGCACGGCAGACCGGGAACGCTACCTGGATGCCATCTTCCGAAACGTGAAAGAGGCAGCTATCTCCGACCGCCGCGCCCCGCCAGGTCCCGCCTGCGCAGGTGCCGCCTGCGTACTGGTCGGCGCATGTCACGACCAGTCCCAGGAACGTGGCAAAGGCGCCGTCGCTGCGTTTCGCTTCCCCGTACCAGGGGATGGTCAGCCCATCCACGTCGGCCGCCCACCGTTGTTGCAGGGGGGCGAGCCAGCTCCCATTGACGGAAAGTTCCCGCCCGGGCGTCACGAAAGCTTCGACCAGGAGACGAGCCCAGAGTGCGGCAAAGGACGATTCCGCGGCGCCGTCGGCAATGGCGAAGCGACCGGCGACCGGGTCGCCCGCAAAGGCGTCCTCAAACTCGTCGGCGCTGTGGCCGCGCTTCGGGAGGAAAAATGACTGCCAGCGCATGCCTCACCTCGACCGTTCAGCGGAGATTCTGGGCAACCCGGGTGCCGAGGTCCAGGAAACGGATGACCGCCACGAGATCAGCGTTGAAGACAAAACCGCGTGCCGTCTCGGTCGCCGACATCCCTTCGCTCCGCGCTGCCGCTCGGATCTTCTCCGGCAGGGGGCTCGAGATCCGAAACAAGAGCCGGGAATACGCCTCGGTAAGGTTCTCCTCGCTATCTGGAAATTCGATGGCCTGCATGACCTGGGAAGAGAGATGGGCGTTGAAGAGCAGGACGTTGCCGTCGCGGCTCGCCATGGCACGCAGGGCGCCGGCCACCGGTTCCGGGGAGCCGTCCGTGGCCGCACCATCGCTGATGTTGAGCACCAGCGGCGGATAGCAACCGGGAAACGCTCCGATGAACTCCTGAAGGATCTCGCGGGCCAGGTTCAGTGCCTGGCACATCGGCGTCTTGCCCGCCGCGGTCGGCTCAAGCCAGACGGGAAACTTCAAGCGTTGCTGGAGCAGCCCCCCCGCCCCGTCGTCCAATGTGCGAATTCGCTCTTCGACCCGCAGGGGATGGTCCGCAAGTTCGCGGATGGGAACGAGGCGGCGGCTGGCCAGGGTGCCACCGAAGGCCGGAGCCACCTGTTTGCCGTAACCGATGACGCCGACGTGAAAATAGTCACGGATGCCTTCGGACTTGGCGCACTTGATCGCCAGGTTCTGCAGCAAGCGGTTGATGGCATCGGCGACTCCCTGAGCTTTGCTCTTGCCGGCCTGACCACCGAAGGGCTTGGCCATGGAGCCGGACTGGTCGACCAGAAACAGAAAGCAGGTCGGGTTCGCCCGGCTGATTTCGGCTGCGTAGGGCATGGCGCGTGATTCCCTTGTGGGTGATGTTGGGCGTTTCCTGCCCTTCCTTCGAGGGCATCGCGCCGTTGCACCCTGGCAAACCGCGTGTGGGAAACGCCCCGGATCGAACCTCGCTCCAACGGTTCCGGTCATTCTGCTGGAGTCGACCAAGACGGTCTCGTAGCATGAAAAACGGGCCGGCCGCCGGGTAGCTGTCCATTCTCTACGGGCAGATGCCGGAAAGCATCGCTTTTTTGGAGTCTTTAGCATCAAAAGAGGCATCTTGACGATGACTCAATCGGGCGAATGCTGTAAATTCCTTGGCCAGATCAACTGGCCAAGGAGGGCTTTGCTGTGTCTGGTCCCGGACAGTATCT